>NZ_JBHVPP010000004.1:0-52978 GCF_042887295.1 Streptomyces sp. NPDC057950
GGGGTCCAGGGGGCGGCAGCCCCCTGGCGGGGGTCTGGGGGCGGAGCCCCCAGGTGCGGCCACCAGCGGCAAGGGAACCGAACCGATACCGAACGCGTATTCATGGTCAGGGGGATACCGCGACGGGCCGACGTCGTAATCCGAACAAGATCCAGTCAAGGCCTGTGCGGATACCGGCCCCGGCGGCGATACTTGCGGCCGTGCACCTCCCCTCGCGCTCCCGCGCGCGCGGGGGACGGTGACCGACGGATGACCATGGGGGAGGTCAAGTGACACACCCGCCGCAAGGCAGCACGGCACCACCACGGCCCACGGCCGGGGCCCCGGCGCCGGCCGTCCCGCCGCAGTCCGGCTCCCCCGTACCGCCGGGGAGACCGCCCGTGACGGGCCCGGACGCGATGCCCGCGCGCCGCACGGCCTGGGCCGAGGGCGTCGACCGGCTGCGTGCCGCGGCGACGACGGAGCCGGGCAGGCTCCGTATCATCGGCGCCGTACTCGCCCTGCTGGTCGTCGCGTTCGGTGCGGTCACGGCCTGGCAGACGACGGAGCGTTCGGCGGCCGCGGACGACGTGCTGCACAGCAGTCAGCCGCTGAGCGCCGGCGCGGCGGACATCTACCGCTCCCTCGCGGACGCCAACACCGCGGCCTCCAGCGGCTTCCTGGCGGGTGGCCAGGAGACGGCGGCCTCCCGCGACCGGTACGAGAAGGACATCCGGACGGCGGCCCAGGGCCTGATCACCGCCGCCGCCAGTTCCGACCCCGGTTCCCCCTCCGCGCACACCATCACGAGGCTCAACCAGCTGCTGCCCGAGTACAAGGGCCTGGTCGAGCGGGCCCGTGCCAACAACCGCCTGGGTTACCCCCTGGGCGGCGCCTATCTGCGGTACGCGAACGAGAAGATGCAGGGGGAGATGCTCCCGGCCGCCAAGGACCTCTACGAACGGGAGAACACGCGGCTGAACGCCGACTACGCGGACGCCGAACCGTACCCGTGGACGGCCATCGGTCTCGGCGTGCTGGTGCTGGCGGGACTCGCCTGGGCCCAGCACCGCCACTACCGCCACACGAACCGGGTCCTGAACCAGGGCATGGTCGCCGCGACCACCGCCTCGACGGTCGTCCTGCTCTGGCTCGTGGTCGGCCACACGGTGGCCCGCGCCGAGCTGAACGCCTCGTACGACCACGGCGTCCGTTCGCTGAACGTGCTGCACGACGCCCGGATCGCCTCACTGAACGCCCGGGGCAACGAGAACCTGACGCTGGTCAGCCGTGGCGCGGAGACCAAGAAGGTGTCCGCCACCGAGGTCGTGGACCGGTACGACTACGACTTCCAGCAGGACATGAAGACCCTCACCCGGGGCCTGGCCCTGGCGGCGGACCTCGCCGACGACAAGGCGGGCGAGACGCCCGTGACCGCGGCGACGGGCAACATGAAGGTCTGGAAGGCCCGTCACCTGGACGCCCGCAAGGCCGACGACGACGGCAACTACCAGGGCGCGCTGGACAAGGTCATAGGCGCCAAGGGCGCGACGGGCGAGTGCTTCGACGGCGTCGACACCAACCTGGCGCTGGCGCTGACGCACGAGGAGAGCGAGTTCAAGCGGGCGGCGGCCGACGGCCTGGGCGCGATGACCGGCCTGCCGGCCGGCGCGGCGGCCCTCGCGGTGCTGGCCGCCGCGGGCGCGCTGCTGGGCATCGGGCGCAGGCTTTCGGAGTACCGGTGAAAGGGGGATCGGCGATGACCGCACGGCGCCTGAGGGCGAGTCTGAAGGGCTGGGGCGGCGTGGGAGCGATGGCCGTCGCCCTGGCCGTCACCGCGGTCTTCGCCCTGCTGCTGCCACTGGGCAGCGCCCGCGGGGAGGGCGGTGCGGGCATCGGCGGCCAGGGGGTGGGCCGGGGCACCCAGGCGAAGGCCGACTCGTGCACCGACGCCACCGCGCAGGAACAGAGCCCCGCCCCGTCCGGTGACGAGAGCGGCGGCACGATCACGGCCATCAAGGAGCGCGGCTATCTGTCGGTCGGCGTCGACCAGAACAGCTACCGCTGGGGCTACCGCGATCCGAACAGCACGAAGAAGAGCAGTGACCTGGAGGGCTTCGACATCGATCTCGCGCACGAGATCGCCAAGGAGATCCTCGGCAGCCCGGCCGCGGTCAGGTTCCACGCCATCCCCACCAACCAGCGCGTCCCGGCGATCCAGAACGGCCAGGTCGACATGGTGGTCCGCACCATGACGATCACCTGTGCCCGGCTGAAGGACGTCGCGTTCTCCGCCCCCTACTTCGTGACCGGCCAGCAGGTTCTGGCCCCGAAGGCGTCGGACATCGGGGGCTACGACGAGTCGCTGGCGAAGCACCGGATCTGCACGGCGTCGGGGTCCACCGCCCACGACAAGCTGGCCGCCGACCAGAAGGCGGGCAGGCTCGCGTCCTCCGCCGACATCTCCACCACGGTGCCCAACCAACTCGACTGCCTGGTAAGGCTGCAGCTCGGCCAGGTCGACGCCGTGGTGACCGACGGCGCGCTCGCGGCGAGCCAGGCCGCGCAGGACCCGACGGTCGAGCTGAAGGGCAGCACCTTCACCACCGAGTACTACGGCGTGGCGATGAAGCGGGGCGCGGAGGATCTGGTACGCCGGGTCAACCAAGTGCTGGTCGACTACGTCAAGAGCGGTGGCTGGCAGACCTCGTACGACAAGTGGCTGTCCCCCACCCTGGGCGCGGACTCGCCGTCGTCGAAGCCACCCACGACGTGACACCGGCGGACACCTCGAGGCAGGCCGCAGGGGCGACCGAGCTGATACGACTGGAGAGTTACCCCGGCGCACCGGACGGGCGCACGGGACACGACCGAGAGCGAGAGGTGATCGATGGGCGTCACGGGACCCCCCGGGCCGGTGATGGACCGGGACGAGGTGGACCGTGCGCTGGCGCGGCTCGGCGCGGAGCACGAGGCCATCGAGACCTCGCTCCTCGCCCTGCAGGACCACGCGGGCCGCAGACTCCTCGAAGGCGCCGAGCTCACGGGCACGACCAAGGAGCGCTGGACGACCGCGGACGCGTCGATCACGCTGCTGTGGGCGTACTTCGACGCGTACACGGACGCGCTGCGCTCCGCCCGCGACATCCGTTCGCGGCGGCGCTGGTCGAGCCGTGAGGACCTGGTCGAGCTGACCGAGCTGCTGCGCGGCGCGAGCGTCACGATCGCCGGTTCGGCCACCGCGACGGCGAACGCCCCGACGCTGTCCGGAGCGGGCCGGCTCAGCGAGCAGTTCTCGCTGGCCGCCCTGGTCGAGCGGATGAACGGGTTGTACGCGTCGTCGCTCGACATGGTCGTGACCGCGGACGCCGTCTGGTCCGCGCTGCCCGCCCGGATCGATTTACTGGCCGCGGAGCTCCAGCGCACCCGGCAGCTCGCGCACTCCGTGGGCGTACGCCCCGGCGAGCACCCGTCGGGCGACGATCTGGAACGGATCACCCGGACGCTGACCACCCTGCGCGAACGCGTCGTCTCCGACCCGCTGGCCTACTGGGTGCCCGCGCAGGGCAGTTCGGCGCCCGGCGGCGGCCGCCCGGACACGACGACGTACGACCGCGAGGCGCGCGCCCTGGAGGACGTGCGCCGGGAGATCGACGCGGTGCTCACCGTCCGGCAGGACGCGGAGGCCCGGCTGGTGCGGCTGCGCGACCTGCTCAGCCGTGCCGACCGCACCCTCGCGGAGGCGCGAAGCGCCCGCGGTGAGGTGCTGGCGAAGATCGCCGCGTCCGAGGTGCCCGCCGTCAGCGGCCCGCCGACGGCGCTGCAGGAGCAGTTGGCGACGGCCGCGGAGTACCGCAGACACGCTCAGTGGCACCGCCTCTCGCCCCTGCTGGAGGCCCTGGAGGAGAAGGCCGAGGACGAACTGCTGCGGGCCCGCGAGTCGTTGACGGCGGTCACCGCTCCGCTGGCGATCCGCGCGGAACTGCGCGGCCGCCTCGACGCATACAAGGCGAAGGTGGCACGGCACGGCCTCGCGGAGGATCCGTTCCTCGTCGAGCGCTACGACGCGGCGCGGCGCATGCTGTGGAGCGCGCCCTGCGATCTGCGGGTCGCGGAGGACGCGGTGCTGCGCTATCAGCACGCGGCGGCCGATCTGCTGAGCCCGCGGGTGCCGGAGCAGGGCGGGCCCACCGACCGGAGAGGGCCCCAGGCGTGAGCGTTGAAGGTGATGCGGGATGAGTGAACAGCCCGAGGGCGAGGAGCGGCGCACCTGCCAGCGACCCGGTTGCCCGGGGTCGTACGAGGACATGGGCGACGGCGAGCTGTACTGCGACACGTGCGGTCTGGCACCGGTCGTCCCGGCGACCGGCATGGTGGGCTCGCCCCCGACCGGGATCACGGCCGGCGGGCGGGGTTCGCGCGGGTCCGGCAGCCGCAGCGCCCGCTCCGGTTCACCGGCCAGCTCCCGTACGTCGTCACGCTCCTCGCAGTCCCGGCGTTCGGTCTCCGGCCGGCTGTCGCGCTCGGTGTCGGGCACCTCGACCGGCCGCTCGGTGTCGGTGCGCAGCTCCGGTTCGACCACCGGCTCCAGCGGACGCGGCCGGCTCGGCGCCGGTCTCGTGCAGGTCCCGGACGTGCCGCGGCCGGACCCGCGCGCGATGGTCCTGGAGAACCCGGAGGTGCCCGAACGCAAGCGGTTCTGCTCGCGCTCCGACTGCGGTGCGCCGGTGGGGCGTTCGCGGGGCGAGCGGACCGGCCGCACCGAAGGGTTCTGCACCAAGTGCGGTCACCCGTACTCGTTCGTGCCCAAGCTTCAGGCGGCCGACATCGTGCACGGCCAGTACGAGGTGGCGGGCTGTCTCGCGCACGGCGGCCTCGGCTGGGTCTACCTCGCCGTCGACCGCGCGGTCTCCGACCGGTGGGTGGTCCTCAAGGGCCTGCTGGACACGGGCGACCAGGACGCGATGGAGGCGGCGATCTCCGAGCGGCGCTTCCTCGCGGAGATCGAGCACTCCAACATCGTGCGGATCTACAACTTCGTCGAGCACCTGGACCAGCGGACCGGGTCGCTGGACGGGTACATCGTGATGGAGTACGTCGGCGGCAAGTCCCTCAAGGAGATCGCCAACGGACGGCGGACGGCGGACGGGAAGCGTGATCCGCTGCCGGTGGAGCAGGCCTGCGCGTACGGGATCGAGGCCCTGGAGGCGCTCGGGCATCTGCACAGCCGCAACCTGCTGTACTGCGACTTCAAGGTCGACAACGCGATCCAGACCGAGGACCAGCTCAAGCTGATCGACATGGGCGCGGTGCGCAGGATGGACGACGAGGAGTCGGCCATCTACGGCACGGTGGGCTACCAGGCGCCGGAGGTGGCCGAGGTCGGCCCGTCGGTCGCCTCCGACCTGTACACCGTCGCGCGCACGCTCGCCGTGCTCACCTTCGACTTCCAGGGGTACACGAACGTCTTCGTGGACTCCCTGCCCGACCCGGACACCATCGAGGTCTTCCGCCAGTACGAGTCGTTCTACCGGCTGCTGGTCCGCGCCACCGATCCCGACCCGGCCCGCCGGTTCGCCTCGGCGCAGGAGATGGCGGAGCAGCTGACGGGGGTGCTCAGGGAGGTCGTGTCCCTCCAGACGGGGCTCGCCCGCCCGGCCCTGTCCACGCTGTTCGGGCCGGAGCTCAAGCTCACGGACACGGAGCTGTTCGGGAAGCTGGACGGGGACGTGTCGCGGCTGGGGGCGCGGCTGGTGCCGGTGAGACGGAGAAAGGGCGTCCCGGCACCGCGGGCCGGCACACCGGGCGCCGACGGTACGCCCTCGCTCCTGACGGCTCCGGCCCCCGCTCCGGCGACCCTGGTCAAGCCGCTGAACACCGCCGCCACGGCCCTCGCGCTGCCGGTCCCCCTGGTCGACCCGGGCGACCCCAACGCGGGCTTCCTCGCGGGCCTGATGGCGTCCGCGCCCGCCGAGCTGATCACCGCGCTGCAGGCGGCTCCCACCCATTCCCTGGAGCTGCGTCTGCGTGAACTGCGGGCCCGGCTGGAGAGGGGCGAGCCGACCGGTGCGGCCGAGGCGCTGGAAGCCCTGGAGGCGGACCACCCGGACGACTGGCGGGTGGTCTGGTACCGGGGCGTCGCGGCGCTGGCGACCGGGGAGCACGAGATCGCGGCGCTGTCCTTCGACGCGATCTACGACGCCTTCCCCGGCGAGCCCGCGCCGAAGCTGGCCCTCGGCCTGTGCGCGGAGGTACTGGGGCAACTGGACAACGCCGCCGAGTACTACCGCCTGGTGTGGACGACCGACCCCAGTCATGTCAGCTCGGCGTTCGGCCTGGCCCGCGTCCAGCTCGCGGCGGGCGACCGCCGTGGCTCCGTACGCACGCTGGAGTCCGTACCGGAGTCGTCGATCCACTACACGGCGGCGCGGGTCGCGGCCGTACGGGCGCGGCTGCGGCAGCGGCTCGCCGAGGAGGCCGCGGCGGCGCCGTTCCTGGACGATCTGACCGCCGCCGCGGGCCAGGTCGAGGCGCTGGACGGATACGGTCTGGACGCCGTGCGACGCGAGCAGTTGTCGACGGAAGTCCTCGGCTGCGCCCTGGACTGGGTACTCTCCGGTAGCCAGGGTTCCGCCCCGCACTCCGGTGGCGGACGGGTGCTGCTCGGCAGTGAGCTGGACGAGCGCGGTCTCCGCTTCGGTCTGGAGCGCTCGTACCGCACGCTGGCCCGGCTCGCGCGGGGCGGCGAGGAGAGGATCGACCTGGTGGAACGTGCCAACCGTTACCGCCCCCGGACGTGGGTGTGATTGATGTCCCAGATGCCCCAGCCGACGGCCCTTTCGCGGTGCCCCAGTTGTGAGGAGCCCCTGGAGGCGGGTGACCGCTTCTGCGGTGCGTGCGGGTTCGACCTGTCCGCGGTGCCCGCACCGCCCGAGGACCACCCCACGATCACCATGAACGGCACGCCGGCGCGTCCGCCGTCGGCCGTCGCCTCCGTGGACTGGCCCGTCGCGCCCGAGCCGACGAGCTCCGGCACGCCCGTGCACCGGGCGGCCGACATCCAGGGAACCGACTCGGGCGGCTCGGAACTCCCCCACGAACACGGGCACGCGCACGGACAGCCGGGATCCGCGGACCCACAGCCCCCGGCGCCGGGCATCCGGCCCGCCGGCGCGCAACCGGCCGCTGCTCAGCCCGCCGGCGCGCAGCCGCCCGGTACTCAGCCCTCCGGTGTGCGCTTCGACCGGCCCCCGGAGCCCGACGAGTATCCGCTGGCGCCCCCGGCGGGCGCCCCGGCCGAAGCCCCCGCCGGGCCCCTTGCCGATCCGCGGACCGCGGACCTCGGCACGCCCCCCGCGGGCACCAAACTGTGCGTCGCGTGCCGTTCGGGCCATGTCGACAGCGACGGCTACTGCGAGAACTGCGGCCACGCCCAGCCGCGCGAACGCGACCACATGGAACAGGAGTTGACCGCGGTCGCGGCGGTCAGCGACCGCGGTCTGCGCCACCACCGCAACGAGGACGCCTTCGCGATCTCCTCGACCGCGCTGCCCGACGGCTCCCCCGCCGTCGTCGCGATCGTCTGCGACGGCGTCTCCTCGGCGACCCGCCCCGACGAGGCCTCGCTCGCCGCGTCCCGCACGGCCGCCGAGGCGCTCCTCGCGGCGCTGCCCCTGGGCACCCACCCGCAGCAGGCCATGCACGAGGCGATCGTCGCCGCCGCGGAGGCCGTCAACTCCCTGGCCGAGGCGCCCCCCGCCCAGGACGAGCACGCCCCGCACCAGAACGCGCCCGCCTGCACCCTGGTCGGCGCCGTCGTCACCCCCGCCCTGCTGGTCGTCGGCTGGGTCGGGGACAGCCGCGCCTACTGGGTCCCCGTCGACCGTAGTTCGCCCCCGGCCCGGCTCACCGAGGACGACTCCTGGGCCGCGCAGATGGTCGCCGCCGGCCTGATGAGCGAGGCGCAGGCGTACGCCGACGAGCGCGCCCACGCCATCACGGGCTGGCTCGGCGCCGACGCGTACGAACTGGAGCCGCACACCGCGTCCTTCAAGCCGGACCGGCCCGGTGTGGTCGTGGTGTGCACCGACGGACTGTGGAACTACGCCGAGGCGGCGGAGGAGATGGCCGAGGTCGTCCCGCTCGACGCCGCCGAACGGCCACTGCACAGCGCCCAGGTGATGGTCGGCCACGCCCTGGACGGCGGGGGCCACGACAACGTAACAGTGGCCGTCGTGCCGTTCCCCGCGCCGTCGCAGGGGGCAGGATCGGCCTGAGGCCGCGAAGACACGCGGGCGTCGACGCCGACGGCGGCGTCGACGACTCCGACGGGGTCGGCCTCGGACCGGAGGGGACCGGTCCGCGGACAGTCATCACCTCCGTCAACCACCGGAGGCCTTGAGGGGGACGAAGAAGGCATGGCCAATTTCTCGAAGTCGAACGTGCCACAGTTCTCGGTCGACGTGTACCAGAACGAGTACCTGCCCGAGAACGGCCGAGAGGTCAACGCGATCGTCACGGTGAGCGCCACCGGCGGCGGCACCGTGGGGAGCGCGGTCGGCGCGCCCCACCTGTACACCGCGGGGCAGAGCCCGGACGCGGCCGTGGCGATCATGGTCGACTGCTCGGGCTCGATGGACTACCCGCCGACCAAGATGCGCAACGCCCGGGACGCGACGGCCGCCGCGATCGACACCCTGCGCGACGGTGTGCACTTCGCGGTCATCGGCGGCACCCACGTCGCCAAGGAGGTCTACCCGGGCTCCGGACGGCTCGCGGTGGCGAGCGCGGCCACCCGCGAGCAGGCCAGGCAGTCGCTGCGCAGGCTGACCGCGGGCGGTGGTACGGCGATCGGCACCTGGCTGCGCCTCGCCGACCGGCTGCTGTCCTCGGCGGAGGTGTCGATCAGGCACGGCATCCTGCTCACCGACGGCCGCAACGAACACGAGGCACCGGAGGATCTGAAGGCCGCGCTGGACTCCTGCGCCGGACGGTTCACCTGTGACGCGCGTGGAGTGGGCACCGACTGGGAGGTCAAGGAGGTCACGGGGATCGCCTCGGCGCTGCTCGGCACCGCCGACATCGTCGCCGACCCCGCCGCCCTGTCGGCCGACTTCACGCACATGATGGAGACGGCGATGGGCAAGGAGGTCGCGGACGTCTCGCTGCGGCTGTGGACGCCCGTCGGTACGGCGATCAAGTTCGTCAAGCAAGTCGCGCCCACCGTCGCGGAACTGACCGGCCGTCGCACCGAGGCGGGCCCCCGCGCCGGCGACTACCCCACGGGTTCCTGGGGCGACGAGTCCCGCGACTACCACGTGTGCGTCGAGGTCCCGCTGGCCGGGGTCGGCCAGGAGATGCTGGCCGCCAGGGTCTCACTGGTGATCCCGCAGGGCGACGGGAGCGTGCAGAACCTCGGCGCGCAGGGTCTCGTACGGGCGGTGTGGACCGACGACATGGTGGCCTCGACGAGGATCAACTCACAGGTCGCGCACTACACAGGTCAGGCGGAACTGGCACAAGTCATCCAACAGGGTCTCGATCTTCGCAAATCGGGAGATGTCGACGGCGCAACGGCCAAGCTGGGCCGTGCCGTTCAGCTCGCGAATGTGTCCGGCAACGCCGATACTGCGAAACTGCTTGCGAAGGTGGTGGACGTGGTCGACGCCGCGGCAGGTACTGTCAGATTGAAGGCAAAGGTCGAAGAGGCCGACGAAATGACGCTCGAGACACGGTCCACAAAGACTGTTCGTGTAAAGAAGTAGCGAGCCCGGCTCCCGTGGGGAGCCGGAGAAATCCGGTCATAGCGACCGGAAGAGGAGAGGGGGAAGCGCCGACATGCCGACCTGCCCGAACGGACACCAGTCGGGTTCCGACGACTGGTGCGAGGTCTGCGGTCACCGCATGGCCGGTGCCGTGCCTCCGCCCCCGCCACCGCCCGCCGGATACGGCTATCCGGCGCAGGGTTCGCCGCCCGGTCCCGGCGGACGCCCGCACCTCTCCGCCGTGCCCGGTGCCGAGCCGGAGCTCTGCCCGCAGTGCCGCACGCCCCGTGAGGGCGGTGCGCCGTTCTGCGAGGAGTGCCGGTGGAACTTCCTGACGAACACGGCGACCTCGTACACCCCGGCGGCGCCGCGTCCGCAGGCGCCCGCGCCCGGACTGCCCAATCCGGCGCTGCGGTTCCAGCAGTCCGGCCCGGGGCAGCCCGGCGGCCCGGGACAGCCCGGCGGTCCTGGCGGTCCCGCCGGTGGCCCCGGTCATGACGCGTTCGACTACCAGAGCTCGCGGCCCTCGCAGATGAACCGACCTGCGGAACCGATTCCGCCATACGGGGGTGACCCCTCCGGTTTCCGCGGCGATCCGTCGCGCCAGGGCGGCCCTCCCGGCCCCTCCGGCGGTCCCGGCCGTCACGGCGGCTTCGGTGCCGACCCCTCGCGTCAGGGCCCGCCTCCCGGGCCCACGTCCGGCGGTCCCGGCGCCCCGCAGGCCTTCACGCAGCAGCCGGCCGCGCCCGCGTTCCCGCAGCAGGGGCAGCAGGGGCCCGGCGGTCCGTCCTTCGGCGGCGGTGACGACGACTGGGTGATCTCCCCGCCGGCCGGTGGCCAGGGCGGTCCCGGCCCCGGTCAGGGCGGCGGCTACGGCTACCCGCAGCCGGGCGCGACCCAGGCCCCTCCCGGTGTCGGCTACCAGCAGCAGCGGCAGCCGTTGTCCTGGACCGTGACGATCGGCCCCGACCGCGAGTACTTCATGGCGATGATGCAGCGCTCCGGCCCCGAGGCCGCGGGCCTGAACCTGCCCGCGTACTCCCCGGAGCAGCAGCGCCCGCTCACCGGCAACCAGCTGACGATCGGCCGCCGCAGACACTCCACGGGCGACACCCCCGACATCGACCTCGCGGTGCCCCCGGAGGACCCGGGGGTCTCGCACCAGCACGCGGTCCTGGTCCAGCAGCCGGACGGCAGCTGGGCGGTCGTCGACCAGAACTCGACGAACGGCACCACGGTCAACGGCGGCGAGGAGCCCATCCAGCCCTTCGTCCCCGTTCCCCTCCAGGACGGCGACCGGGTGCACGTCGGCGCCTGGACGACGATCACCATCAGGCTCGGCTGAGCGGCGCGTCCCGTACGCGTGCGGGGGTTCTCCTCCCGTACGCGTACTTCGTCGTTCCCCGTGCCCGTACGAGGGCGCTCCGGAGCGCCTGCCGGGGCCTCTCCCCTGCCCGTGCCGCGGTTTCCGGCGCTCTACGGCAGCGGCCAGGCGTGCGGCCCCTCAGGGTCGTCCAGCCACGCCCACGCGTCCGCGCCGCTGACCGTGATCCCGTACCGCTCGCGCACCGGCCGCCGCTCTCGCTCCCACAGCGTGAACGCCTCGTAGGGATCGAGGCTGCCCACCGTGAGCGTCAGCAGGAACCGGAACAGTTCGTCGCCGCGGGCCCGGCGCGGGAGCCCGCCCAGGTGCTGCGGCTCCGGGTCGTCGGGGCGGGTGTCGCCGCGCAGGGGGACGAAATAGGCGGGCGTGTGCAGGAAGCGCCCCTCGGCGTACCCGGCGTCCCGGACCCGCAGCGCGATCAGGCCGGTGGCCAGCGGTGTGAGAATGACCGCACCCGGACGGCACTGCGCCAGCCAGGGGCGCGGGATCGAGGTCAGCGTGCAGGTCGCGATGATCCGGTCGAACGGGGCCCGCTCGGGAACCCCGCGGGTGCCGTCGCCGGTGACGACGGTGGGATGCCTGCCCACGGCGTCCAGGTGCTGCCGTGCGGACTCGGTGATCTCCGGGTCGAGGTCGACCGTGGTCACCAGGCCGTCACCGAGACGGTGGGCGAGCAGCGCCGCGTTGTAGCCGGTCCCGGCGCCGATCTCCAGTACGGCGTCCCCGTCCCGTATCTCCAGCGCGGTCAGCATCATCGCCATCAGCGACGGCTGGCTGCTGGAGGACAGCAGCTCGGCGTCCCGGACCCTGGTGGCCAGCGCGGTGTCCGCGTAGGCGCCGCGCAGCCAGCGCTCCCGCTGTCCGGGGTCGGGGTCCTCGCACCACACCCTCTCGAAGCCGTCCGAGGCGCCGACGTAGTAGTAGGGCACGAAGAGGTGGCGCGGCACCTCCTGGAAGGCTTCCCGCCAGACCGGGTCGGCGTCCCAGGCCCCGCTGGCCTCGATCACGCGTACCAGCGCGGCCCGCGCCGAGGTGGCGAGGTCGTCCAGATCCTTGTCGAGTGTGTGCGCGCCCATACCTCCACTGTGCTGCCGGGAGGGCCGGGAGGCGAGTGCCGGCCCGGCTGATCGGGGGTCCGCGGACCTGGCGGGCGCCGGGTGCGGACCGCTCCGGTGCCTCGGGCCATGGAGTGGTCCTAAGCCTTGAGTCCTCGGTCGCCGGGTCTGAGACCATGGGAGACGTGAATGAGATTCGGCGCGGCACGCTTCAGGAGCAGACCTTCTACGAGCAGGTCGGCGGCGAGGAGACCTTCCGGCGCCTCGTCCACCGTTTCTACGAGGGCGTCGCCGAGGACCCGCTGCTGAAGCCCATGTACCCCGAGGAGGACCTGGGCCCTGCCGAGGAGCGCCTCACGCTGTTCCTGATCCAGTACTGGGGCGGCCCGACGACCTACGGGGAGAACCGCGGCCACCCCCGGCTGCGGATGCGGCACGCCCCGTTCGCCGTCGACCAGGCGGCACACGACGCCTGGCTCAAGCACATGCGCGTGGCCGTCGACGAGCTCGGTCTCTCCGAGGAGCACGAGCACACGCTGTGGAACTACCTGACGTACGCGGCGGCTTCGATGGTGAACACGGCCGGTTGAGGAGGGCGGGCGGCGCCGGTCGCGCCCCGGGGGGCGACGAAGGATCCGGTCGTACGGGCGGCCGGCTCAGCGGACGCTGACGTCCAGCGCTCCGAGTCCCGCCCGGCGGACGGCGATCGACCCGTAGGGCGTGCGCAGCCGCAGCCACGCCCCGGACGAGTACAGGCCCAACGGGGTCTCCCCAGGGGCGAGTCGGCCGGCCGCACGGAGGAATCCCAGCGACTGTGCCGCGTGCGCCGCCCGTACCGGAAGGCCACTGTCACCGATCGGGCGGGACCAGATCTCCCGCCCGATCGCGTCGAGTTCGGCGCGGGTACGCCGCTCGGGCGCCAACTCCTCGGTACGGGACCGGAATTCGGCGACCGCGGCGCCGACCGACGCACGCACGGCGTCCGTCGCGGGCAGCCCCGGCTCCTGCCGCCAGCCGCCGCGGGGCGGCAGCACGCCCGCCCACGGCGGACCGGTGACGGCCGCGGGAACGGTGACCGTGGCCGCCGGCTCCTCGACGGACTCCAGGAGTTCACCGGCGGAGACGGTCACGTCGAGCATG
Organism: Streptomyces sp. NPDC057950; assembly: GCF_042887295.1. Classification (NCBI taxonomy): domain Bacteria; kingdom Bacillati; phylum Actinomycetota; class Actinomycetes; order Kitasatosporales; family Streptomycetaceae; genus Streptomyces; species Streptomyces sp. NPDC057950. Next base: position 13,323 of record NZ_JBHVPP010000004.1, read on the forward strand.
ACGTCGAGCCCGTTCTCGTACGGCTTGGCGAGCCGCACCGTGCGGATCGCGAGGACCTCGAACGCCGGCGGGCGCCCGAAGACCGCGAGCGCGGTGCCGGACGCCTGGAGGCGCACGGCGGCCGCGCGGTCGTAGTGGATCAGCCGGGCGAGGAAGGCGGCGAGGTCCGCCGCCTCCCCTTCGTCGGCGAGGTACAAGGCGGTCATGCAGCGACGGCCTCGTCCACGTCGTCCCGGTACTCCTCCAGGAACTCGCGCTCCTGCGCCGTGATCCGGCGCGGACGCTGCTGCGCGAAGTCGAACGGCACGATCACCGTCGAGGCCGTGACGTAGATCTGGTCCGGGTCCTTGACCTCGTAGGCGATCGTGAACGACGCCGCTCGTATCTGCGTCACCCACAGCTCGATGTCCACCGGCGTGTGCCGGTGGACCAGCTGCCGCTTGTAGTCGATCTCATGGCGCGCCACCACGGATCCCTGCTGGAAGTCCTTCTCCGGGCGGAACAGGAAGTCGATACGGGCTTCCTCCAGGTACCGGAGGAAGACCACGTTGTTCACGTGGCCGTACGCGTCCATGTCCGCCCAGCGCAGCGGGCAGCGGTAGATGTGCCGCAAGATCAGCCCCGGGTCAGCTTCTTGTAGGTGGCGCGGTGCGGGCGCGCGGCGTCGGCACCGAGCCGCTCGACCTTGTTCTTCTCGTACGACTCGAAGTTGCCCTCGAACCAGTACCACTTCGACTCACCCTCGTACGCGAGGATGTGCGTCGCGACCCGGTCCAGGAACCAGCGGTCGTGGGAGATGACCACGGCCGCGCCGGGGAACTCCAGCAGCGCGTTCTCGAGCGACGACAGGGTCTCCACGTCGAGGTCGTTGGTGGGCTCGTCGAGGAGCAGCAGGTTGCCGCCCTCCTTGAGGGTCAGCGCCAGGTTCAGCCGGTTGCGCTCACCACCGGAGAGGACGCCCGCGGGCTTCTGCTGGTCCGGGCCCTTGAAGCCGAAGGCGGACACGTAGGCCCGCGACGGCATCTCGACCTGACCGACGTTGATGTAGTCGAGCTCGTCGGAGACGACGGCCCACAGCGTCTTCTTGGGGTCGATGTTGGCGCGGCTCTGGTCGACGTAACTGATCTTGACCGTCTCGCCGACCTTGATCGCGCCGGTGTCCGGCGTCTCCAGGCCCTGGATCATCTTGAACAGCGTGGTCTTGCCCGCGCCGTTCGGGCCGATGACGCCCACGATGCCGTTGCGCGGCAGGGTGAAGGACAGGTCGTCGATGAGGACCTTGTCGCCGAACGCCTTGGAAAGGTTCTGGACCTCGACGACGATGGAGCCCAGCCGCGGGCCCGGCGGGATCTGGATCTCCTCGAAGTCCAGCTTCCGCATCTTGTCGGCCTCGGCCGCCATCTCCTCGTAACGGGCGAGGCGGGCCTTGGACTTGGTCTGACGGCCCTTGGCGTTGGACCGGACCCACTCCAGCTCTTCCTTGAGCCGCTTCGCGCGCTTCTCGTCCTTGCGGCCCTCGACCTTGAGGCGGGATGCCTTCTTGTCGAGGTACGTGGAGTAGTTGCCCTCGTAGGGAATCGCGCGGCCACGGTCCAGCTCGAGGATCCACTCGGCGACGTTGTTCAGGAAGTACCGGTCGTGAGTGACGGCGACGACGGCGCCCGCGTACTTCGTGAGGTGCTGCTCCAGCCAGTTCACCGACTCGGCGTCGAGGTGGTTGGTGGGCTCGTCGAGGAGGAGCAGGTCCGGGGCCTCGATCAGCAGCTTGCAGAGCGCCACGCGGCGCTTCTCGCCACCGGAGAGGTTGGTGACCGGCCAGTCGCCGGGCGGGCAACCGAGCGCGTCCATGGCCTGCTCGAGCTGCGCGTCGAGGTCCCAGGCGTTGGAGTGGTCCAGGTCGTCCTGGAGCTTCCCCATCTCCTCCATGAGCGCGTCCGAGTAGTCGGTCGCCATCAGCTCGGCGACCTCGTTGAAGCGGCTGAGCTTGCCCATCAGCTCGGCCGCACCGTCCTGGACGTTCTCCAGAACCGTCTTGGACTCGTCGAGCTCCGGCTCCTGCATGAGGATGCCGACGCTGAAGCCGGGAGACAGGAACGCGTCACCGTTGGAGGGCTGCTCGATGCCCGCCATGATCTTGAGAACGGTGGACTTACCGGCACCGTTCGGCCCGACCACACCGATCTTCGCACCCGGGAGGAAGCTCAAGGTGACGTCGTCGAGAATCACCTTGTCGCCGTGCGCCTTGCGCGTCTTGCGCATGGTGTAAATGAACTCAGCCAAGAGAAACCGTCCGGACGCTTGAAATCGGCAGTGGGCAGATACACCCCATCTTGCCTGACGGCCACCCCTCGACGGAAACGCGTTCCGGCCGGGGGCCGTGACCTGGCCGTTCACCCGGCTGCCCTGACAGCCGGCCCGTCACGGACCGTCGCCGCCCGTCACTGTCGAGCGACCTCGCGCGGCCCGGGGGCGGCCCAGAGCGCTCTGGAGCGCTCATCCGGGCCGGTCCCACTCGTCCTGCCCGATCTTCACCCGGCAGTCGTGGTCCGCGTGCCGGACGACCCCGCCCACGACCGCGGCGCCCGAGGCGGGCAGCTCCAGGGCATGCGGCACGCGGCATCCGTACAGGTGCGCGGAGCACCTGTCAGGCGACCCGTGATCGAACTCGCACAGTGGCGCCAGCAATGCAGAACGCCCCCTGATGGGTCACAGTGGAACGGAGGGCCGAATTACCGGGGCAGAGCTCCTCAGGGCACACGGACATCCGCTGTACCGAATACCCACCACGCCAGTGGTTCGATATCGCGTGAGGAGCGTCAGGTGGAAATCAGGAATACCGACACGGCGGTTGTGTTCATTGACCCACAGAACGACGTGCTGAGCGAGAGCGGAGCGAACTGGGACGTGGTGGGAGCGAGCGTCACGGAGAACAGGACCGTCGAGAACATGGAGCGGATCTTCGAGGCGGCGAAGACGGGCGGATACGAGGTCTTCATCTCGCCTCATTACTTCTACCCGACCGACAACGGATGGAAAATGAACGGGCCGCTCGAGACGAGCGAGCTCGATACCCATACGTTCGCACGGACGGGACAGCTCGATCTGACTGGGTTCCAAGACTCCGGGGCGGACTGGCTGGACCGCTTCAAGCCCTATATCGAAGACGGCAGAACAGTGGTCGCCAGCCCCCACAAGGTATTCGGACCGGAAACGAACGACTTGGTACTGCAACTACGCAAGCGCGGAATGCAAAGAATTGTTCTTGGCGGAATGCTGGCGAACATGTGCGTCGAGTCCCACATGCGTCACCTCATCGAGGAGGGATTCGAGGTCGCCGTGGTGAGGGACGCGACAGCCGGACCCCGGCACCCGGCCTGGGGAGACGGCTATCAGGCGGCGATCATCAATTACCGGTTCTTCGCCCATGAGTTGCTGTCGACCGACGAGGTACTCGATCGAATGCGCTGAGGAAACCACAGCCGGGAAACAGCGCTCGCGCCCGTCCGACAGTTACGCTTTCGACAGGGATCGTCGACGATCACCGCTCCACGGTTCGGGAAGTGCCGTGGAAACGCGTCCAGCGCGACTGTGGCCGGCGCTCGGAACGACATGTCGGTGGCAACAGAAGGCCGCGGACCGGAAACAAGCGGATTCGGTTGGGCGCGATAGGGGACACCGTGGAGTTCCAACACATCGTGGAGCTGGTCGGTCGGGTCGTCGACGGTTTCGGCGTGGCCATCACGGTCGTGGGAACGCTCGTGGCGACCGTTCTCGCGGCCGTCCGGCTCAGTCGCCGACAGGCGGGTGTGTACCTCGCCTATCGCCGTCGCGTCGGGCGGTCGATCCTGCTGGGGCTGGAATTCCTCGTAGCCGGCGACATCATCCGTACAGTCGCCGTCGCGCCGAGTTACGCGAGCGTCGGAGTGCTGGCCCTGATCGTGGGCATCCGCACCTTCCTCAGCTTTTCTCTCGAGCTCGAGATCACCGGGCGGTGGCCGTGGCAGAAGCCGGTGGCCGGAGACGACCCCGCGTAGCCTCCCGATGTCCGCGAACGGGCCGGCGGCGCGGAATGGCAGCGGCCGGAGTCTCTTGCGATCCTGGTCCGGTGGCACGTGATCCTGGAAAGGTGGCACACCGCACCTCCGCGCACGGCCCGGACCCGGGACGGGACCCCGGACGGGACCCCGGACGGGACTCCGGACCGGACCCCGGACCGGACTCCGGATCGGACTCCGGACGGGACTTGGGACCGGACTTGGGATCGGACTCCGGACGGGACTTGGGACCGGACTTGGGATCGGACTCCGGTCCCACGCCCGACACGGCCCGGACCGACTACACGGGTGCGATCTACGGGTCGCTCCTGGCCGCTTCGGTGGTGGCCGGGGCCGGTGCGCTCGGCCCGCATCCGCGCGGCGAGCTCGTGGCCCTCCTCCTCTGCACCGGTGTGGTGTTCTGGGGCGCGCACGCCTACGTCCGGTTCATCGGAAACCGATTGCGGCATCAGTCGGTGACCTGGCGCGAGATCCGCCAGGTGTGCGCCCGCGAGTGGCCGATCGTCCAGGCGGCGTTCCTTCCCGCCGTCGCCGTGTCGATCAGTCCGCTCCTGGGGCTCGGGGTCGAAGGCGCGGGATGGCTCGCTCTGGGCGTCGCCGTGACCCAGCAGGTCGGCTGGGCCACGGCCATGGTCATCCGGGCCGGCGCGTCACGCGGCGCGGTGGCGTCCGTCGCCGCCGTCAACCTCGTCCTCGGGTTGATCATCGTGGCCGCCAAGGTCGCGCTCCACTGAGTCCCCCTGCTTCTGGGTCCCCCTGCTTCCCGGGCTTCCGCTTGCCGCGGCGCGCGACTTTGCGCGCACACGCGATCGCCGAGCGTTCATATCCCGCCCACCCCGTGCGGAGCCGGGCGAAGAAGCACACTCTGGAAGGAGGGCTGGGGTAGCAGGGGCTGGGGTCGGCCCCGGAGGTGATCACGATGACGCAGACGACAGACATGAAGCCCACTCGACCGCAGGCGCGGACCGCCGTCGGCTGGCACGTCGAGATGGAGTTCGAGGAGGACGAGCACCGCACGCGTGCCGCCGCCCTCCTACGGCTCGCCGACGGGAACGAGGTGCGGGCGCACGGGTACGCCAGTCGCCATCCCAGCGACTCGAACCAGCCGAGGGTCGGCGAGGAGGTCGCGGGAGCGCGGGCGCTCAACGAACTGGCGATGAAGCTGCTGACCAAGGCGCACGGCGAGATCGACGAGGTGTCGGGCAGAACCTCGCATCCGCTGCGGTGACGCCGCGACTGGAGTGACGTTCAGGCAGAGCCGGGCTCACCCTCGGCGTGCCGTATCTCGGCGTGCCGGTTCTGGGCGTGCCGCTTCCCCGCGTCCCGCTTCCCGGCGTGCCAGTTCTCGGCGTGCCGCTTCTCGGTGTGCGTGCCGCTTCCCGGCGTGCCAGCTCTGGGCGTGCCGCTTTCCCCGCGTGCCGATTCTCGGCGTGCCAGTTCTGGGCGTGCCGCTTCTCGGTGTGCTTGCCGCTTCCCGGCGTGCTCTTCCCGCAGGACACCCGGTGATACGAGTGATGCGCCGGTGGCGAGGCATGTACAGGGCGCCGGTCGTCGCGCCCGATCGCGACGGCCGGCGCCCGTCAGCGCCTCGCCCCGGAAGGGAACCGCATGCCCAAGAAGATCATCATCGACTGTGACCCCGGGCTGGACGACGCGATCGCCATCCTGCTCGCCGCCGGGAACCCGGATGTCGAGATCGTCGCCGTCACCACCGTCGCGGGCAACCACACCCTCGACAAGGTCACCCTCAACGCCCGTCAGGTCTGCACCCTGGCCGGCCTGCACGACGTACCCGTCGCACCGGGCGCCGACCGCCCCCTCGTCCGTGACCGGATCACCGCGGCCGAGATCCACGGCGAATCGGGCATGGACGGCCCTGCCTTCATCCCTCCGGCCATGGAGGCCGACCCCCGGCACGCCGTCGACCTCATCGTGGAGACCGTTCTCACCCACCCCGGCGAGATCACACTCGTCCCCACCGCACCCCTGACCAACATCGCGCTGGCGCTGCGCCGGGAGCCCCGGATCGCCACGCTGGTCGAGGAGGTCGTCCTCATGGGCGGGTCGTACACCCGCGGCAACGTCACGCCCGCGGCCGAGTTCAACATCCACGCCGATCCCGAAGCGGCCGCGATCGTCTTCTCGGCGGACTGGCCCGTGACCATGGTCGGCCTCGACCTGACCGCCCAGGCCACCGCCACCCCGGAGCTCCTGTCCCGCATCGGGGCCCTGGACACGCCGGTGTCCCGGTTCGTCGTCGATCTCCTGCACCACTACAACGCCACCGTCGGCAAGGTCCACGGCACGACGGCCACGATCCATGACGCGTGCGCCGTCGGCCGGGCCATCGACCCCACCCTGATGGAGGCCGTCGAGGCCCATGTCGAGGTCGAGCTGCGCGGCACGGCGACCTACGGGATGACGGTCACCGACTTCCGCGGCCACATCGGGCCGCCGAACACGTTCGTGGCCACCGAACTGCGCACCGAACGCCTCTGGGACCTGCTCGTCCGTTCGCTCGAGAACCTCGCGGCCACCGACCGGACCTCGACCCGGCCGGGGACGAGCGGCCCCAGCACCCAGGACCGGAGGGAATGACCTCCCGAGGGGACACGACAGGTCCGTCCATGGCTGACGTACTCGGGCGGAGCTGAGTACGTGCGCTCTGGTCGGTGCCGGAGCGAACGGAAAAACTTGGGGCATGCGTCAACGACCACTCAAACCCGTTCCCCAACTGGTGTCGATCCTCCTGCTTGCCGGGGTGTCGCTGGCGATGTGGGCCGCCTGGCTGGGCTGGGACCAGCATCGTGACGTGCACCCTGACGGCACGACGACCGGTCCGTACGAGGCGTGGCAGGTGATCGGGCTGGTGCTGACTCTGCCGGCACCGGTGTACTGGGCGGCATCCCGGCGCTACGTCGCCGGCGCCGTGCTCGGCACCACGGCCGGCCTCACCGTTGCCGCCTGCTACGACTGGTCGGACGACTCCAGCGGCCTCTACGGGGTCGGCGTCGGGTTGGTCATGGTGGGGAGCCTCGCCGCGACCGCCGTCGTCACCGCGATCGCCTCCGCGCGGCGACGGGGCGGGCGGCACCCGGGACACTGACGTCCGGGCACGGTCTGCCGCTGGTCACGCGGCGCGCCCGAGTGGAACGACGGCCGCGTCCCACAGCGGCGCCGTCGGGAACCCACCGGCCCGCGGGGCGACTTCGTAGGCCCCGGCTACGTCGGCCGGATGGCGGAGACGTCCGGGACGAGTCACTCGACCGGTGCAGCCCGCCCGCGAGGCCGCGGAGGTGAGCGCCCCGCCGCGCCGACCGGGATGCCCCGCAGGCCCGTCGCTCCGTCCCTCAACACGCCTGATCCATAAGGGGGCCCGCCGCCGCGCCTGCGCCGTGGCCGAGGCCCCGTCCGCTCGCGGCGCAACTGTGCCATGGCACAAGAGTGACGTGTGCGACCCCTTGAACGACGGCGGGGGCGGCCGGAGGATCCAGTGATCTTTCGCTCTTCGCCGCGTCTCAGGAGTCTTCCTTGCCCAAGGTTCCCATCCCCCGGCCCGGGCCGATCGCCCTCGCCGTGGCAGCCGCGCTGACACTCGGCGTCATACCGGCAACTGCCGCTGTGTCCGCGTACTCCGCCGGTGAGGTGTCGCACAACGACGCCGGACACCGAGCGCCCGGCACTGCCGGCACGCACACCGTCACCCTGATCACGGGTGACAAGGTCACCATCGGTACCGCCGCCGACGGCACCGCCGTGCGCTCCTTCCAGGCCGCGAGCGGAGCCACCACCGGCTTCCACCGCGCTGTCGTGGACGGCGCCACCTATGTCTACCCCGACGCCGCCCTGCCGTACGTGAGTGCCGGCAGACTCGACAAGCAGCTCTTCAACGTGACGCGGTTGATCACCGAGGGCTACGACGACGCGCACAGCTCCCGGCTGCCGCTGATCGTGCGCTACACCGGGGCCGCCGCCAAGGACCGCACCCGGACGAAGATGGCCGGCTCGACCGACGTCCGCCGCCTGGACAGCATCCAGGGCGCGGCCCTCGCGCAGAACCACAAGCAGGCACCGGAGTTCTGGTCCTCGCTCACCGGGGGTTCCGGCGCGGCGGCCCGGTCCGCGAAGCCGTCCTTCGCGGGCGGCGTCGCCAACGTGTGGCTCGACGGCAAGGTGAAGGCCGACCTGGCCGACTCCACCGCCCAGATCGGCGCGCAGAAGGTGTGGGCGGAGGGCGACACCGGCCAGGGCGTGAAGGTCGCGATGCTCGACAGCGGCGCGGACACCGAACACCCCGACCTGGTCGGGCAGGTGTCCGACAGCGCCAGCTTCGTGCCCGGCGAGGACGACATCGCCGACTACAACGGCCACGGCACGCACGTCGCCTCGACCATCGTCGGCACGGGCAGCGCCTCCGACGGCAAGGAGCGCGGTGTCGCCTCCGGCGCCCGGCTGGCCGTCGGCAAGGTGCTCAACTCCGAGGGCAGCGGCCAGGAATCCTGGATCATCGCGGGCATGGAGTGGGCCGCCCGCGACCAGAAGGCCAGGATCATCAGCATGAGCCTGGGCGGCGGCGGTGACAAGAACGACCCGATGAGCCAGGCCGTCGACGAACTCAGCCACGACACGGGCGCGTTGTTCGTGATCGCGGCGGGCAACGGCGGCCCGCACTCCATCAGCAGCCCCGGTACCGCGGACTCCGCGCTGACCGTCGGCGCCGTCGACTCCACCGACACGCTCGCCGACTTCTCCAGCCAGGGCCCGCGTGACGGCGACGGCGGGCTGAAGCCGGAGCTCACCGCGCCCGGCGTCGACATCGTCGCGGCGCGCTCGCACTACAAGCGCGGCTCCGGCTACTACACCACGATGAGCGGTACGTCGATGGCGACGCCGCACGTGGCCGGTGCCGCCGCGCTCCTCGCCTCCGAGCACCCCGACTGGACGGGCACCCAGCTCAAGGAGGCGCTGGTCAGCAGCGTCAAGGCGACCCCGGCGTACACCCCGTACCAGGCGGGCGCCGGCCGGCTCGACGCGCTGGCGGCCGTGCACACCACGGTCTTCGCCACCACGACCGCCTACTCCGGCTTCCACACGTGGCCCCCGACGCCGGGTCAGACCGACGTTCAGACGGTGACCTACACCAACGTCGGCGACGCCCCGGTCAACCTCGCCCTGGCGGTCGACGGCACGGTACCCGCGGGGTTGTTCAGCCTCTCCTCGGACCATGTCACCGTGCCCGCGCACGGCACCGCCACGGCGACGCTGACCGCGGATCTGGACAAGCTGGCCGGTGACCAGTCGGTCAGCGCCATGATCACCGGTACGGACGGCACCGGAGCCGTCCGCGCCCGGACCATGATCGGCGCCGCCCGAGAGGGCCGGCGGCAGAATCTGACGGTCGTCGCGAAGGACCGTGCGGGCAAGCCGCTGGCGGGCCGGGTCGTCCTCACCGCCGAGCACCTCTTCACGGTGATGGACCTCGACGCGTCCGGCACCGGCACGACGCGGCTGCCCGTCGGCAGCTACAGCGGCTGGCTCACCGGGGACGTGCAGGGCGCCGAAGGCCCGAGCTCGCTCGGCATGGTGCTGCTCGCCTTCAACGACGTGAAGCTGGACCAGGACCGCACCGTCACGCTGGACGGCCGCAAGGCGCGCCGGATCCTGGCGCGCGTGCCGCAGCAGACCACCGCCGTCGCGCCGCGCCTGGACGCCCACCGGTCCTTCACCGACAGCCTGGTGGAGACGTCGATGCTGCCCAACCCGTCGTACGACAGCGTCTGGGCGCTCCCGACCGGCAAGAAGGTCACCGACGGCGAGTTCGAGGCCGGCGCCCGCTTCCGCCTCGAGCAGCCGGCGCTGACCCTGAGCACGAAGTCGACGGCCTTCAACGACCCGCTGGTCAAGCGCGCGGCCACGCCGCTGCCCGCCGGCAGCCGGAACCTGACGGCGGTCTTCGCCGGCGGCGGCACGGCCCAGGAGCTCGCGCGGCAGAACGTGCGCGGCAAGGCCGTCGTGGTGCGGGGTGCCGGTACGGAAGGGATCCAGGCGCAGGCGGAGGCCGCCGCGGCGGCCGGTGCCCGACTGCTGCTCGTCGTCAACGACGGCGTCGGCCGCCTGGAGCCCTGGGACGAGAGCCCTTGGAGCCCGGCGAGCCCCGCCCCGGTGACGGTGGCGACGCTCACCGCCGACCAGGGCGCCGAACTGATCGGCTCGCTCCGCCACGGCGCGGTCTCGCTGAAGGTCACCTCGCACCCCACGACGGACTACGTCTACGACGTGGTGCACCACTGGACCGGCGCCGTCCCGGCGGACCCGACCTGGCGTGAGGAGCCCAAGGACCTCGGCCGGGTGAACGTCTCCTTCCGGAACTACCGGCAGGGCAAGGCGATGGAGTTCCGTCCGGACGTCTGGCGGGGCTGGGCCGTCGGCAACCAGCTCACGGCGCCCGCCCAGGGCGAGCGCACCGACTGGGTCACCGCCGGCACCACCTGGCTGGACGACGCCTTCATCCAGGGCGAGACCGGGCAGCACTCGATCGACCCGCTGCAGTACGCGGCGCGCAAGACCGGCAAGGTCAGCTGGTTCGGCCCGATCCAGCGGCCCCGCATGGGCCCGATGGGCTACCAGCCCGTGCGCTACCTCGACACGATGTACATCACCGCGCCCGGCTGGGGCGACTCGGGGTCCGGCCACGTCGGCGAGGCCGGCGCGAACTTCGACGTCAAGGACTGGATGTCGCTGTACCAGGGCGACCAGCAGCTCGACTGGGGCAACGCCGAGTATCTGCAGGTTCCCGGGCTCGGTGCGGGGCGCCTGCCCTACCGACTGGTCCTCGACAACGACCGTGCCGCCTGGACCGCCCCGTACTCGACGCACACGCTGACCGAGTGGAACTTCACCTCCGCGGTCACCGGCAGCGAGTCGGCGGTGTCACTGCCGCTGATCCAGCTCGACTACGGCGTGGACACCGACAAGTCCGGCCGGGCCGACCGGCACGCCGGGCTGACGGTGACCGCCTCGCACCTGCCGGGCACCACCGCCGCCATCGCGAAGCCGTCCGTCGAGGTCTCGTACGACGACGGCGCGACCTGGCAGCGGACCGACCTGAGCCGGTGCGGTGACGGATGGCGGACGAACCTGCGCGCCCCGCGGTCGGCCGGCTTCGCCACCCTCCGGGTCGGCGCCCGGGACAGCGCGGGCAACACCGTCTCCCAGACGATCACCCGGGCCTTCGGCCTGCGCTGACGTCACACCCCGGGAAGCCACCCGGGACAGCACCGCGTGGGCGGGACCGCAGCCGGCGGCCCCGCCCACGCGGCGTTCCCGTTGTTGGACACCACCGGACCCTCTCCGCGATCAGATGGAGCCGGTCCGGTTCTCCGCGTCGGGTCTCAAACATGCCTTGACCATCAAAAAGGCCCTCCCGGGGGGGGCTCTCAGCGGCGCCCCCGGCAGGACTCGAACCTGCGGCCAAGCGCTTAGAAGGCGTCTGGTGCGTCGAGCGGGGCACCGCCTCTGACCTGCGCCGCTCCCCCGTCCTGACTCCCACTCAGCCAGCCCTCGACACACATTCGACAGGGCCCGGCTTCACTACTGCCGCAGGTAGACCTCCTCTACGTCAACTCCCGCCTCGGGCTGCCTGGAGAAGCTCACATAGACGGGGTACTCGGGATAACCCACCTGCATGTTGGCGAACTGGTCCACATCGTGGTTGGCGAACCGGTGCAGATACTGGAGGAACAACTCCCACTCCGCCTTGGACAGTGGCTCGTCGTGCCGCTCATTGCGCATGCACGCACGATACGAGTCGAGGTCGACGGACGGCGTGTAGCCGTCCCTATGCAGGCCGCTCACCGATCCGCGGCGCGCTGTCGTAGGCCTCGGCTACGTTGCCCACATGACTGACAGAGATCCGCTCGTGCCGGCGCTGACCCGACTGCTCGTCGACATCGTGCGGTGGCTGGACGGCTGCGACGACGAGGAAGTGAACCCCGACTCCGCGGTGAAGATGATGGAGACCATTGGCTGGGCGTTGCTGCAGCTACCGTCCGATCAACGCGAACGATTCCGGCAAGTGATCGCGGACTTGGTCGAGGTGGAGCAGGACCCTGCGGTACGTGACTTCCTGAAGTCGTTCCCCTTCGATATCGGCATGGTCGAGGACGAGGAGAGTTGAGGGGCGCGGCTGACTGGTAGCCGCCAGTTCCGTTGTCGTCCTGCATGTGTCGGCTACCGGTTGATCGGGATCTCGTAAACGATCTCGCAGTGGGCAGCGGGCACAACGATGTCCGCCGTCTCGACCGGTCGCCCCTGGTCGCTGTAGTACGTCCGCCGGATGTGCGTGACGAGCGCGGCCTTCTGGATGCCGAGCAGGGACGCCTCCTCGGCGGTCGCCCGTCGCGGCTCCGGCTGCTCCACGGCATGACTGACGTTGACACCGATGGCGGCCATCCGGTTCACGACACCCGCTCCGGCATGCGGCCCACCCTCCGGGAGAACGACGAGAGTGCCGGCGGTGAGGTCGTAGGGCTCCCAACTCGTCGACAGCTGCACCGGCCTGCCATCAGCCAGGAACTCGTACGTCGTCCGGACACACAGCTCGCCGTCCGCGATACCGAGACGCTGCGCGATCTCCTCAGGCGCCGGCACCTTGGCGTCGGTCCGGCTCTCCCAGTCACCCTGCCTGCCGACGGCCTTCATATCCGTACGGAACGGTGACCCGTCCGGCTGCTCGCGTGCTGACGAACGGACGACCCGCACCCGCTGCCGCGGTTCGGCTACGTACGTCCCCGAACCGGCCCGGCCCTCCAATACGCCCTGGGAGATCAGCAACTCCTGCGCCCGGCGCACCACGTTCTCACCCACGCCGCACTCCTGGCCGATCTGGGAACGGGAGGGGAGGCGATCCCCCGGCTCCCAGACGTGCTCCGCGATGCGCCGCCGGAGTTCGTCGGCGATACGGAGATAAGGCGGCTGCTCAGGCATGTAGAAAATCTAGTCCACTAGCTCTAATCTAGTTAACTAGCTTCACTCAAAGTGATCTCCGGTGACGGAGGCTGCCCTGTGCCCGCTTCGGGAGTAAGCGCGGCCGCCATCGCCGCACGGCTGTCCGCCGCTGGGCTCCCCACGCGCCTGGAGGAACACGACCGGCACACCTCGATCGAAGCGGAGGTGCCGGAACAGCTCTCCGCGGAGTCATGGCGGGAGGTCCTGGAAGTGGTGGCCGAGGCGGATCGATTCGGCCTCTTCGCCACCAGTCTGAACGGCCGCACCCTCTGGGCGGTCGTACGCAAAACGGCCCCCACGACGGGCGATGTCGGGGGACCGAGCCATCAGCGATAGGAGCTGAACAGCGTGCTCAACCGTATCCGCCGCGCCGTCTCACTCACCAGAAGGCACCACTCCCCCAAGGGCCGGCACCGCCGCCCCTTAACCTCCACGGGACCGTCACGGGCCTGTGCTCGCCCGGCACCGACTGTCGAGGCGACGGCCACCCTTCGACGGCGCCCGGACCGCCCCTACCGCATGGACTCGCCAGCGGGCTCGGACATCGCGCTCGTTCGACCGTACGTCCTGACCGGAGAGAGCCCGGGCGCCCACGGCGTTCGATGATCATGGCACCCCATCTGCCGCCCGCAGCCTGGTCGTTCCTCGCGGGAGGCCGATGATGCCTGCTCGCCAGCACCCCCGAGTCACGGACACTTCGCCCGTCCCCTACCGGTCGACCGCGTGCCGTCTCGGCACGCACCACGCCTGCTCGGAGTCCTCCCCCGTCGCGGCACCGGTGGACCTGCCGGTGGTGTACGAGGTGTGCGACTGCCCGTGTCACTCGACCCCCAGCCGTCCCGCGCCCACGGAGGTGCAGCGGTGAGGGACCGGACGCCCAGCGGCGCGCTGGTCTCCCAGGTCGAGATCACATCGACGACCGTGCAGCGCGGCGACGTCATCCAAATCGGCGGTCACGCGTACCGAGTGAGAGACCTTTTCCAGTTGCCCCAAGGGGCCAAACAACTGCTGTTCGAGTCAGGTGAGTTGTTGACCATGCACACGCGGACCCGACTCGTCGCCGTACGCATCTCGAGAAGGCGGTGACGTCGACCATGCGTGCCCGCCATCACGACATCGCTGATGACCTTCGACGTCAGATCACGACCGGCGGCATCAAGCCCGGTGAACGCCTCCCGTCCGAATCCGGACTGGCCGCCGGATACAAGGTCAGCACAGCGACGCTGCGCAGCGCCCTCTCCGTCCTGCAGGGGGAAGGTCTGGTCGAGAAGATCCACGGCAAGGGCAACTTCGTCCGCCATCGCCCCCGCCAGATCACATACGTCGGAGGCTGGGGAACGCTGGACCCATGGACAGCCGCCGAAACGGCTCTACGCGTCACGGACCAGGCCACCCAGGTCGAGGCTGACGGACACCTGGCAGCCCTACTGCGCGTCCCGAACGGCAGCCCGCTGACCGAATACCTCAGCGTCAGCTACGAGGGGGACTGCCCACACAGCCTGGCCCGCATCTACGTCCCCGGCGGACCGGAACCTAAAGAAGCACTCGGCAACGGCCCTTCATACCTGCATACAGAAGCGAGCTTCGCCGTTCTGAACGCCCTGTCGGCCGAGGTCCGCGAGATAGTCTCCGCCCGCCTCCCGACGCCAGATGAGGCATCCGCTCTCCGGATCAACCCGGGCCTGGCGATCCTCGCGATCACCCGAATCGCCGCCGACACCGCCGGCCGCGTCCTCGAAGCCGCACTTCTGGTGTTCCCAGGAGACCGCGTCGAGGCGGTCTTCACCACCCACCACGCGCTCAACGAGAGGCAGACGCAAGCATGACGGTGCACGACGAACTACGACTCCTTCCGTGGACGGGGCCCGAGGGCAAGCCGTGCTACCTGAGCACGGACGACAGAGACGGCTTCATGTCCCGCCTGGCGGACAACATCGAATCGGTACAGCTCGGCTCGGCGGCTGAACTGCTGGACCAGGCCACGGAATCCCTCACCGCGGAGCAGGCGGGCCCTGAAGACCTGCGACTCTTGGCGAAGGAACTGGCGGGAGCTCTACGAGACGTCCTCCGCGTTGCGACCAGCCGCGGTCACCTTCTGGAAGTGAACCCTCACCGCTTCTGAGAGGGCGATCGGCATCGGCGGCCGCCAGCGGCAACGTTCCGTTAGCCCTCGCAGGGGGAAGAGCCGAATAACCCGGACTCTTCCCCCTTCCGCAGCGCTCGCCTTCGACCGGTATACCGTGCACGCACCCTGAAGTGAATAACTGCACGTGGTGTGCGAATCATCCGATGACAGTCAGCCTCAGTACTCTCAGCTTGGGAAGCTGCGGGCATTTGGGGCTCGGCCGGGCGCTGACCTGGGCGGACGTCCAGTGACTGGCCTGGCGGCCCCGGCTGCTTTCACCGTGATTCCCCGCAGTTCCCCGCTCGATCTGGTGCGCTTGTAGTGCGCCTCGACTTCACCTTGCGCTGCTCCACAGGTCCTGTAGCCGTCCGGCCAGGCTCACAGGTCCACACGTGACGCGTTGTCGCCCCGCCTGAGAACCACGTGCCCCGGTCGGAACGGCAGACTACGCAGGGTCGGCTCCATGACCTTGAAGAGAGCATCTGCATCCGTCCCGTAGGTGTACACGACGGCTTCGCCTCCTCCGAACTCTTTGCCGTCGACCTCCCCGACGCCGGCCTCCTCGGCAGCTGCTGCCATTACTTGCTTGGCCTCGTAGACCAGCTCGCGCTGGTTGGAATCGCCGAAGCCGCCACCGGCAAGCCGGAAGTGCGCGATGACGGCGTGCTCCTCATCCCCGGTGTTAGGGGTAATGGGTGTCTCCATGCCGGACACACTCTCATCAGCGTCTGACATCCCCCGGCCCGCAGCTGCCTCGATGCATCCGCCCCAACACGCTTTCCAAGTTTGTTGGTCCGGTCCGGGACTCTGTCCGGCCTCGTTCACCTGCGTTCGGCTGCGGCCGATCGAGGGGCGGCCTCTCGCTTCCGACCTCTCCCGAACGGGCCTGACCGTCGCTGAATGAGACGGAAACTGAGACGGTGCTCCCCATGAGCGAGACACCAGACCCCGGCAACCCGAACGGCATCCAGGTGGGCGACATCTACGAGGACTGCTCGTTCCATCCGGTGCTGTGTACTGCGGTTGATGAGGTGGCGGGCATCGTACTCAGCGGTGTCTCCCTCATCGACGGGAGCTTTCCCCGCTCCTGCGATGCCCTGCACTGCGGGCCTATCCGGATCCGCGTCGAGGACGTCATGACCATCAAGCAGGACCTGGAGGGCTACGCCCGCCTGCGGAAGGAAGAGCTACGGGCCAGAGACAACACCTGATCCGTAGCTCTATGTAGATCGGTCGGTGAGGGTCTGACCAGTCGCGCTACGGCCTTACGGGGTCATCGCCGGCCGGGGCCAGTTGGTGTGGTTGCTGTACTTCGCTGCTGTACCGCCACAGGCCTTGTCGGCCGACCACGGCTTGGTAGGCGCTGGCGAAGTTGTGGCATTCCACGCCGCGGTCACCCTCTCAGCGATCCGGCTGTGGCTGCGAGGGTGACCCGTCGGACAGTACGTAGTAGGTTTCCCTGCCCCGCCCGATTCCTGGGGACTGGGCAGGACTGTCCGAGTGGACACGACGAAAGAACCGGCTCGGTGGCGAGGATCAGAAGAGTCCCCAAGGTGGTGTGGGCCATCGCAGGACAGGCAGGGCTGGTGGCACTGCAGGTGGTGTTGCTCCAGGAGCAGGCGGCCGTGACTGGCTCGTGGCTGACGTGCCTGATCCCGCTGGCTCCCACGTTGTTCGCCCAATACATGATTTGGCGGCTGTTCCTGAACCCATACGTATCGTTCGGGCAGGATCGCTTCCGCGTGAACAATCTGTTCACGCACTACCTCGTCCCCTACCACTCGATCACGGCGCTGGAGGGGCGGACTGCCCTCACTCTTGTCGTGTCGGGATACGGTCGCCTTCCGGTGGCTGCACTCGACGCCGCTCCTCTGACGGGCAAGGCCAAGCGGGACGCCGTCGCGCAGGAGCTGCTGCGTCGCCGCGACGCCGCCGTGCCAAGGGCTGGACATGGCTTCGAGAAGCGCAGCACGATCGGGCTCCCGGAGTGGCTCGGACCTGTCACTTCCCTCGCGCTCTTGCTTGTGGGCAGCTTCGCGTCGAGCTTCGGATAACGCGGTCCGCTTCTAGGCGCTACAGGCGCTCTAGGAGCACGGCCTGGCGCCATGGCTGATGCCCCCAGTACCCGCTACTCGCCCCAGCTCCCATCTCGTCCGCCGTCGACCCACACACCGTGGAGCGGGCGTGGTTCATGGCGTCCAGGTGGAGCGCGCCACTGTACGAACGACCTGGACGCCATAGGCCGCGTCTGCTCGGCTGATCTACCACCATCTCGTCAACGGCCGCGATCACGTGATCGCCGACTACGTGGACCGTCAGACCAAGGCCCAGGTTCCCGGATTCGCACCGGTTGACCTGGGCCTTGCTTGCGTCCCGAGATTCGTGGGCGCGGATGGTTTCGAACGGCCGACATCTGCCTTGTAAGTTCGATCCATCGGGTGCCCTGGAGGCATGGTGATCTTACTAGGCCAGTGGACTTGGTCGCTCAAGGCTGCTTGCGTGCACCGTCGTTGATGTCACCTGGTGATGTCAGATTCCAGGGCTGGGCCTATCGCCTGGACGGCACGCCTCGATCCTGGTCGGCACGTCCATGTGGCCTGAGTCGCACGGAGGCACCGGCGACGTTCCACTCTCTAACGGAGACTGGCAGGCTCCGTTTCGGTACGCCAACCGCTCACTGATGAGCAGGAAGGGTGCTACGTAGGCCGCCGCCTCTGAGACTGTGGCTTGGCCGCTAGCGATCAGAGCGGCACCGGCCAGGAGCGCCGCTATCTGAACGCGAGCGGAGTTACCGCTTGAAGCTGCTTCTTGGTGGCGTCGGGGTCGGTATCTCATACTGATGATGGTCCCTGTCTCTGAGGGCTGTGGATCAGGAGGCCGCCCGTCGTTGTCCAGGCGCACAGGTGGCCTCTCTTCCCCTTGGGAAGCATCCTGGCCGCGTGCAGGCAATTCTTGAGCATCCTCCTCGAATAGGGCAAGTGCGCAGGTCAGCGCATCAACATTGCTAATTCCCTCAAGTTTTCGGCGCCCTAATCGACGTTGCTAATTCCCTCAAGTTTTCGGCGCCCTAATCGACGTTGCTAATTCCCTCAAGTTTTTTCGGCTTAATAATCAGCGAAGGTCCCATGCTCTGCTGTGGACAGCGTGGCTCGGGCGTGGGGGTGCAGGCGGGGCCGACCCTCGCGCCGCGAACGGTGCTGGACCCAGTCGCGGTGCATCAAGGTAGGCGGACTTGTCTGACGATGCCGCGCCCGCCAACACACGCACCGTGACCGACTCCGCCGGGCATGTGGTCGAAGCCGCGCTGCTGGCCTTCCCGGGCGACCGCATCGACGCGGTCTTCACCAACCACCACGTGATCGACGAGAGGCAGACGCAGGGATGACGGCACAAGACGAACTACGGCTCCTCCCGTGGTCGGGCCCCAGCAGAAACCCCTGCTACTTGAGCACCGCCGACCGGGGCGACTTCGTGTCCCGCTTGGCGGACAACATCGAAGCGGTCCAGCTCGGCACGGCCGCCGAGCTGCTGCAGCAAGCCTCCGAATCGCTCGATGACCAGGGCACGGACCTGGAGGAGAGGTAACCGGCTGGCGAAGGAATTGACCGGGCCCTGCGAGACGTCATCCACGTCGCAATCAGTCCCGGTTACCGATTGGCGGTGAACGAACCACACGGCACCTGAAGAAGAGTCCGCTCAACGGCGCCTGCCGATGACGCTCCTCCCTTCTACACCGGGAGGGGAGCCCGAAGACCAAGTAGCCGAAGAAGTGATCCGATGGTCTACTGGCCTCGGGCCCCTAGACGATCAACGCTGTGACCTGCGATCGAGTGGTTAACGGTTGTCAGCGTTGGTCGTCGTGTGCCCTCGGACGGCCCAGAGACGGCCCAGGATCGCCAGGTCGTACGCTCTGGCCATGATGATGACCTGGGCCGACTTCTGGGCATTGATAGACACCCTGGGCGGCAAGACTGATGAAGCTGGTTGCGGCCGTCTTGCTACAGAGCTGAGTAGTCGCCCGGTTCTCGACATCCAAGGCTTCGCCGAGCGCCTGGCCGAGGCTTTGTACCGCCTGGATCAAGAGAAGTTTGGCACCCTGCCGGTCGCCGACCTGACGCTGCGAGACGGTGACCCCTTTCCGCAGTCCGCAGACAGCTTCCTGTACTCGCGCTGCGCCGTGGTTGCCGCCGGCCAATCCGTCTGGGAGTCCGTGTTCTTCGACGTCGACCAGTTCGCCCCATACACCGCCTCTACGCGTGACGGCGAGTCGCTCCTCTATGTGCCTGATCAGGCCTACGAGCTGGCCACCGGCAAGGAGTGGGATCGGTCTACTCACTACTGCTTTGAGACCTTCTCGAATCGGGACGGCTGGCCACACCTGCAAGCCTGAGGTCGGCGGAGCCTTAGGGACTGGGTCAAGCCCGTGAACGACCTTGAAAACCGTCGTGGCAGCGATGTCCCCGTGGGTTCAAATCCCACACCCACCGCATGTTGAAGACCCCTGCCCAGGAACATCGGTCGGGGGCCTTCGTCATGCGCGCTGTGTCCCTTCGTGACCGTGATTTCCCGCGAGTGCCCGGTCTATCGGGCACGAATGGGGCACGGGCGGGGTGTCACTCTGCTGTCCAGTACGAAATCGGAATAGCTCGTACTTGCAGGAAGGACATTTCGACCGTGGTGACGAAGTGGGCCGACCTGGAAAGTCCCACGATCTTGGCGAGCGAGATCCCCTCCTGCGTAGCAGCGCCACGTCGGAAAGAGCGTCTGACTGCGGTCAGGTCACCGGAGTCGGTTGTGTCGTGGCCGAATGCCAGAGAGTGAGCCAGCTTGTTACGCATGGCGAAGAGCTCTCGCAGCACAGGGACCACGAAGGGGAAGTCCTGATCCCAGCCCTCGCTCTGCATGATCTCTTCTAGCAGCGAGATCCTGGTGTTGACGCTGAGTTGAGAGATCGCCTTGGCCTCTAGCAAGGACATCGCATCGAGGTCTCGGCCCAGACGTGCGGAGATGATGCTGTTCATCATCAGCTCGCCCATGACTGCATGCCCGAGAAGATCGTGCATGGCCACAGCGAAGCCGTCTGTGTCCAGGACTAAGCGGCGCATCGTCTTGACCCCCTTGCATATCGTGTGGCGATTCTGACAGCCCTGGTTCGGCGGGACGAGACGATTTCTTTGACGCTCAGCCTCCCCGCATGCACCAACCCACTCTCCCCAGCTCCCATCCCGTCCGCCGTCGACCCACACACCGTGGAGCGGGCGTGGTTCATGGCGTCCAGGTGGAGCGCGCCACTGTACGAACGACCTGGACGCCATGGGCCGCGTCTGCTCGGCTCTGCCTGGGTCGACGGTGGACGGGATGGGAGCCCGCCACACTCGCCACGATGTGCCCGCGGCCGGGAACGGCGCCCCCTCCATCCCGGTGCCGGCCGATCCCCCGCCGGAGGCATCGTCGGTGACCGTGGGCCATGAACGTCGGGTGCTCGACTCATGACCTCCGGGCCTATCCACCTGTGGGCGGGCGTCGGCGTAGCCGGGGCGGAGCGGGCCGAAGGCAGGAGCGGCGCCCCGAGCGTAGCCGGGAGCCCGCCCGGCGGAGCGGAGCGCAGCCGGGGCTTGATGAAGTAGGGAAAGTTCTATCCCTTGGCTTCGCTGCGCTCCTGTCTTGTCTCGGTTGATGCTTGACCTTGTGGCTTCACCTGATGCTTGACACCGCTTGCCTCGGCTTGGCTGTGCGCGTCGTATCGGCGCGTGCAGGGAGGGCCGGGGCCGTGCTGGTGGAGTTGAGCGTGGTCGAGCAGCGGTATCACGCGGTGATGGAGGTGGCCGTCGGCGCCTCAGTCACCGAGATCACGGGGTGTTGTGGGGGTCTCGCGGAACGACGCGACGTCTCGTATACCGGGCGGCTATGACCCGAACTTCGTCCATTGCCCTTCGGAGACCACCTCGACGGAGCCGTCGACGACCTTGATGGCCGTCTGTTCGTCGATGGCGTAGGCCGGGACGCCGATGTCGGCGGCCCACCGCTCTGCGTCAGCCAGGGTGTTCTGCGGGAAAGCGTCCACGTGCGGGAAGATCGAGAAGTCGACGACTCCTAGGGTGCGGTCGTCCGGTGCGGACGGCCACTCCACGAATTGCGCTCCGATCCGGGGCGTCATCACCATGCTTCCGGCACTCACTCCCACCCAGACCGTGTCGGGCAGCGAAGGCAGCAGATCGGCCAGCCCGGACTCCCGCATCCAGTGGCACAGATAGGTCGCGTCGCCGCCGTCGACCAGGAGCACGTCTGCCTCCCGGATCCAGGGGACGTATCGCTCGGCGCCGATGGTGGGCAGTGCGGTGAGCTCGAGGACTCCGAGCGACGCCCAGCCCAGGCCGGACAAGTGCTGCCACGTGGGCTCGGCGGCCGCGAAGCCCCGCACCGATGTCGGACCGCACATCGGGTGGCCCCACTGTGCTGTCGGGACGCATAGGGCGTGGCACTCGGCGATCGACTTGCCGAGAAGCTGCACGAGCGCCGAATGGATGCTTGGATTCGTGACGCCGCCTGACGTAAGCAACAGCTTCACGGTGCCTCCAAATTCGCGCGCGGAAGGTGGATGTACCTGAAGACCTGGGACTGTGCTGGAACTCATCGCAGTTCGGGCAACCCCTTCAGAGGTCCCTCAGGTCGCCGGGCTCGACTGCTCGACCTGACAAGACAGTCAGCCTCGACGTCTGAACCGAACGTCAAGCATCACCCGACGCCAACCCGTCAACCATCAACTGAGACTCGACAGCTCGCTGCGCTCCGCGCGGAACGCGAGGCCCTCGGGCTGGACGAGCGCGAGCCGGACACCGTCCTCGTCCTGGTCGACTGGCAGTACGCCGGCCACGGCCACACCCCCGGCGAATCCGCCCTCGCGGCCACCATCGCCCGCGACCTCCAGCACAACCGCGAAACCGCCCGCGAAGCCCTGGCAGAATTGGAAGGGGCTATTTCGTGACGACGTCCGCTGTGAGGTCGCGAGACGAAAAGCTCACGCTCGCCGAGGTCTGCGAGGAGCTGAAGGTCTCCCGTTCCACCTTCTACGACTGGCGGGCGAAGAAACGCGCCCCGCGTTGCATCAAGCTCCCGAACGGCGACCTGAGGATCCGGCGGAGCGATCTCGATCACTGGCTCGACGGCCGTGAGGACGCCGCCTGATGGAGACCTCGTACGACGTCAAGATCTACAAGATCCTCACCTACAAGGGCGCCCGGAAGACCACGCACACCGTGCGATGGGTGGTCGCGGGCAAGCCATTGCGGGAGCCCCTCCGGACCGTTGCCCTCGCCGAGGGCTTCCGCTCGGAACTCATCCGGGCGACAGGCAAGGGCGAGGCCTTCGTCATCGCCCCCGGGCTGCCGGTATCGCACCGCTCCAAATCGGCCGCCATGAGCTGGTACGCGTTCGCCGTCGAGTACGTGGACGCCCGTTGGCCGGAGCTCGGCGGCAACAGCCGGAAGAACACCGCCAAGACCCTGACGGCCGTCACGATCGCCCTGCTGCGGGCCCAGCCGACCCCTCGCCGAAAACTTCGACACGTATTCGACACAGCCACCCGCGAAAACCCGGTGACAGCCGGACGGCCCCGGACCTTCCCCTTGATCATCGGGGAGGCGTTCGGGGCTTCGTCGGTCCGAGGGAAACATGCCCTGACCTGCAAAAAGCCCTCCCAAAGGGGAGGGCGGAGACTTGCGCCCCCGGCAGGACTCGAACCTGCGGCCAAGCGCTTAGAAGGCGCCTGCTCTATCCACTGAGCTACGGGGGCCAGGTGTGGTGGCCGGTGTCGCAGTGCCCGGGTGTGGGCCGATCCGTGACCTGTCGGGGACAAGGATAGGGCTCCCGGGTCCTTGTCCCTGGCGCTTCGCCTCCGTGGCTCGATGTGGAGGTTCAGTGAAGCGGTCCTGATAATCGCAGGCAGGTACGAATCATGCACCGCTTTTGGCGTCCGGCGCCCCGGGTGTTGTGCACTCGTTATGCCTGCACCCCAGTCGCCCCCTCCACCCCGATGTGTCCTGTCGGCGCGCAGGCGTGGCCATATGCTTCAGAAAGCCTCCAAAATTGGGCATTCTTCGCATGTGGTGACCTTGGACGTACGGCCCCAGCTGCTCGACGCACTCTCCGCCCTGCGCGACCGTGTCGCCGCCGCACGCTTCCCGCTGCCCCTGGCGGGGGCTCCACGCGCGCGTGCCAACCGCGACGAACTGCTCGCACAGCTCAACGACTATTTGGTGCCCCGGTTGCGAGACCCCGAAGCGCCACTTCTGGCCGTGATCGGTGGATCCACCGGCGCGGGTAAATCCACCCTGGTCAACTCCCTCGTGGGGAGCCGGGTCAGCGAGGCCGGGGTCCTCCGGCCGACGACCCGTACACCGGTACTGGTGTGCCATCCGGAGGACCATCACTGGTTCAGCGGCATGCGGGTGCTGCCCGACCTCACCCGCGTGTGGATGCCCCACCAGGAGCCCGGCGACGACCTGACCGCACCCGTCGAGCGAGGCGAACGGGTGCTGCGGGTCGAGACCGTCGACACCCTCCCCCGCGGCCTCGCCCTGCTCGACGCCCCCGACGTCGACTCCCTGGTCGCCGACAACCGCGTACTCGCCGCGGAACTGATCAGCGCGGCCGACATCTGGGTCATGGTGACCACGGCCGCCCGGTACGCCGATGCCGTGCCCTGGCACCTGCTGCGCACCGCCAAGGAGCACAGGGCGACCCTGGTCACCGTCCTCGACCGGGTGCCTCACCAGGTGGTGTCCGAGGTCTCGCGGCATTACGGCGCGCTGCTGACCAAGGCCGGGCTCGGCGAGGTGCCCCGCTTCACGGTGCCCGAGCTGCCCGAGTCGGCTTGGGGCGGCGGCCTGCTGCCCGCCTCCGCCGTCGCGCCGTTGCGGACGTGGCTCGTGCACCAGACACAGGATCCCGGCGCCAGACGCCAGGCGATGGCCCGTACCGCACACGGGGTCCTCGACTCCCTGAAGGTCCGGATGCCGGAACTGGCGAGCGCGGCCGCGGCACAGTACGCCGCCGCGCTGCGGCTCACCGCGGCCGTCGACGGTGCGTACGACAGGGAGCACGCGCGCGTGCGGGGGCGTTTGCAGACCGGCACCGTGCTCGCCGGGGACG
Organism: Streptomyces sp. NPDC057950; assembly: GCF_042887295.1. Lineage (NCBI taxonomy): Bacteria > Bacillati > Actinomycetota > Actinomycetes > Kitasatosporales > Streptomycetaceae > Streptomyces > Streptomyces sp. NPDC057950. Next base: position 37,659 of record NZ_JBHVPP010000004.1, read on the forward strand.
CGCTCAAGCGGTGGCGCGCCTATCCGCTGGACTGCACCGCCGGCGAGTTGCTCGACTCGCTCGTCGAGAGTCTTGCCGCCCTGATGTTGTGCACCGTCACGGCCGCCGACGAGCGTGTGGACGAGGCCTGGCGTCAGGAACCGGGCGCGCGGATCCCCGAGCTGACGGACCGTGACCCAACCCTGGAAAGCCCCGAGCATCGGATCGGGGTGGCCGTACGACGGTGGCGGCGGGTCCTGGAGGAGTACGCCGAGGACGAGGTCGGTCGCCTCGACAAGAGCGCGGCCCCGGACGCCGAGACCGTCGCCGCGCTGGTCGCCACCACCCTCCTGGGCGGCCGGCGGGCGCAGACCGCGGGTGAGCAGCTCGCCGACCGGATCGGCGCACAGGGGGCCCTGCGGCTGTGCGAACGGGGCGGAGACCTCCTCACGGAGTACGTCGACCAGACGCTGCACACCGAGCGCGAACGGCGCCTGGCCCCGCTCGACGCTCTCGACGTCCATCCGGAGCCCCAGTCCGAACTCATCGCCGCGCTGTCCGTACTGCAGAAGGAGAGGTGACCGCGGTGACCGCCGTCACAGACCACACGGACCACACGGACCACACAGATCGCTCGGACCACACAGAGCGCACAGAGCGCACGGATCGCTCGGAGCATGCCGAACACACGGAACCCGCCGACCACATCGACCGCACCGGAGAACTGCCCTCCGAAGACGGCGTATCCGGCCCCGGCGTGTCGATCCACGGCGTGTCCGAGCGAGACGCCGCCGCCCAGGACGCCTCCGTCCAGGGGGGAGCGGGCGCGGGCCGCTCCGTAGGTTCTCAGGACGAAGGCCGGTCCCCAGCGGGCGCCCACCGAGAGATCACGGACAGGGAGCCCCTGCCCGGGTCGTCCCGGCACGGCCACAAGGGCCACGAGGGTCACGGAACCCATGAGCCGTACAAGACCCATGAGATCCGCGAGACTCGTGAGATCCGCGAGACTCGTGACACCCACGGGATCCGCGAGAGCACCGAGGCCGCCGAGAACCGTCCCCCGGACATCACTCACCACGCCCACCACACACACCCGGAGCGCGACCCGGCACACACGCCCGTGACGGACGACGCCGGGCACGCACGCGTGCAGGATGAAGCCGGGCACGCGCGCGTGAAGGGCGACGGCACCCCCGTCCGTACCGAACCCGAGTCCGTCTGGGACGACGGGCTGATCGCCCGCCGCGCGTCCGACGCCCCCAGCGGCCAGGAAACCCCGGCACCGGAGACCAGGACCGCCGCGCAGGCCCCTCCGCCCCCACTCGCGTACGACGGCCCCCTGCGCTCGCGCCTCGACGCGCTCCGGGAGCTGGTCGGGCTGTCGCGCGCCCGTCTCGACGGCAGGACGCTCGCCGAGGCGGGCAGGGTTCTCGACGAGGCGGCCGCGCGGCGCAGGCTCTCCGGACAGCACACCGTCGTCGCCATCGCCGGAGCCACCGGGAGCGGCAAGTCGCAGCTCTTCAACGCGCTCGCCGGGGTGGCCATCTCCGAGACCGGTGTCCGCAGGCCGACCACCGCCGCACCCATCGCGTGCAGTTGGAGCGACGGCGCGGCAACGCTCATCGACCGGCTCGGCATCCCGGGACGACTGCGCAGGCGCCCTCTGCAGAGCCCGGAGGCGGAGGCCCAGTTGCACGGTCTCGTCCTGGTCGACCTGCCCGACCACGACTCCGCCGCCGTCCAGCACCGCGAACACGTGGACCGCATCCTGGCACTCGTCGACGCGGTCATCTGGGTCGTGGATCCCGAGAAGTACGCGGACGCCATGCTTCATGAACGCTATCTGCGGCCCATGGCGGGACACGCGGAGGTCTCCTTCGTGGTCCTCAACCAGGTGGACCGGCTGCCCGGCGAGGCCGCCGACCAGGTCCTCGACGACCTGCGCAGGCTGCTCGACGAGGACGGGATCGCGCTGGGCGAGTACGGCGAACCGGGCGCGACCGTGCTCGCGCTGTCCGCGCTCACCGGGGACGGCATCGGAGAACTGCGCGAGGCACTCGGACAGTTCGTGGCCGAGCGTGGCGCCGCCGCACGTCGCATCTCGGCCGATCTCGACGCGGCCGCCACTCGGCTGCGGCCGGTGTACGCGACCGGTCGGCACACGGGTCTCAGCGAGGAGGCGCGCGACGAGTTCTCGGACCGGCTCGCGGACGCGGTGGGCGCCACCGCGGCCGGCCAGGCGGCCGAGCGCGCGTGGCGCCGCAACGCCAACCGCGCCTGCGGCACCCCCTGGTTGCGGCTGTGGCACTGGTGCCAGGACCGGCGCGACCCACCGACCGGACGGCATGCGCTGCGGGTGCCCGCCGACGAGGAGGCCACGGCCCGCCAGCGTGTCGAGCAGGCCGTCCGTACGGTGGCGGACCGGGCGGCCCGTGGCCTCCCCGCACCCTGGGCAATGGCGGTGCGCGAGGCGGCCGTACGCGGTGCGCAGGGGCTGCCGGAAGCTCTGGACGAGATGGCGACGCGTGCCGCGACACCCGCGGGGCGGCCGCCGCGGCCGGGCTGGTGGCCGGTCGCCGTTCTCGCCCAGGCGTCGATGACGATCCTTCAGATCGTCGGCGGGCTGTGGCTGCTGGGGCAGATCATCGGGTTCATGCCGCCGAACCTCTGGGTGCCGGTGCTGCTGATGGTGGCGGGCATCATCGGCGGTCCGTTGGTCGAGTGGAGCAGCAGACTGGCGGCGCGCGGACCGGCCCGACGGTACGGACTCGACGCGGAACGACGGTTGCGGGAGGCCGCCGCCGGGTGTGGGAGGGCGCGGGTGCTGGATCCGGTGGCCGCGGAGTTGCTGCGGTATCGGGAGGTGCGGGAGCAGTTCGGACGGGTCACGGGGGCGACGGTCGGTTAGCCGGGGCCGACTGCATGCCCGTGGCCGGCCGTCCGGGGCAGGCCGTTTGTTCGGGGCGGTCGGGGAACTGGGGCCGTCCGTGACCTGAGGGTGTCCGTGACCTGATGGAAGTCCGCGAACTGATGGCGTCCGCGAACTGGAGCCATGGGTGACCTGAGGGTGTCCGTGAACCGGGGACACCGCCGCGACCGATGACGCCGCACTCCCACGGGTGACGCGGTTGTCCACAATCCTCGGGCGGTGCACAGCGGCCGACGGGCTCGGCCCGGCGAGGGCAGTCTGGATCCGCGGCGATCGCAGCGCATGCGATCGCCGCGACAGACGCAGTCGTACGGGAGAGGGGTCCGGGCATGAACGAGACGATGGTCTGCGCGGTGGGCAACGTGGCGACGCAGCCGGTTTACCGAGATCTGGCGAACGGAGCTTCGGCGAGGTTCCGCCTCGCGGTGACGGCGCGGTACTGGGACCGCGAGAAGAACACGTGGACGGACGGGCACACCAACTTCTTCACCGTGTGGGCCAACCGAGCGCTCGCCACCAACGTGGGGGCGTCTTTGTCGGTGGGAGATCCCGTCATCGTGCAGGGCAGGCTGAAGGTACGCACCGAGACGCGCGAGGGGCAGAGCTGGACGTCGGCGGACATCGACGCGGTGGCGATCGGCCACGATCTCTCCCGCGGCACGTCGGCCTTCCGGCGCCCGCACAAGGAAGGTGACACACCGCCGGCCCCCCGACCCGAGCCCAACTGGGAGACGGGGCATGGCAGTCCGTCCGAGACCGCTCCCCCTCCGCAGGCGGTACCGGCAGGGGTGACCTGAGCCCGGATCGGGACGGTCGCGTGCGCGTCCGGGCGGTGGACGCGGTGACGGTGCCGCTGTCGCGCGCGTCCCGTCCATCGGACGGTCCGACCGAACCGCGCCTTATCGACGCATACGTGATGCTTCATCATGAGTGCTCATCCGACACCCGCCATGGATTTGTCGATAAGCGCAGCTCACAGCCTTGCTGACCGATAACGATTCCGATTCGGATCGGTTATCGGATGGAATGCCCGGGGAGCGTGGTGCGCCGCGTCCTTAGGATGCCGGGCATAGCTCACGGGGCTTCTGATTCTGCTGGCGGGACCGTCCCCCCATGTCAACGGGTCCTGCTCGAAGGGGAATTCTGTGTTTTCTGCGCTCTCTGCGCTCTCTGCGTTCTCAGCGACGTCCGTGGCGGCGGCGCGCAGGCGAGGGGCCGGCCGCCTCGTCGCCGCGACGGTGGTGTCGGGACTCGTCGCCGCCGGAGCGATGGTCACCGCGGGTACGGCCGTCGCGGACGAGGTCCCGCAGAGCCAGGGCGGCGCGACCGCGACCATCACCGGTCTGAAGACGTACGGACCCGCGGTGATCCACGACAACGGCCAGGACCAGCAGGTGTCCGCCGGTCTGTTCGAGATGTCCGTCGACAACGGCGGCATGCTGCAGACCTACTGCATCGACCTCCACAACCCGACCCAGCGGGACGCCAAGTACCGGGAGACGTCCTGGAGCGGCACGTCGTTGAACGGCAACAAGGACGCGGGCCGCATCCGCTGGATCCTGCAGCACTCCTACCCGCAGGTGAACGACCTGGCGGCGCTGGCCGAGAAGGCCGGCACGAGCGGCCTCACCGAGCAGGACGCCGCGGCGGGCACACAGGTGGCCATCTGGCGGTATTCGGACGGCGCCGACGTGGACGCGGTGAACCCGCAGGCGGAGAAGCTCGCGGACTACCTGCAGAAGAGCGCGCGGAGCGTGCCGGAGCCCAAGGCCTCACTGACCCTCGATCCTCCCGCGATCTCCGGTCACGCCGGCCAGAAGGTGGGCCCGATCACGGTGCGCACCGACGCGGACAGTGTGACGGTGATACCGCCCGCGGACGCCTTCGCGAGCGGCGTGAAGGTCGTCGGCAAGGACGGCAGGCCGATCACCTCGGCGGTCAACGGCAGCCGGCTCTTCTTCGATGTGCCGAAGGACAGCCCGGACGGCTCGGCGGCCCTGTCCGTGCAGGCGTCGACGACCGTGCCGGTCGGCCGGGCCTTCGCCTCGGAGACCCGCAGCCAGACGCAGATCCTGGCCGGGTCCAGTGAGTCGACGGTCTCCGCGACGGCGACGGCCACCTGGGCAGCGGAGGGCGCGATACCCGCGCTCTCCGCCGAGAAGAACTGTGCCGAGGGCGGTGTGGACGTCACGGCGGCCAACGCGGGCGACGCTGCGTTCACCTTCGAGCTGATGGACGGCGAGCACACGGTCGCGGCCGGGAAGTCCCTGACGGTGACGGTCCCGTTGCGGGAGGACCAGGCATACGCCTTCGCGGTCACGGGCGCGAACGGCTTCGAGAAGCGGTTCACCGGCATGTTCGACTGCAAGACGCAGGGCAGCGCGAGCGACGTCACGACCCAGACGGTCGGTGAACCCAGCCCGGCCGTGTTGGACACCGCCTCCACCGGGGGCACCGACCTCGCCGAGACGGGCGGCTCCACCGCGACCCCGATCATCACGGGCACCGCCATCGCCCTGGTCGTCGTCGGTGGCGGGATCATGGTGCTCCTCCGTCGGGAGAAGACGCCGACGCGGGACTGAACAGGCGCCGGGCAGGCACTGAGCGGCACTGCACCTTGGCAACTCAACAGCGAGTGACCGCGAGCACGGTCCCTCGTGAGCCCGCGGCCCCGGCCCGCCCCCCAGGCGTCCGGGGCCGCGCCCCTCTCCGGCCCGCATGCCCTCGCTCACACGGCAGGCGGCCCCGTCAGTCCCTGCCACCTAGTGCCACGCGGCTCCCCTGTAGGGCCCGCCTCCTCTCACGACAGACCGCCCTCGTCAGGCCATCCCCGTCAGGCCGCCGCGTCGGCCGGCCCGCATCGCTCGGCGTCGGACAGCGAGGCGATGAGCGAGGTACGGGCACGGGCCACGCGTGAGCGGACCGTGCCGACCGGGCAGTCGCTCACCAGGGCCGCCTCCGCGTAGGGCAGTCCCAGGAGTTGCGTCAGCACGAAGGCCTCCCGGCGCTCCTCGGGCAGTCCGGCCAGCAGGTCGTCGAGGGCGATGCCTTCGTCGAAGCCCGGCAGGCCGCGCGGCTGGGCACGTTCGACGGCGAGTCGCCAGTCGTCGAAGTCTGCGGGCCGGGGCCGCGTGGCCGCGCTCCGGAAGCTGTCGATCACCGCACGGCGCGCTATGGCCAGCAGCCAGGCGCGGGCCGAGGAACGCCCCTCGAAACGGTGCAGGCTGCCGAGGGCGCGCAGGAAGGTGTCCTGGGCCAGGTCGTCCGCGGACTGCGGGTCCACGCCGAGATAGGCGACGTAGCGCCGGACGTCTCGGTGGAGGGCGCGGACGAAGTGGTCCACGGCTTCGGGATCGCCGCCACGGGCAGCCATCGCCCAGGCCGTCAGCGAGGCGTCACGTGCGGTGGGCAGGGCGGGAGTGGGCAGGGCAGGAGTGGTCACCTGGTGTCCTTCTCGGGTCATCCGGGATCCGGCTTCCCGGCGCGCAGGAGTGGGCCGGGGGTCCGGTGAGGGAGGCGGCCACGCACGGAGGCGCGACCGGGCCCGGGACGCACGGTGGTCGCCCCGGGATACCGGCTGTCGTCAGACGACAGCGGTCCCGGCGGGCGGGCCCCGAGAAGTGATCGCGTGGACGAGAAGGAGCAGACGTGGAGCGCGCACGGGGCCATGGCGGCGCAGGCGCGGGCGCGGGTGGCCCACCGGGGCGGGCAGTGCGAGGAGCAATTGCAGTGGGGCGGCCAGTCGGGCCGCGAGGGCCCGCAGGAGGCGGAACGCGGCGCGCTCTCCGTGCGCGAGCCAGAGGCCGCAGAGCAGGGCGGCCACCATGTGGGCCGCGAACATGCCGAGCGAAGAGGCGCCGCCCGCCCCGTCGCCCATGTGGTCCATGGCCCCCATGACGCCCGTGTGCACGGAGTCCATGTGAGCGGGCCCCATGGGCATCGCACCCATGGGCATCGCCCCCATGGACATGGCTCCCGCGGACATGGAGCCCATTCCCGTGGTGCTCGTCGGGGGCGCGGCGGATGCCGACGCCTGGGCGAGCGAGAACGCCGAGTGGAGTGCCGCCTGAGTGACCATCACCGCGGTGACGATCAGGGGCAGCCCACGCTCCCGGCCGGCCAGGCCCCACCCCGTGCCGCCGATCACCACGACCGAGGCGCCGAGGACCCACGGGGGCACCTCACCACCGGACATCATCACGTGCCCCAGGGCGGCGAGGAGCACACAGACGGCAGCGAACACCGCGGCCCGTACCGTGCGCGAACACCACCCAGCTGTCATGGCGGCCTCATCCTCGCATCCGGGCGCCGGTCGTCACGGAGAGGTACGGAAATTTCCCACGCCCCGCTCATCCCCCGAGCCAGGCTTCAGTCATGCCGGGGCGATCCGGGCTGGAGAGGCGGTCCTGGATGGGCAGAAGCAGTCCAGGCAGAACCCCGGCGGTCCGGGACGCCCCCGATGATCCGGGTGATCCGGGTGATCCGGGTGATCCGGGTGATCCCGGACGCTCTCGTGTCCCCGAGCGGGCCGCTGTTCCCCTGAGCGGACCTCTGTGATCCTGGGCGTGCCCCGTCACGTGGGCCCCCGCCGTCACGTAGGCGGCCTTCGGCGGTCCGTCGCCCCGTCGGCGGCATGGCGGCCGGCGGGGCGAGGACTGTCCACTCCAGAGGTTACGAACCGGCGTTGCGGCCACGTGCGAGGGCGAACGCGGCCGCGCCCAGGCCGAGGACGCCCACGACCAGCCCGGAGATGCCCAGACCTCGCGCCGTGGAATCACTGCTCGACGCCGAACTCCCGGTGGCGGAGGCCGGAGCCGAACTCGAAGCCGACGACGTGTCAGAGTCCGACCCCGACCCCGAGGCCGAACCCGACCCCGAACCCGAGTCCGCGGACGAGCCCGCACCGGAGTCCGCGCCGGAACCGCTGTCGCCCGCCGCCTTGGCGGTGAGGGCGAGCACCGGTGCCGGGTTCTCCGGCTCCTCGCCGCCCTTCTGCGTCTCCTCGATCCAGCGGGCGACATTGCCGTCCGAGTACGTCTGAAGCGTCTTGAACGCCAACTGGCTCGCGTCATCCGGAAGTTGTCCGAAGGCGACGTCGAAGTCCTGGTACTGGCCGTGCCGGATACGGCCGCCGGTCCAGGTGATCTCCGAGACCGCCTCGGTGATGGTGCCGTCGTCGGTCTTGACGGGGGTCTTGAGCTTCGTGGTCGTCACCTTCGCCGTCCAGCCGCCCTGGGGGGTGACGAGCACTCCGAGGACCGGGTGGTCCGTCGGGAGGAAGACCTGCACCTTCGTGGTGCTGGCGGTGTCCTCCTCGTTGGGGACGCGGAAGGTCAGGACACCGTCCGTGGCTCCCTTGGCGTAGCTCTCGGGGTGGACGGTCACATGCGCGGAGGCGGCACCGGCGGCGGTCAGGATCCCGGCCGCGGTGAGGGTGGTGACGAGGCCGGCGCGGCGCAGGGTGGTGCGCATCGGGGACATCGGGGACATCGGCGGAACTCCGTACTGGTGGGATTGCGGTCAGGGCGCGTAGGACAGCCGCGGCGGCGGTCCTCGGCGTGAGACCGCGTGCCGCAGCAGTACCTGCCGAAGCGGTCCGGGCGCGGCGGCGTCCGGCCGGACCGGGCCGGTCGGCGGTCCCGTCCGCACCCGCCACCAGGCGGCGAGTCCGGGCACCAGCGCGACGGCCCGGCGCAACAGGCACCAGAACGCCGCTTCGCCGCGCCGCAGCCACCAGGTCGCCAGCGCGGCGGCCGCCACATGGGCCGCCGTGGCGTGCGGGGTCATGGCGTGCGCGTGCGGGTGGCCCATGGACATGCCGTGCATGTCCATCGTCATCCGCGGCCGGGCCGCCTCGAACGCGACGTGCAGTCCGGCCTGGGTGGCCAGCATCGCGCCGCCGATCCCGAGGAGTGAGCGTTCGCGCCCGCTCAGCAGGCAGCCGGCCGCGAACACGGCGAGGAATCCCGCACCGTCCGCCCACAGTGGCGGTGCCTCCCCCGAAGCGAGCACGTGACCGCCGGCGGCCAGCAGCACGCACAGCACGGCGAACACCGCCGCGCGCAGGCTCCGTACCTCTGGGGACGCACTCATGAAGCCCAGATACTGCCACGGGGAGCGGACGGCCGTCGTGGCTTCCCCCTCAGCCGCCTCCCGCGGGGGCTCGGCGGCGGCCTCGAACGCCTCTCGGTTAGGCTCCGGTCGAGCCTGGGAGGGACCTGACATGCGACTTCGCTGCGCTGTGCTCGACGACTACCAGCGGGTGGCGACCGAGGTCGTCGACTGGTCGCCGGTCGCGGACGACGTCGAGGTGGTCGGGTTCGGCGAACACCTCGCCGACGAGGACGCGCTGGCCGCCGCGCTCGCGGACTTCGACATCGTGGTGACCCTGCGCGAGCGGGTGCCCTTCCCCGCCTCGTTGCTGGCCCAGCTGCCCCGCCTGAGGCTGCTGGTCGCCTCCGGGATGCGTAACACGGTGATCGACTACGCGGCCGCCGAGGCGCACGGGGTGACCGTGTGCGGCACTCCGAGTTCCTCGACGCCCCCGGTCGAGCTGACGTGGGCGCTGCTGCTGGGCCTCGCGCGGGGTCTCGTCGAGGAGAACGGCGCGTTGCGGGCGGGCGGTTCCTGGCAGAGCACCGTGGGCGCCGATCTGCACGGACGCAGGCTGGGTCTGCTCGGACTCGGGAAGATCGGCGGCAGGGTGGCGCGGGTGGGCCTCGCGTTCGGGATGCGGGTCGGCGCGTGGAGCCGGAACCTCACCGAGGAGCGCGCCGCGGAGGTGGGGGTGGAACGGGCCGCGTCCAAGGAGGAGTTGCTCGCGAGCAGCGACTTCGTCTCCGTACACCTCGCACTGGGTGAGCGCACCCGTGGCCTGGTGGGCGCCGCCGAACTGGCCCTCCTCAAACCGACCGCCTATCTCGTCAACACCTCACGCGCGGCGATCGTCGACCAGGACGCGCTGCTCGCGGCCCTGCGCGACGGGCGGATCGCCGGGGCCGGTGTGGACGTGTTCGATGTGGAGCCCCTCCCCGCCGACCACCCCATGCGCACGGCGCCGCGTCTTCTCGCCACCCCGCATCTGGGCTATGTGTCGCGGGCCAACTACGAGGCGTACTACGGCGGGGCGGTCGAGGACATCCGGGCCTTCCTCGCGGGCAGTCCCGTACGCCTCCTCGGCTGAGGCCGCGGCCACATCGGACCGGACCGGACCGGGCCGAAGGAGCCGGATCGGACCCGGACCGCCGGATCGGACCCGGACCGCCGGCTCGGACCCGGACCGCCGGCTCGGACCCGGACCGGACCCGCACCGCCACCTCGGACCCGGACCGGACCCGCACCGCCACCTCGGACCCGGACCGGATCGGACTCGGACTCGGACTCGGACTCGGACTCGGACTCGGACTCGGACTCGGACTCGGACCGGACCAGACCGGGAGCATCGGTTCAGACCTGTGCGGGCCGCCAGTAGTAGCCGTACTGCCGGTTCAGATGGTGCAGGTCCACGAGGTAGCGCCGCAGGGTCACATGGTCGACCGGCGCGTCCTCGCACCAGGCCCGCAGCTTCTCGTTGACGGTCCGCTCGGGGTACTCGACGCCCGGTTCGAAGGTCTGCTCGGCGATGTGCCGGAGCACGACCAGCTTGCGCTGCCACTGGGCGGGCAGCCGGACCAGGCGTCCGCCGCGTACGAAGGTCCGCAGGACGGCCTCGGTCCGCTCGTCCTCGGAACCGTAGGTCTCGGCGGGTGTCCGTGCGCCGCGTGCGAGCTGCCTGAAGTGGCCGTAGGCGACGGCCAGTCCCCCGTCGTCGGTGATGACGTCCTGACTCAGGAGCCGGCGCAGCGCCGTGGTCGCGTCCCTCAGGGAGAGTCCCGCCCGCTCCATGACCTTCGTGGGCGTGTCCGCGCCGAGGGCCACCGCGGCGAAGGCGCGGACCCGGGTCTCCTCGGCGAACAGCCCGACCAACGGGTCGATCGACGGGTCGATCGACGGATTGGCCGGCGGGTCGGTCGGGGAGTCGGTCGATGGAGAGGCCGACAGGTCGGTAGGCATGCCCGGGAGGCTAGTTGAGGGCACGGTGCGGGCCGTAGTGAATTTCCGCCCGCGACACCGTCCCGGACACGCCCCGGCGGCGAGTGGCCCACACGGGACGGGTGATCCCCCTGGCGTATGCCGTGACCGGCTGTGAGCGGACGCGTTGAAAGGGGAGTGCGGTCGCGTTCGAGCAGCCGCGTTCACCGATTCAAAGGAGAAACGTGATGTCTCGCATCGCGAAGGCAACCGGTGTCGTTCTCGGCACGGGCGCCGTGGTCCTCGGCGGGGCCGGTCTTGCCATGGCGGACGCGGGCGCCCAGGGTGCGGCCGTCGGCTCCCCCGGCGTCCTCTCGGGCAATGTCATCCAGGTCCCCGTCAACGTGCCGGTCAACGTCTGCGGGGACACCATCGACGTCGTCGGTCTGCTGAACCCGGCCTTCGGCGACACCTGCGCCAACGTCGGCGCCCCCACCTCGGTCACCCCGGTCACCCCGGCCACCCCCGGCCCGGGCGGCTACGGCTCCGACTCCGGCTACGGCAACTGACCGTCGTACGCACGAGGAAGGCCCCCGCAGCAGGCGCTGCCGGGGGCCTCGCCACGACACGGGCGGCGCCGCTTCCCACGCGAGCGGGCAGCGGCGGGGGCTACGCGTACCGGTAGATCCGGCTGTGGTCCTCCAGCTCGTCCGGCGTGACGTTCCAGGGAGGCATCCGCTCGTGCCGGGCGACGATCCGTCCGTGCTGGTCGTTGCCGGGGCCCGGCGGCCGGGCGGGCAGGTAGCGGGCACCGCGATGGCGTTGCTGCCAGCGGGACCACTGAAGGTCCACGAAGGCGTGGTGCAGCCAGAAGACGGGATCGTTGACCGAGGCGCCACCGAGCATGGCGCCGCCGACCCAGCGGTGCACCCGGTTGTGGTTGTGCCAGGCCACGCTGCCGGACCCGTGCCCCCATCCTTCGAGCTTGTTGCGGAAGCCCTTGGCGGACGTGGAGTTCCAGGGGGCGCTGTCGTAGACGGGGTCGGCGAGGGCCGAGTCCAGTTCACGCTTCGTGGGCAGCTCGAACGGGTTCTGCCGGCGCCCCAGATCGCGGGTGAGGTAGGCGCCGTCGGTCACCCCCTCCTTGATCGTCCACCTGCCGTGGGCGTAGGCGAAGGGCCCGGTCATGACCTGGCGGTCGGAGCTTCGCCCGTTGCCTCCGAGCAGGTCCGCGGTCCAGGGCACGGAGGACGGCTTCCGCTCCCGCGTCCAGTCCCAGTAGGGCACGCTCACCGCGTTGTCCACGCGGCGCAGCGCCCGCTCCAGCTCCAGCAGGAACCGCCGGTGCCAGGGCAGGAACGAGGGCGCCATATGGGCCGAGCGCAGGCCCCGGTCGCCGTCCGCCACGTAGTACTGGATGTGCATCCGCACGAACTCGTCGTACTCACCCCGGCGTTTGATCTCCAGCATCGCGGCGACGAACCGGCGTCGCTCCGCGCCGGTCAGTTTGCTGACGTTCTTACGCGTGTACGCCATGGTGGCCGCTTCCCTCCGCCTCCATGTCGCGAAGCTGCTCCGAGGGGCCCAGTTCGTCGACGGCAGCACGCGCGGCCGCCAGCGCGGTCGGATACGACTGGTAGTGGTCCACCATGCTCAGATAGCTGCCGTCCGCGCGGCGCATCAGGTGCAGCGGCCGGCCGTCCACGGTGACCTGCCACTCACCGCCGGCGACCGCGGCACGTCCGCCCGCTCCGGTCCTGGCGCCCAGGATGTGACGGCCGTGGTACACCTCGTCGAACGAGAGATCGTCGGGGCCGGGCAGGTGCGGGGGCCAGGACGCGGCGACGACCGGGGCCAGCACCGCGGCGGCCGCCGACACCAGCAGACCGTGCATCACACCCCTCCGGGTCACCGGCACTGTGCTCGACACTCTGCTGACGGACATGGTTCTCTCCTCGGCGGATTCGGTCGGATGAAGCGGCGGTGGCCCACACGGCCCACGGCTCTTGGCGCGGTTACGTTCCCGCGCCCATGCCCAGGCCGGCCTCCGGCGCCGTCTTCAGCGGCGGGGTGAGGACGGCGGCCGCGGCACCGGTCGCGACGGCGGCAGGAGTTCCTCGATCGGTCGGCTTCATCTCAGGTACGGTCCCTTTCCGGATTCGAGGGCTCCGGGCCCGTACCGGGTGACGATCCCGCGGACGCCTTCACCTCGGGATTCCCCCGACGGCCTCAATGGTCAACTCGTCCAGAAATCCCACCAGCGGGTCAGGATCAGCATGCCGATGACGCCGACGTGCAGCAGTGGGAAAACCCAGGTGAATTCGCCCAGGAACCCTCTCAGCCAATGAAGTGCGGGCAGGAAATCATTTCGTACGTTGAATGAGGTCACGTACCAGAACATGAGGATCGTGGCGACCCAGGCCAGGCAGCACCACAGGCACAGCGAGTTGATGCGGTACAGCGACTGGAACTGCAGCCAGGTGCAGAAACCGACGCCGAAGAGGGTGCCGGCGTTGAAGGTCAGCCAGTACCAGCGCGGGAAGGCGGCCCGCGCCAGCAGGCTCACCCCGACGCAGATCACGATGCCGTACGCCACCAGGCCCAGCATCGGGTTGGGGAACCCGAAGGCCGAGGCCTGCTCGCTCTTCATGATGTTGCCGCAGGAGACGACCGGGTTCAGGCTGCACCCCGGCACGAAGTTCGGGTTCTCCAGCAGCTTGAACTTGTCGATCGTGATGACCCACGCGGCGAGCAGACCGGCCGCACCGGTGATCACCAGCAACAGGGCGAGCGCACGGCTGCCCCCCGCTGTCCGGGTCATCAGCCGCGCAGGCTGCGCGCGGGCAGGAGCACGTGCGCCGCGCTGAGCAGGGTTTCCTCGTCACCCGCGAACGCGGTCAGGCTCTCGGGGGCGACGGGCCTGCCCGGCTCCGCCTCGGGCCAGGCCCGGGTGGCGAACAGGAAGTAGGCGTAGCCGCGTTCACCGACCGCCGCGAGCCACTCCGGTGGCACGACGCACTGGGCGTTGAGGTACGGCATGGTGACGACGGCCTGGCCCGCCTCCACGAGAAGGGTCAGCGGCAGGCTCGGCTGCCGGGATCCGTCGAGGAGCGTGTCGCCGATGGGCAGACCGTTGTTGCGCAGCAGTTCCTCGATGGCGATCGTGGAGGCGCCGGGGCCGCCCTCTCCGTCGCCCAGGGAATAGGCGAGGAGATAGGGCATGTCTCCGTCAGGGGCTTCACCGCTGAAGGCCATGACGGCGAGCGTGCCGAGATCGGCGGCCCGGAAAGGACGCGTTTCGCTTGAGGTTGAGGTCACCGCGGAACCTTATCGACGCACCCGAACGGACCTCACGCTTTCTCACTCGACCGGGCGACAAGCGGGTGGGTGACCACACGAAAGAGGGACGCTCCTCGAACACGCCGGGAGCCGTTGTCCATTCGAAAGGGCCGGATCCGCGGGGCACGGAGCCGGCCCTTCCCCGATGCCCCCGATGCGGACGGCCTCCGCCCTCGGCCGCGCGACGTCGGTCGTAACGCGCGGGGTGTCACTGGTCGGCGCAGGTGTTCCCGAACGCCGGATTCAGCAGGCCGCCGACGTCGGCCGTGTTGCAACAGAGGTTCACCGGAACATTCACGGGGCCTGAATGGCGTTACCGGAGGCCGTACCGGGTGACTGCGGTGACGAGAAGGAGAGTGGCCTTCTTGGCGGTGTTCATCGTCCGTCCTTTCCTTGGGGATCTGCGGCAGCCCACGGATACACCCGCGGGCCTTCCGGAAAGGAACGCTCCGAATGAATGGATCAGCCCTGGAGCGGAAGTCCGCCGAGCAGCTGGGCGGGGCCACCGGCCGAGTTGAGCGTCTTCGTCGCGCCGTTCAGGGAGTTGAGGGGCGAGCCCTTTTTCTCGGTGTTGAGCGCGTTCGACTGGTGCTGCAGGGGCTGCACGTCCTTCAGGCTGAGCGAGCGCTGGCTGGTGATGGTCTCCAGGGCGCCGTTGAGGCTGGTGGGCGTGAGGTCGGAGGCCCCGGCGGCAAAGGCGGGCGCGGCGGCACCAGCGATGACCATGGACCCGGCGACGACAGCGGCGGCCTTCAGGGACTTCATCGTGTTCCTTTCGTCGGCGACTCGCGTCACCGGAGGGAGTTCTTCACTGCGCCCTGACTAACGAGCCCCGCACTGTACGGAAACCCCGTGTGCAGAAGATTCCCGCACCCCACCCGAACACCCCACCCCGGGAACGGCGCATCGCATTCTCATACAAGAGCCGCCGATAAACCGCCGACGCGAGAAAACCGTCGTGGCGCCCCGTTGGGGAGGGACCAAAGCGGGGACGCCAGAGCCGCGGCCACAGCCCAACACACCCCGCCCAAGGCGGCCGGGCACACGTGAACCCGCATAAATT
>NZ_JBHVPP010000004.1:52988-418162 GCF_042887295.1 Streptomyces sp. NPDC057950
ACCCCACGTCGTTATTGTCTTGTCTATATATAAACCTCCCCCACCATTCACCCGCCCCCGCTTTAAAACCGTTCCCCCCGATGGTCGGGGCCCCCACCACGGCGGGCAGGCGACCGCGTCGCCTCAGGCACCGCTCCCCGGGCCCAGGAGGGCAGGAGACCGGTCACCGGCATTCATGTGGTCGACGTTCATGACTCAGGCGTTCACCGCACGGGCGATCACCGCACGGGCGTCCACCGCGCGGGCGATCACGTCGCGGGCTATCACATCGCGGGCGATCACCGCACGGACGATCACCTAACCGGCGATCACGTCGCCGGCAGGCTCGGCAGCGTCGGCAGACCGGGCAGGTTCGGTGCCGGCAGGCCGCCACCGAGCACGACGGCGACGACGAAGTTGACGAGGCCCGTCACCACGGCGGTGGCGGCGGGCACCACCTGGGTGGCGTCGCCGGACGTGACCGCCTTGACCAGCGCGTCGACCGCCTTCTGCAGCGCGACGAGGGCGTCGGCCGCGAGGTTCGCCGCGGCTCGCGAACCCTTGGCGCGCGGCGCCTTGTCGTCCTGCTGCTCGGCCCTCCGTCCCTCGACGTCACCCCGCTCCTCGGCACCACCCTGCTCATCGGCGTTCTTCAGCGAGGGCACGGCGGGCAGACCCGGCGTCGCCGGGAGGGCCGGCGTGCTGGGCAGCGTCGGCACGCTGGGCGCGGCGGGCACGGCCGGCAGCGTCGCGGTGGCCTTGGCGATCGCGTCCCGCACGGCCTGGCCGAGCTTCGTCGCGTCGGCGGCGGGACGCTGTCCGCCGTCCGCCTTGAGGGCGGCGTTGAGCAGGTCGGTGACCGGGGCGAGGACGCCGCTGACGTTCGCGAGCGACTGAACCTGCGTCAGAACCGCGTCCGCGCCGGGGACGGGTGCCGCCGCGTGGGTGCGGCCACGTGCCGAGTCGCTGCCGGCCGCTGCCGCGGCCGGCCCGGCTATCCCGAGCAGAAGCGTGGCACAGAGTGCGGAGGACGCGATGCGCCGTGCGTGCGGAGGACGCGATGCGCCGTGCGGGCGGAGCACGCACGGCTATTCCCTTCGATGGTGCTTTCGAATCGTGTGCCCACCGTCCAAGCCGTCGTCGCTGTGCGCAACCGTACGAACGCTCTCCGTAGCAGCCCGGCACCCTTACCACCCCAATCGCCGCTGGTGGGGAACCACACCGGGGCCGCCCGCCCCCTTCCCCCGTTCGGGGCAACGCGAACCGGCCGCCCTCCCGATGGGGAGGACGGCCGGCAGAAGGGTCCGCGGTGACGTCAGCCGTTGGCGCAGGTGTCGCCGAACGCGGGGTTCAGCAGGCCGATCACGTCGACGGTGTTCCCGCAGACCTCGACCGGGACGTGGACCGGAACCTCAAGAACGTTCCCCGACAGGACACCGGGGGAGTTGGCGGCCGCGCCGTTTGCGCCACTGTCGGCGGCGGCGATGCCGGCGGCGCCCGCCATGGCGGCGGCGGCAACGGAGGTCAGGGCCAGGCCCTTCGCGATACGCGACATGGAGAAGTGCTCCTCGAAATCGTCACAACAGCCGGGCGGAATGCCCAGCGCTGGAATCAACGCGCGGCGCACGTACGGGTTGCGCCTCCAAAGGAGTGATCTCGAGACCCCCGGTCGCCCGCTCTGGGCCCCGAGCGTCACACCCGCCTCTGACCTCGATGAATACCTCCCTATTACGACACACTTGTCAGGTTTCGACAAATAAATACCTATAGCGGCTAGAGTCGGTCACCTCCCGAGGCTGCTTGGAACCAGATGCCGCAAGGCGTCGAAAGTCGAAAACCGACGGGGGAGTCAGCGCGCACCCAAGTGATCTGCG
Organism: Streptomyces sp. NPDC057950; assembly: GCF_042887295.1. Classification (NCBI taxonomy): domain Bacteria; kingdom Bacillati; phylum Actinomycetota; class Actinomycetes; order Kitasatosporales; family Streptomycetaceae; genus Streptomyces; species Streptomyces sp. NPDC057950. Next base: position 54,842 of record NZ_JBHVPP010000004.1, read on the forward strand.
GATCTCCGTTCCTCCGCCGGTCCAGAACCTTTTCCCGAAAGGGCAACGCCGGTCATGCGTCATTCCCCGGGCCCTCTGCCGCGCCGCGCGATGGTGGGCCGCTCCGCCCTCGTCGCCCTCCGGACAGCGGGCGGCGGCCCCGCGAACGTCGACGGCGACCGCGGCAGCACCGGAGACCCGCTGGGTCCGCGGGCCGACGACGGTGAGCCGACCGCGCCGGGCGACGCCGCCGGCCCCCCGGACGACGTACTCGGCTCGTCGATCACCGAGCCGGGGAACACACCGGCCGAACGCGTGCCCAGGTGCTCGAACACACCCGGATACGACGCCGATGTCCTCGGCCTGGACACGGAATTCCGTTTCGGGGGTGACCAGTTGACCGTCCAACTCGTTTCGCAGCGGGACGCGGCCTGGGTCGGAGCGCTGTTCGCCGCCGTCGACGCGCAGCGGTGACGCGTGCGTCAGAGCGCCGCCCGTCACTAAGGAACCCGCGCATGTCATTGCCATCGAGCGACCCTCCGCCGCGGGTCCTGCACCTCAGCCAGCCGGTCGACGGCGGAGTGGCCCGGGTGCTCACCGACCTGGTGAAGGCGCAGCTCGCCGCCGGACTCCACGTCACCGCGGCCTGCCCGCAGGACAGCGGCCTCGCGCACACGCTCCGGGCGCTCGGTTCCGACGTGGCGCACTGGCAGGCGACCCGCGCGCCGGGTCCCCGGCTGGTCCGGGAGGTACGACAGCTCGCTCACGTGGTCACCGAGGCGCGGCCCGACGTGGTGCACGCGCACAGCGCCAAGGCCGGACTCGCCGCCCGGCTCGTCCTGCGTGGCCGGGTGCCGACGGTGTTCCAGCCGCACGCCTGGTCCTTCGAGGCGGTCGACGGCCTCCCGGCGGGCCTCGCGCTGAAGTGGGAGCGGTGGGGGGCGCGTTGGGCGTCCCGGGTGGTGTGTGTGAGTGAGGCGGAGCGCGTCACCGGAGTGCGCGCCGGGGTCAGGGCGACGTGGAGTGTGATCCCCAACGGGGTCGACACCGACCGCTTCCACCCCGCCGACGCGAGGACCGTACGGACCGGGATCCCCCTGCTCGACCGGCTCGATCCGGCGGCTCCCCTGGTCGTCTGCGTCGGACGGCTGTGCCGGCAGAAGGGCCAGGACGTCCTGCTGGACGCCTGGGACACCGTACGGCGACGGATGCCCGCAGCCCGGCTCGTGCTCGTCGGGGACGGTCCGGAGGCCGCGCGCCTGCGGGCCGGGGCACCCGGCGACGTGCTGTTCGCCGGGGCCGCGGACGATGCCGTGCCCTGGTACCAGGCCGCCGACCTGGTCGTGCTGCCGTCCCGTTGGGAGGGCATGGCGCTGGCGCCGCTGGAGGCCATGGCCTGCGGGCGTCCGGTCGTGATGACGGACGTGGACGGCGCCCGCGAGAGCCTCCCGCCGGGCCTCGACACCCGCTGTCTGGTGCCCTCCCGGGCGCCGGGCCCGCTGGTCCGCGCCATCTGCGACCTGCTGGCCGATCCGCCGCTGCGCGAGTCGCTGGGCCGGCAGGGGCGACGCCACGTACTGACCACGCACGACGTGCGGCGCGTGGCCGACGCGGTCGCGGGGGTCTACCGCGAGTTGCTCGCCGCGGGGCCCGGCGGGCGCGCCGGGTGCGGGGAACACACCGAGTGCAGGGAGCCCATCCACACGTGACTGCGGAAAGCACCGTTCCCTCCCCTGGCGGGCAGCCCCGGGAGTACGGATCCTCGCCCGTCTCGGTCATCCCTTCACGCGGGGCCGCCGACGGCTTCAGGTTCCCCGCCGTGCGTCGGCTGTCCGCCCCGCGCGCCCCGTGGCTGCCCCTGCTCGTCGCGGACGGCGGTGCGGCGGTGCTGACGGGCCTGTCCCTCGCCCAGGTCCAGCGGCACCCGCCGCTCCTCGTCGCGCTGCTGCTCGGCGTGCTCGTGCTGAACGCTCACGGAACGCTGTACCGCCCCGGGCGGATCCCCACGGTGCTCGACGACCTGCCCGCCGTGTGCGCGCGCGTCGTGGTGACGTGGTGCACGCTCGCGGCCCTGCTGGCGGCGCTCTCCCCGGCCGCGGCGCTGCCCGCCCGGACCCTGGCGATCGGCTGCGCAATGCAGTCGGCGGTGAGCTGCGCGGCCCGCGCCGTCCTGCACCGGCGACGCCGCCGGGCCCTGGTCCTGCGCCCCGACGCCACCCTGGTGATCGGCCCCGCGGGAACCGCCCAGCGGGTGGCCGCGGCCTTCCTGCGTCACCCTCGGTGCGGCCTGCGTCCGGTGGGCGTCGTCGCCGCCCAGACGGCCGGCGCCGAGGGGCTGCCGGTCCTCACCACCGGTGAGGAGGTGCAGCGGGCCCTCATCCAGAACAGCGTGCGCGCGGTGCTCGTGGTGGAGCCGCACCGCGAACACGGTCCGTTGCTGCGGGCGTTGAGCGAGGCGGGCTGTGTGCTGTGGCACGTCGACGCGGACTCGCCGTCGCAGGAGACCTCGTACGCGGTGCCGCGGGGCAGAGCCCAGGGAGGCGCGAACAGGAGGGCGGGCGGGAGCGGGCGGCTCGCCGGGTTCTCCTGCCGGCGGATCAACGTCTCCAGACCGCGCGGGAACCTCGGCAAACGGCTTCTCGACGTCGCCGTCTCCGGGGTGCTGCTGCTCGTGATCAGCCCACTGCTGCTGGTGTGCGCGGTCGCGCTGCGGCTGAGCGACGGACCGGGGGTGGTCTTCCGCCAGGAGCGCATCGGCAAGGACGGACGGCCCTTCACCCTGCTGAAGTTCCGTACCCACCGTCCGGTCGACGCGCACGAGGCCGCGACCCGCTGGAGCGTCGCGGGCGAGCGGGAGATGAGCCGTTTCTGCCACTTCATGCGGCGCACCTCGCTCGACGAACTGCTGCAGCTGTGGAACGTCCTGCGGGGCGACATGAGCCTGGTCGGCCCGCGCCCCGAACGGCCCTACTTCGTGGCCAAGTTCAGCCAGACCTACCCGGGTTACGCGGCTCGCCACCGCATGCAGACCGGCATCACCGGCCTCGCCCAGATCCACGGGCTGCGCGGCGACACCTCGATCGAGGACCGCTGCCGGTTCGACAACGCGTACATCGACGACTGGTCGCTGTGGCAGGACGTCTGCATCCTGCTGCGCACAGCGGCCTCGCTGGTACGCCCGACGGGGAGCTGAGCCGATGAGCCGAGCCCTGCCCCACTCACCGCCGGCCGTCCCCCGCACGCCGCCGACCCCCTGCTCGCCGCCGCCCCCCTGTTCGCCGCCGGCCACCGCCCGCTCGCCACTGGGCACCCTGCTGTCCGGCGCGCGCCGCGCGCTGCCGGTGCTGCCGGTCATGGCGGTGATCGCGCTGCTCGGGCTGCCGATCGCGCCGAGCGGAGAGGGCGGCGCGAACATCGCGGACGCCATGTCCGGTCTGGTCGTGCTCTGCTGCGCGGTACGGCTCGTACGGGACCGTCGGCGCCCCCTGTCACCGGGCGCGGCGGCGGTCCTCGGGCTGCCCGTGGTCGGCATCGCGGTCGCGGCGGCCGGGGCGGCGAGCCCAGGAGCGGGGATCACCGGTCTCACCCGCTATCTGCAGATCTTCGTCCTGGTGCCCGCGGCCGTGCTGCTGCTGGTCCGGGACCGCCGCGACTTCCGGCTGCTCGCCTGGTCGTTCGTCGCCCTGGCGCTGTGGCAGGGGGCGGTCGGGGTGCACCAGTACGTCACCGGGACCGGTGCCTCCTACCAGGGCGAGGACGTCCGGGCCGTGGGCACCTTCGGGCCGACGGACGTGATGGGCATGGCGACGGTGGTCGCCTTCGGGCTGGTGTGCGCGCTCGCCCTGGCGCTCGGTTCGGGCCCGGTGCGGCAGCGGACCTCCGCCGTCGTGTGCGCGCTGGCGCTGCTGGCGCCGCTCGCGCTGTCGTTCAGCCGGGGCGCGTGGATCGCCACGGCTCTGGCGTGCGGCGTCCAGCTGACGCTGGCGGGGCTGCGGCGCGCGGTGAAGGTCGGCGCCGCCGTCGCGGCGGTGGCCGTGATCCTGGTGGGCGGACTCGGCGTCGGTACGGCGATGCTGCAGGAGCGCGTCGACAGCATCACGCGGGTCACCGACGCCCCGGACCAGTCGGTGGTGGACCGGTACACCATGTGGGCGGCGGCCGTCGACATGTGGCGGAACCACCCGCTCACCGGCGTCGGGCTGAAGGGCTTCCCCGACCACCGCGACGGCCATGCCTCACTGGCCCTCTCCTCGGGCAGCGACATCGGGGGCGCCGGAACGGCGTACAGCAAGCAGCCGCTGCTCTCCCCGCACAACATGTATCTGCTCGTGCTGAGCGAGCAGGGCCTGATCGGGCTGCTCGCCCTCTCCGGCAGCTGGCTGGCGCTCCTGGTGTGCGCGCTGCGCGGCCTGGTCCGGGTGCGCCGGACGCCGCCGGGCGCCCCGGCGGGGCGCGGCAGCCCGGTTCCGGCCCGGTCGGGGCTCGACTGCGCGCTGGTCGCGTGCGGGCTGCTCGGCTGGCAGTTGGTGGACTTCGTGTACGCGGACATCGGCGGACCCTCCACGGTGCTGACGGGTGTCTGCTTCGGCCTGGTGGCCTGGTGGGCGCTGGTGGACCAGGCGTCCCCGGTGTCCCTGGCCTCCGAAGCCGCGGCGTCCCCGGCACTTCCGGCACCGCCGGCCTCCCGAGCCGCGGCGTCGCCCGTGTCCACGTCCTCGCCGGCGGCGCTCTCGCCGAAGGAGGTCTCGGGGCGATGACGGTGCAGCCTCCCCGGGCGGCGGCCGACGGTGGCGCCGGAACCGACGACACGTTCGCCCTGCCGGGCGCCCGCGACGACGCCCCCGGCTACGACCCACCCGGCCCTCTCGCCCCTCCCTCCCCTCTCCGTCCTCCCTTCCTGTCCGCCCCGCCCAACTCCGCTGCCCCCTCTGCCTCTTTCACCCCCTCTGCCCCGTCCACTACCTCTGCACCCCCTGCTCCCTCTGCACCCCCTGCTCCCTCTGTGCCTCTTGCACCCTCTGCTCCCTCTGCTCCCTCTGTACCTCTTGCACCCTCTGCTCCCTCTGTGCCTCCCAGTGCCTTCACCCCCTCCACCCCCACGGCTTCCTCCACCCCCACCACCTCACCGGAGAGCCCTTCCAACCGGTTCCTCGCCAAGGCCGCCCTCGTCACGATCGCGCTGTCGATCGCCGGAGCCCTGCTGGGCCTCGGTCGCGACCAGGCCCTCGCGCACCTGTTCGGAGCGGACTCCGCGACGGACGCCTTCCTGGTCGCCTGGACCCTCCCGGAGTTCGCGGCGACACTGCTGATCGAGGACGGTCTGGCCTTCGTGCTCGTACCGGCGTTCAGCATGGCGGTGGCACGGCGCGCCCAGGGGGCCGTCGGCGATCCGGTCCGCGCGCTGGTCGCCGCGACCCTGCCCCGACTGACGCTCGCCGTCACGGCCGTCGCCGCGCTGCTGATCGCCGGGGCGCCCTACCTCGTCGAGGCTCTCGCGCCGGGCCTGCCCGACCCCCGGCTCGCCGTGGACTGCACCCGGTTGACGGCCACCTGCGTGTTCACCTTCGGTCTCGCCGGATACTGCAGCGCCGCACTGCGGGCGCACCGCCGGTTCGTCGCGCCCGCGGTCATCTACGTCGCGTACAACACCGGCATCATCACGGCCATGTTCGTCCTCGGCGGCCGCTGGGGGGTGCGCTCGGCGGCCCTCGGGGTCGCGGTGGGCGGCGCCCTGATGGTGGTCGCGCAGGCGCCCTCGCTCTGGCGGCAGCTCAGGCGGCACGAGGTGGCCGTGGACGGGGCGGCCGTCGCGCAGGCGCGTCCGATGGACCTGACGCTGATCAGCACGGTCCTGCTCTTCGCCCTGTGCCGGCAGTCCCAGGTCCTGGTCGAACGGTTCCTGGCCTCGTCCCTGCCCGCCGGTGCCATCTCGCACCTCAACTATGCGCAGAAGGTCGCGCAGATGCCGATGGTCCTCTCGCTGATGCTGTGCACCGTCACCTTCCCGGTGGTGGCGCAGGCGATGGCCGAGGGCGACACCGAGCGGGCCCGTGCCCGGGTCGAGCGCGACCTGGCGCTGGTCTCCTGCACCGTGCTCCTCGGTACCGCGGCGGTCGTCGCGTGCGCGCCCCAGATCATCCAACTGCTCTTTCAGCGGGGTGCGTTCACCGCGCAGGACACCGCGGCCACCGCCGCCGTGATGCGGGTCTACGCGGTCGGACTGCTCGGCCACACGCTGGTGGGCGCCCTCGTGCGCTCGTACTTCTCGTCGGGGCGGCCCACCTGGTACCCGCTGTTCGCGATGACCGCCGGGATCGTCGCGACCTCGTGGATCGGGGCGCTGGCCGTCGGCAGCTGGGGGGTGTGCGGGATCGCCGCGGCGAACGCGGGCGGCATCACCCTCAGCGCCCTGCTCCTGCTGTGCGGCATGGGCTCGCGCAGCGTGCCGATCCGCACCCGTCGGGTGGCCGCCGAACTGGGCAAACCGGTGCGCGCGGCGCTCGTCGCGGGCGCGGTGGGAGCGTTCTGCGCGAGCCGCTCGCACTCTCCCCTGGTGGGTCTCGTCCTCGGCGGCACCGTCGTGACCGTCGTCTTCGCCGTGCTGGCCTGGGCCCTGGGGATCCAGGCCCTCGCACCCGTCCTCCGTTCCCTCAAACGAAGGCTGCCGCATGTCCGTTTCCGCTGACCGCTTCAGACGTGTCGACGCACGCGCCGCCACCGACCTCCGTCGCCGCACCTGCTTCCACACCGCCGTGCGGGCCGCCGACACGGTCCCCTGGATCGCGATGTACCACTCCGTGGGCGACTGCTCCGACGACCCGTACAGCATCACGGTCTCGCCGGAGCGTCTCGACCACCAGCTGGGGTGGCTGCGGCGCCGCGGGCTGCGTGGTGTGAGCATGGCCGAACTGCTCGCCGCACGCGCCCGGGGAAAGGGCCGCGGCCTGGTCGGTCTCACCTTCGACGACGGATACGCCGACTTCGTCGAGACCGCCCTGCCCCTCCTGCGCCGGCACGACTGCGGTGCCACCCTCTTCGTCCTGCCCGGTCGGCTGGACGGCGACAACGCCTGGGACCCGCTCGGCCCCCGCAAACCGCTGCTCGGTGCCCGCGGCATCCGGCTGGCCGCCGCCGAGGGCATCGAGATCGGCTCACACGGCCTCACCCACATCGACCTGACACAGATCGACGACGCCCTGCTGCACTCCGAGGTCGCCGGGAGCAGAGCGGTGCTCTCCGACCTGACGGGTGCCCTCGTGGACGGCTTCTGCTATCCCTACGGAACCATCGACCCGCGGGTCGTGGACGCCGTGCGCGACGCCGGGTACCGCTACGGCTGCGGAATCGACCCCGGCCCGCTGACCGGCCCGCACGCCCTGCCGCGCGTCCACATCGGGCAGAACGACACCGCCGTACGCCTGCTGCTGAAACTCAAGCTGCACCGGCTGCGGCGGCGCCCGGTCGAGGGGGCCTGATGAAGGCCCTGCACATCATCACCGGCCTCGGTGTCGGCGGCGCGGAGCAGCAACTGCGGCTGCTCCTGCGGCATCTGCCCGTGGACTGCGACGTCGTCACACTCACCAACCCCGGCGCGGTCGCCGACGGACTCGCCGACGACGGCGTACGCGTCGTCCACCTCGCCATGAACGGCAACCGGGACCTCGCCGCGCTCCCCCGGCTGGCCAAGCTGATCCACGGAGGCCGCTACGACCTCGTGCACACCCACCTCTACCGGGCGTGCGTGTACGGCCGGATCGCGGCGCGGCTGGCCGGGGTGAAGGCCGTCGTGGCCACCGAACACTCCCTGGGCGACTCGCAGATGGAGGGGCGCCGACTGAGCGCGGGCGTCCGCGCGCTGTATCTCGCCAGCGAGCGGCTCGGCCGGTCCACCGTCGCCGTCTCACCGACCGTGGCCGACCGGCTGCGTCGCTGGGGGGTGCCCGGACCGCGCATCGAGGTCGTCCCGAACGGCATCGACGTGGACCGTTTCCGCTTCGATCCGGTCCTGCGCGAACGCACCCGTCGCAGGCTCGGACTGCCGGCGGACGCCTACGTCGTGGGCGGTGTCGGCCGGCTCACGGCGGGCAAGCGGTTCGACGTCCTGATCCGCGCGCTGGCCCAACTGCCCCCGGACCACTGGCTGCTGCTGGTCGGCGGCGGCACCGAGGAGAGCGTGCTGCGCCGGACCGCACAGCGGGCCGGGGTCACGGACCGGGTGCTGTTCACCGGCGAGCGCCCCACCGGCGGCCTCCCGGGCGCCGATCTGCCGTCGCTGACCGCGGCCATGGACGTCCTCGCCTCACCCAGCGCCGAAGAAGCCTTCGGGCTCGCGGTCGTGGAGGCGATGGCGGCCGGGCTGCCGGTCCTGTACGTCTCCTGCCCCGCGGTCGAGGACCTGCCCGCGGGCGCCGCGCCCGGCGCCCGCCGGGTCCAGGGCGGTGCCGACTCGTTCGTACGAGCCCTCCGGGCGGTGCGCGGAGCGGGTCCAGGACCCCGCTCGGTACCGGACGCCGCCCACCACTACAGCATCACCCGCAGCGCCGCGCAGCTCATGGACGTGTACGCGGCCGCCGTCTCCTGCCCCCCTCTGGGAGTGAGTTCCTCATGACCGAAATTCCCACCAGGCAGCACCGCCCGGCCGAACCGGACGGCCCGGGGGACACGCCTGGCCCGGCCGAACCGGTGGTCCCGCCCGGCCCGGTGATCAAGCCCGTCGCCCGTCGGAGGGGCCTGCCGCGGTGGACCCTGCTCGTCGCCGGTGCCCTGCTCGGCGGTGCGCTCGGCGGCGCGTACGGGGTCGAGAAGCCCCCGACGTACACGGCGACGAGTTACGTCATCGCCGTCCCTACGGAGAAGTCGGACCCGGCACCGGCGCTCGGCTTCGCGCAGGCGTACGGCCGGGTCGCCACGCAGCTCGCGGTGCTCGAGGGCGCGCAGGTGCGGGCCGGAGTACCGGTGAGGACGCTGCAGCGCAGTGTGCAGACCGCGACCTCGCCCGACGCTCCGATGGTCGCCGTGTCGGCCACGTCCACGCGTCCGGGTCTCGCGGCCGGTATGGCGAACGCCGTCTCGCGCTCGCTGACCGAGCACGCCAACGCCACCCGTGCCAGTACCCACGTCGAACTCCTACAGTTCTCCCCGGCGATGAAGCCGACCGCCCCCTCCTCGCCGTCGCCGAAGGTGACCGGTCTGGTCGGCGCGAGTGCCGGGGGGCTGCTGGGCGGTCTGGTCCTGCTGGTGCGTCCGCGGCGGGGCACGGAATCGGCGCGAACGGCCTGCGTACCGAACCCGGCGTCCGCCGCCGACGCGCGGGGACAGCTGTGAACGGCGCTCTGCGGGCCGGGCCCGCCGGCGCCCTGCGGGCCGAGATCATCACCGAGGAGCGGGAGTTCGCCGCCCTGGCACCCGCCTGGGGACGCCTGTACGGCCGGTGCGCCACCGCCACCCCGTTCCAGAACCACGCCTGGCTGTACTCCTGGTGGCTGTCGTACGGCACCCCCGGCCGCCTGCGTCTGGTCCTGGTCCGTGAGGGCGACGAGCTCCGCGCGGTCGCGCCCCTGATGCGCGTACGCCGTCCGCTGCCCGCGCTGGTCCCCCTCGGCGGGGCCATCTCCGACTACGGCGACGTCCTCATCGACGACGAGTACGCCGACCGCGCGGCGGCGACTCTCGCCGAGGGACTGTCCCTGGCCGCCCGCAGCGCGGTGATCGACTTCCGCGAGGTACGGCCCGGCGGCGCGGTGGAGCGGGTCTACGAGCGCTGGCACGGACCGCGGCGCCGGGTGCGCGACTCGCTCTGTCTGGAACTGCCCGCCCTCTCGATGGACGAACTGGTGGGCCGGCTGCCCTCCTCGAAGGCCCAGCGCGTGCGGGCCAAGCTGCGCAAGCTCGCCGCACTGGGCATCGAGCGCCGGATCGTACCGGCCGGTGAGGTGGACACGGCACTGCGCCGCCTGCTGGAACTGCACCGACTGCAGTGGCAGGGGCGGAAGGTGACGTCCGAGCACCTCCAGGAACGGTTCGCCGAACACCTGGTCCGGTCGGTCGGACCGATGGTGAGCTCCGGGGACGCGGTGGTCACCGAGTTCCGGCTCGACGGCACCGTGATGGCGGTGGACCTCACCCTGCTGTCCCCGCGGCTGGCGGGCGGCTACCTCTACGGGGCCCATCCGGATCTGCGCGAGCGGAAGGCCGATGTCGCCGTGATACTGCTGGACGCCTGCGCCCGGCACACCGAGGGGGAACGCCGCGGGGCACTGAGCCTGCTGCGCGGCGACGAGCCCTACAAGTACCACTGGCGCCCCTACCCGGTCGTCAACCAACGGCTGCTGCTCGCCCGGCGGCGTACGGCGCCGCTGCTGTCGGCGGTGGTCTGCGACGTCGTCGCGCGCAGCCGGGGCAAGGAACTGGTGCGGCGCTGGAGGGAGCGTGGTGGCGACGGGCCGTGAACGGCCCCCCGCCACCACGATGTCCCGGTCACGATGTCCCGGTCACGATGTCCCGGTCACGGCGTGCCGATCACGGCGTGCCGATCTCGGTCACATGGCCCGGTCACACGGCCCGGTCACCGGTTGCGCGACCACCAGTCGAAGCGGAGGCAGAGCTTCCCTCCGAGCCAGTGCTCCACCCAGTCACCCAGTTCCACCGGCGAACAGTTGGGAGGGTGCACGGACGTCGGCACTGGCTCGGGCACGGGTGTCGGCACCGGCTTGGGCACCGGCTTGGGCACGGACGGCACCGGTGTCGGCACCGGCTCCGATGCCGGGCCGATGTGGCCCGAGAGCACCTCGCGGTAGACCTGGGACGCCTTCGGGTTGTCCGCGCATTGCCACACGCCGTGCGGACAGTAGTCGGTCAGCGTGTTGTACAGGGGCCGGTGGTCGTCCATCCACGCGAGCATGCGCTTCATGTACGCCGCGTTGTCACCGTTGCGGAAGAGTCCCCATTCGGGGTACGAGATGGGCTTGCCGTGGGCTTTGGCGAAGTCCACGTGTTCCTGAAGGCCGTACGGCTCCTTCACCTCTTCGTCGAACGACAGTCCGCTCGGCTGGTCGTAGGAGTCCATGCCGATGATGTCGACCGTGTCGTCCCCGGGATAGCACTGTGTCCAGGGAACGGCGTCCAGGCCGCGGCTCGGGGTGAAGTCGAACCGCAATTTCTGGCCCGGGACCGACCGCATGACGGTGACGATCCTGTTCCAGTACTTCTTCCACGCCTCCGGGTCCGGCCCGCAGCGGTGGGTGTACGTGATGCCGTTCATCTCCCAGCCGAGCACGACGACGGTGTCCGGCACCTTAAGTCGGACCAGCCGCTGGGCGAGCGCGCGGAAGTGCCGGTCGAACGCGCCGTCGGCGCCCTGCCGCAGCAGCGCCCGCACCTCCGGGTCGGAGACGTTCTCCTCGTTGCGCTCCAGCATCGGCACGTTGAGGACGAGCATCCGGTCGGCCCGCTCACGCCGCCAGCCCGCCCAGACGTCCAGAAAGCCGGGCGGTCCCTCGATGTTGCTCCAGCGGTCGCCCGGCAGGTACGTGTGCCCGACGCGCAGTTCGGTGCCGCCCAGCCACTGGCTGAGCTGGGCGATCCGGGCCACGCCCAGCGGGCCGTAGTCGAGGTAGGCCCCGAAGGCCGGGCGCGGTGTGACCGTCGTGGGCTTCACGGGCTTCGCCGGCTTCGCGGGCGCCGGGGGCGTCACGGGTTTCGGCGGCGTCACGGGTGAGGTGGGTGGGACGGCGGGTGTCACGGATGCGGTGGGAGGCGGCGGCGCGACCGCCGTCGTGGACGGCGGCGCGGGCGGCACGGGCGGCGCGGGCGGCACGGGCGTCTGCGCCTGCGGTGTCACCGACGTCGGTGACGGTGCCGGAGGATCGGCGACGCGCACCACCCCGGCGCCCATGGCGTATCCCGGACCCGGCGCCATGGCGATCGACGCGACGACGCCGACCGCGACGAATACCAGCCTTCCGCTCCGGGACCATTGCTGTTGTGGGGCCATGCCTGCTCCTCTCTCCGCTCTCCGCTGCTCCGGCTGCTTTCTTACTCCTCCTCCACTGACACCCAGTCATACAAGTAGCCGTTCCGCCAACAGAGGCGTCGCCTTCGCGACACACCGCTCACCCGCGAGGGTGACCGGGTCGAGGGGAAGGTCCGTGCCGCTGCCCGACGGAGCGGTCCTGGAAATGTGCGTGGCCGCCGATTCCGCGGAATTTCCCGTCCGCGGATCACACCTTCGTCCGAGGGACACGCCCGGCGTGAGCGGGATGGGCGTCGCCCCGGCGTTGCTCCGAGTGGCCGCGCGTCCATCTCGTCCGGCGGTGCTCATCCCGATGGATGACGCGAGCGCCGCGGCCCGCGCGTCGACGGGAGGCGTACGGCTGGGGCTGGAGGCGGTGGGGCGGCGAGGCGGCGCCGGAGGCCGAACGTCGCGTCGCGGGCGACGGGTCCGGAGGCGGCCCGCGAACGGCTCGGTCCGCTCGTCGACGAGCGGCGCGGGGCCGGCCTTGGTGGCCGACGGCTCGCCCGCGGCCGGCCGGGACCTCTGGTCCTCGGTGCCGGGTCTGTTCATGGAGGCCCCGGGAACAGACCCGGGACCGGCTCGCACGACGAGCTCGGGTGCCGGACACGGCGAGGCGTCCGGCACCCGAAGCGTCGTACGGGCATCCCGCTGGTGCCGCGTACTAGCGACGCGACGTGGCTCGGCCTCGCCGGTACAGGACGGCGCCGCCGATCAGCAGCGCGGCACTGGCGGCCGAGAACCCGAGTACGTCCTCACTGCCCGTCTGGGCCAGGGCGGGAGGACCGGGAGGGGTGACGGGCGGCGTCAACGGCGGAGTGACGGGAGGCGTCACCGGCGGTGTCACCGGCGGGGTCACCGGCGGGGTCACCGGCGGCGGGGTGGTGGGCGGTGGCGGGGTCACCGGCGGCGTCGTGGGAGGCGGCGGGGTGTCGCCGTAGCCGTTCTCGCAGTCGCTGCCGAACGCGGGGTTGCCGATGCCGACCACGTTCACCGAGTCGCCGCAGACGTCCACCGGGATGTCCACCGGGGCCTGCACGTTGTTGCCCGACCCGATGCCTGGCGAACCGTGCGTCTCACCGTGCGCCCAGGCGCCGGAGCCGTGTGAACCCGGACCCAGCGGGCCGGAGTCGTCGAAACCCGTACCCGGGAAGCCGTGACCGTGGGTGCCGGAACCCGGGAAGCCGTGACCGTGGGTGCCGGAACCGTGGGTGCCGGAGCCCGGCATGCCGCTGTGGTGGCCCGACCCGTCGTGGTGGACGTGCCCACCGCCGTGGCCGGTCCGGCCCACATGGTGGACGGGCTGGTGCGTCACGCCGCGCGGTCCCTGCGAACCCGAGCCGTTGGCGCAGGAGCTCCCGAAGGCCGGGTTGAGCGCGGCGATCGCGTCGACGGTGATACCGCAGACGTTCACCGGCACGTTCACCGGAACCTGAAGCGTGTTGCCCGAACCGACGCCGGGCGAGTCCGCCGTTCCGCCGTTCGCCTGCGCGTCCGCGAACGCGGGGGTGCCGTACAGGGACAGGATGCTCGTCGTGGCCGCGGCCATGACCATTCCCTTGCTCAGGGTCTGTCGCAATCTCTTGTCCTCCCTGTGTGAAGAAGTGAGAAGTGAGGAAGGCCGGCCCCGGAACCGGAAAAGGCGGTCCAAGGCCGGCCGTGACACAGCCGGGTGGCTGGTGTCCTGTCGCGTCAGTGGTTGACGCAGCCGCTGCCGAAGGCCGGGTTGAGCAGGCCGATGACGTCGACCGAGTCGCCGCACAGGTTGACGGGGACGTGCACGGGGACCTCGATCACGTTGCCCGAGAGGACACCCGGGGAACCGATGGCGGCGCCCTCGGCACCGGAGTCCGCGAAGGCCGGGGCGGCCATGCCCAGGGCCATGATCGCGCCGGCGACGACAGCAGCGCTCTTCTTGTGCTTCACGTGCTTTCCCTTCTCTGCGGTCATGCCCCTATGACGGCCGAAGCCGAGCGAGCGCAACAGGAACGGCTCGCTTCATGACCTGCAGGCTGTAAACGAGGCCGGGACGCCCGAAGAAACTGCGGAACGCGTGCCGTTTGGGAATTCACTCGAATTGCCCTGTTTCCCTGTCGGAACCGAGTCCGCACAAGGGAAGAAACGCTTCCCTGAATTACCGGAAAGAGCAGCGGACCGCCCGCGTCGAACGCGACGGGCGGCCCGAGCCTCTTCGAGGCGAAGATTTCAGCGGCGACGGTCAGTGGTTGCCGACACCGTTGCCCGACAGGACCGGGATGTCGTCCACCAGGTGCGACAACGGCTCGTCGCCCTTGGCCTGGGTCGAGTTCTCGGCGCACTGCTGGTTCTGCGGGGCCGACAGGACCGGAATGTCCTGGACGGCGACGGGCACGAGGACCCCGACGAGCGAACCGGCGTTCGCCTTGGCCGGCAGGCCGACACAGAGCTTGTTCAGCGTGCCCTGCGCGAGGCTGAGCTGCGGGCTCATGCTGCCGCCGGTCACCGAGTTGCCGAACGACTCCGTGGCGCCGTTCCCGCTGACGGAGGTCGTGCCGTTGTCGTCACCGATGGCAAGCGCCTGGGGCGCGGCCGCCGCCGAGACACCGACGACGGAAGCGGCGACCGCCGCCGCGGCCATTGCCTTCTTGAACATTTCGCGTTCCTTTCCTGGCAGAGACACGTGTTCCTGCCCTGGCATCAACCCGGCGGCCCCGCATTGGTTTCGGTGATTCACCCGGTTGGCCCGTTCAGCGGCCGGGGATGCGCGGGAATCCCCGGCGCGCGCGAGCCCGGAGACCCTCCTCGATGTGCGCCATCGGAGTGAATGGGAGCAACCAAGGTCGTCCGCCGCAGTTGACCAGTGCGCTCCGGTGGACGGGGTTTCTCCAGAAGGGACTAGCTAGTGATCAAGAAGGTTATGGCCGCCGCCGCGGTCGCCGCTTCCGTCGTCGGCGTTTCCGCCGCGGCCGCGCCGCAGGCGCTGGCCATCGGAAACGACGGTGGCACGACGTCCACCAGCGGTAACGGTGCCACTCAGTCGTACGGCAACTCGGCGACGTTCGGCAACATGAGCCCGCAGATGGCGCTCATCCAGGGCTCGCTGAACAAGCCCTGCATCGGTCTGCCGGCCAAGGCGAACCTCGGCTCGCTCATCGGCGCCGTGCCGATCGCCGTCCAGGACGTCCCGATCCTCTCGGCCCCGCAGAACCAGCAGTGCGTCGAGAACTCGACCCAGGCCAAGGGCGACGAGCCGCTGTCGCACATCCTCGACGACATCCCGGTGCTCTCGGGCAACGGTGTGGGCAACAGGTAGTCCACTTCCTGAGTTCCCGTCAGCGGGCCGCCGGACATCCGGCGGCCCGTCGGCGTTTCTCCGGCCCTTCGGATTCTTCACACATTCGGCTCGTCATGCGTTCGGGTCTTCTGCCGTTCGGTTCTTCACGCATTCCCCTTTTCGACTTTTCGCCTTTTCTGCTCTTCACCCCTCCGGCTCTTCACCTCTCCGTCTCTCCATCTCTTCGGCCTTTCAGCTCCTCGGGCGAATTCTTTTTCCCGGCGGCACGGTGCG
This sequence comes from Streptomyces sp. NPDC057950, assembly GCF_042887295.1. Classification (NCBI taxonomy): domain Bacteria; kingdom Bacillati; phylum Actinomycetota; class Actinomycetes; order Kitasatosporales; family Streptomycetaceae; genus Streptomyces; species Streptomyces sp. NPDC057950. The sequence goes on from NZ_JBHVPP010000004.1 coordinate 70,378, forward strand.
CCCCGCTCCGGCCATGGCGTCTTCTTTCGAGGGAGCTCACCGGCGTACACATGGCGAATCGAGCTCCCCGGGCGCTGCGCCGAATGGGGCACAACCCGAAACCCCTTCACAGTTCCCCCAGTTGATGATCATGCAGCTCCTCCCCCAGGAGTCCGCTTTTCGAAGGGAACGAACATGAAGAAGCTGTGGGCAACCGCCGCTATCGCCGCTTCCGTCGCCGGCATCTCGGCCACGGCCGCCCCTCAGGCCCTGGCGATCGGTGACGACGGTGGCACCACCTCGGTCAGCGGCAACGGGGCTACCCAGTCGTTCGGCAACTCCGCCACGTTCGGTGCCATGAGCCCGCAGCTCTCGCTGGTCCAGGGTTCGCTGAACAAGCCGTGCATCGGCCTGCCCGCGAAGGTCAACGCCGGTTCGCTCGTCGGCTTGATCCCGATCGCCGTGCAGGACGTCCCGATCCTTTCGGCCCCGCAGAACCAGCAGTGCGTCGAGAACTCGACCCAGGCCAAGGGCGACGAGCCGCTGTCGCACATCCTGGACCAGATCCCGGTCCTCTCGGGCAACGGCGCCAACAACGGCTGATCCCCGTACCCCGCGGAGCGGGCCGTCGAGCATCTCGACGGCCCGCTCTTCGCGTGTTCAGGTCCCGTACAGCGCCTCGATCTCGGCCGCGTAGGCGGTCGCCACCGCATGGCGCCTGACCTTCAGGGACGGCGTGAGCAGCCCGTTGTCCTCGGTGAACCCGTCCGCCACCAGGGCGAAGGCGCGGATGGACTCGGCACGCGAGACCGCCTCGTTCGCGTGGTCCACGGCCCTTTGGACGTCGGCGCGCAGCAGGGGGTCTCTCACGAGTTCGGACAGCGGGGTGCCGGCGGGCCGTCCGCGGACGGCGAGCCAGTGGGTGACGGCGTCGGGGTCGAGGCTGATCAGGGCGGCGACGAAGGGACGGTTGTCGCCGACGACGACACACTGGCCGACGGGCGGACGGCCGCGCAGCCGGTCCTCCAGGACGGCGGGGGAGACGTTCTTGCCGCCCGAGGTGACGAGAAGGTCCTTCTTGCGGCCGGTGACGGTGAGGTAGCCGTCCTCGTCGAGGGCTCCGAGGTCGCCGGTCGCGAACCAGTCGTCCCGCAGGACGGCGTCGGTCGCGGCCGGGTTGTTCCAGTAGGAGTCGAAGACGACAGGGCCCTTGACGAGGATCTCGCCGTCGTCGGCGATACGGACCGCGGTGCCCGGGACCGGGACGCCGACCGTGCCGGGGCGGGGACGCAACGGCGGCACGATCGTCGCCGCGGCCGTGGTCTCCGTCAGGCCGTACCCCTCGTAGACGATGACACCGGCGGCGTGGAAGAAGAGATTGAGGTCGCGGTCGAGCGGGGCGCCGCCGCTGATGGCGTAGCGCACGCGGCCGCCGAGTTCCCTGCGGATACGGCGGTAGACCAGCAGGTCGTACAGCGCCCAGGCCGCGTACAGGCCGGGGCGGGGGCCCTTGCCCGTCCCCAGGAACTTGTCCAGGCGGGCCTGTCCGAAGCGGACGCCGACGCGGTCGGCGCGGTCGAAGGAGGCCCCGCGGCCGATCCTCTCCGCGGTCGCCCGCCCCGTGTCGTGGATCTTCTCGAAGAGATGGGGCACACCGACGAGGAAGGTGGGGCGGAACTGCTTCAGCGCGGGGCGGAGTTCGTCCGGCTTGATGCCGGGGCAGTGGCCCAGTTCGATCCGTGCCGTCAGACAGGCGATCTGGAGGGTGCGGCCCAGGACGTGGGCGAGCGGGAGGAAGAGCAGGGTCGAGGCGGTCTGGCCGGTGAGTTCCTTGAAGATCGGGTGCAGCAGCTCGACCGTGTTGGCGGCCTCGGCGTGCAGGTTGGCGTGCGTGAGGACGCAGCCCTTCGGCCGGCCGGTGGTGCCGGAGGTGTAGCAGATCGTCGCGACCGTGTCCGGGGTGAGCGCGGTGCGGCGCTGGGTGAGTTCCTCGTCGGAGATGTGCCGTCCCTGGGTCACGAGTTCGGCCATCGCGTCGGCGTCCAGCCGTCGTACGTCCGGGGGTTCGGGGTGCCGGGCGGTGCCGGTGGCGACGGTGTCCGCGTTCTCGGCCGTCTCGACGACCACGAGCCGTGCGCCCGAGTCCCTGACGATCCAATCCACCTGCTCGGCGGAGGAGGTCGCGTAGACCGGGACGGTGAGGCCGCCGGCCGCCCAGATCGCGAAGTCGAGGACCGTCCATTCGTAGCGGGTACGGGACATCAGCGCTACCGGGCCGCCGGGTTCGAGGCCCGCGGCGATCAGCCCCTTGGCGGTGTCGGCGACTTCCCGGGCGAAGGCCGCCGCGGTGACCGGGCGCCAGGTGGTGCCCTCCCTGCGGCGCAGGACCACGGCGTCCGGGGCCTCGGCCGCGTTGGTGAGGGGCAGGTCGGCCAGGCTGCCGGTGGTGGGCCGCGGCGCGAGCGGGGTGGTGCGCACCTCGCGCACCGCACCGCTCGCGTCCCTGATCAGCTCGGTCCCGGCGCGGGCCGCCAGGTCGCCCCGCCGTCGTGCCCGTCTCAGATCCTTGCGTACGCCCATGACGGCTCCACCAGGTCGCGGGGCTCATGCCTACTCGCGAGTCAACTTACCGATTCGTAAGGGAAGTTCAATGGCTGCGGACACGTGAGGCCGGGAGGCAGCGAGGCCGTGGAGCAGTGGAGCCGTGGAGCAGTGGAGCCGTGGAGCCCTGGAGCCGCGGACCGGGTCGCCGGTCCGCGACGTCAGCCCGCCAGTCGGCTCGCCCGCTCGACCGAGTCGGCGAGGTCGCGCACCGCCCCGTCCTCGGCGGCGGACGCCACCGTACGGGCCCGGCGCGCGAGTTCGGACAGCGGGAGCGCGCCCGGCAGCGCGCTCCCGTGGTCGCCGCCGGTGCGCAGGGCGTCGGCGAAGTACGCGGCCACCGCGTCGACCTGGAGGCGGGGTGCGGAGGTCCACAGGTCGTCGTCGAGGGATCCGGTCTCCAGCTGGCCGGACTCCTCGTGCGGGGCGCGGGTGCGGGGGTCGAGCCAGCGCACGCTCGCGGTGGCGAGGTGCCCGGAGGCGCCGGGCCGGGTGCGGACGGCGTAGAGCGCGGTGACCGTGTGGCCGGGCCCGATCTCGCCGCCGTCCACCCGGTCGTCCCGGAAGTCCTGGTCGGCCACCTGACGGTCGTCGTACCCGATGAGCCGGAACTGCCGTACGGTCCCCGGGTCGAAGGCGACCTGCGCCTTGGCGTCGCGGGCCGTGAGGTCGATGTTCTCGGGGAGTTGCTCGCAGAAGACCTTGCGGGCGTCGTCGTCGTTCGAGACGTACGTCGTGTGGCCGTCGCCCTTGTCGGCGAGGCGCTCCATGAGGGCGTCGCCGTACTCGCTGCCCACACCGACGCCGAAGAGGGTGATGCCGTGCTCGCGGCGGGCGCCGGAGATGCGTTCCAGGATGGTGTCCGCGTCGGTCTCCCCGGTGTTGGCGAGGGCGTCCGAGATCAGGACGACACGGTTGGTGGCGCCCTTGCGCAGGCCCTCGACGGCCGTGGCGTACCCGGTGCGCACCCCCGCGCCGAGGTTGGTCGACTCCGTCGGTTCGAGCCCGTCGACCGCGTCGTGGACGCGGCCGCGGTGGTGGCCGAGGCGGGTCATCGGCAGCACGGTCTCGGCCTCGTCGCTGAAGGTGACCAGGGCGACCGAGTCGTCGTCGCGCAGCCGGTCCGTCATCACGCCGAGGGAGTCCTTGGCGAGGTCGAGCCGGCCGGGTTCGCCCATGGAGCCGGAGACGTCGATGACGAAGGTGAGGGCGGCGGGCGGGCGTTCGCCGTCCCGGGCGGCCGTGCGGGTGGCGAGACCGACGCGGACCAGTGACCAGTCCTCGTCCCGGGTGCGGGCGCCGTCGACGGTGACGGAGAAGCCGTTGCCGTCGGGGCGCCGGTAGTCCTGGCGGAAGCTGTTGACGAACTCCTCCGGACGGACGGTGGCGGGGTCGGGCAGCCGCCCGTCGTCAAGGGCTCGGCGGGCGTAGCCGTAGGAGGCGGTGTCGACGTCGAGGGCGAAGGTGGAGAGGTGGTCGGGGGACGGCGCGACATCCCTCCGCGCGTCACCCGTCTGTTCGCCGTCCGGCCCGCCCTGGCCGGAGCCCGAGGTCCGGTCCGGGGCGGGCATCGGGCCCGCGTATCCGCCGGACCCGCGCGCCGCGCCGTCCGCGGAGCTGTGTCCGCCGTCGCTCCCGCTGCAGCCGGTGAGCAGCAGGCCACCCGCGAGGACGAGGGTGAGCAGGGTGCCGCGGGGTCGCCTCGGTCGCCCGGGGCGTTCCGACCGCTTGGGGTGTTCCTGCCGCCCGGGGTGTTCCTGCCGATCGAGGTGTTCCGGCCGATCGAGGTGTTCCGGCCACCCGGCGCGTCCGGGCCGCCCCGGGTGTTCGGGCCGTCCCGGACGTACCGTCTGCCACGGTCGCCGTATGTGGTCGTTCCCCATCCGTGCCCCCTCGGTGAGTCGCCCGCCGGCCCGTGTACTGGGCCGATGTCTGTGACTGTGACGTCCGAGGGGGCTACGGCGTGCGCCATGGAGCGTTGCGGATGGATCTCGAAGCGGCCACGAAGGGCGGCCGTCGAGACCGGTAGGTGACGCTCCGGAGATCTACGACACGATGTCCTTGCGCCGGAAACCCCGGAAGGCCAGGGCGAACAGGACAAGCGCGTACGTTACCGAAATCGCCGTGCCCTTGATCATGCCCGCCCACTCCAGTTGCGGCTGGACGGCGTCGGCCCACGCGAACTGCCAGTGCGCGGGGAGGAAGTCGCGCCAGTGGCCGAGGGCGGTGACGGCGTCCAGGACGTTGCCCACGATGGTCAGGCCGACCGCGCCGCCGACCGCGCCCAGCGGCGCGTCCGTCCGGGTCGACAGCCAGAACGCGAGCGCCGCCGTGACCAGTTGGGACACGAAGACGTACGCGATGACCACCAGGAGCCGCTGGGTCGCGGTGCCCGTGGACAGCGCGCCGCCGGTGGGGATCTCCAGCGGGCCCCAGCCGTAGGCCGCGGTGCCCACCGCCAGCGCGACGACCGGCAGCAGCACCATCGCGGCGAGGCTGAGGCCCAGCGCGACGGTGAGCTTGGACCACAGGAGCCGGGTCCGGGGCACCGGGGCCGCCAGCAGATAGCGCAGTGAGGACCAGCTCGCCTCGGAGGCGATGGTGTCCCCGCAGAACAGCGCGACCGGGATGACCAGAAGGAAGCCGGCGGACACGAACAGGTTCACCGCGGCGAAGTTCGCGCCCGACGCCGTCGCCGTGTCCATCAGCGTGACCTGCCCGTTGCGTGAGCCGGGCCCGCCGCCGATCGCGAACGCGACGACGAGCACGAAGGGCAGCAGCGCCAGGATCGCCCCCATGACGAGGGTGCGGCGGCGCTTGAGCTGCCGCAGCAGCTCGACCCGCAGGGGCAGCGTGTGCCGCGGGCGGTAGCCGTCCGCGGTCTCGGCCCGCTCGGTGAGCGTGCTCATGCGGCACCTCCGATCAGGGTGAGGAAGGCGTCTTCCAGGCGTCGGTGCGGGCCCACCGACGCGACCGGAACCTCGAGCCGTACGAGCTCCACGACCAGGCGTTCCGCGCTGCCGTCCGCGTCGAGGCGGATCAGCAGCCCGCCCTCGGCGACGACGGCCGAGGCGACGCCCGGCAGCGCGCCGACCTTCTCGACGACCGGGCCGTCCACGGGGGAACCGGTGCCGACGAGGAGGGTGTCGCCGGAGCCGACGATCTCGCTCACCGGACCCGCCTGCACCAGCCGCCCGCGGTCCATGACCACCAGGTGGGTGCAGGACTGCTCGACCTCGGCCAGCAGATGGCTGGAGACGATGACCGTGCGGCCCGCCGCGGCGTAGCGGATCATGACTTCGCGCATCTCCCGGATCTGGGGCGGGTCCAGGCCGTTGGTCGGTTCGTCCAGGATCAGGAGGTCCGGCATGCCGAGCATGGCCTGGGCGATGGCGAGGCGCTGGCGCATGCCCTGGGAGTACGTGCGGACCGCGCGGGCCAGCGCGTCGCCCAGGCCCGCGATCTCCAGTGCCTCCGCCAGGTGGGCGTCCTCGGGCGGACGGCCCGTCGCCCGCCAGTACAGCTCCAGGTTCTCGCGGCCCGAGAGGTGCGGCAGGAAGCCGGCGCCCTCGACGAAGGCGCCGACCCGGGAGAGGACCGGAGCGCCCGGCCGGATCGCGTGGCCGAAGACGCGGATCTCGCCGCCGTCGGGCTTGATCAGGCCCATGAGCATGCGCAGGGTCGTCGTCTTGCCCGCGCCGTTCGGCCCCAGGAGGCCCAGGACCTGGCCTCTTTCGACGCGGAACGACAGGTCGCGTACCGCGTACCGGTCCGCGGACTTCGCGTACCGCTTGCTCAGGCCGGTGATCTGGAGCGGGACTTCGGCGAGGGCGGGGTCCGGCACCCCGGGCGTCATGCGGCGGCGGCCGGTCAGCAGGAGCGCCAGGGCGACCAGCACTCCGGCCAGCGGCAGCCACCACACCCACGAGGGCAGGGGCGCCGCGGCGGTCCGCACACCGGGCGCCGTCGGGACCTTCAGGTCGCTCCTGAGGGAGACGGTGTACGTCGCCGGGGCGGCCGGTGAGGCGTAGCCGAGGTCGGTCGAGGCGAGGACCAGCCGCAGCCGGTGGCCCTTCTGGATCTCGTGGTCGATCGCGGGCAGGACGATCGTGACGTCCTTGCCCGTCCTGGCTCCCGTCACCCGCAGCGGGGCCACCAGCTGGGCCGGCAGCACCGGCTGGGCGCCGCCCGGCCCGACGTCGTACACCTTCCCGAAGAGGACGGCGTCGTCGGTGGTGGACGTGACGTGGATCTTCACGGTCGGCGATCCCGTGACGCGCAGGCCGGTGCGGACGGGCGCGGAGTCGAACCGCGCGTACTGGCCCGGGAAGTCGAGGGAGACGCCGACGCCGAGGGAGGAGAGCTGGGAGAGGCCACCGGCGCCGCCGAGGCCGGGGAGGGCGGAGATCGCGGGTGGACTCGCGCCGGCCGGGTTCTGGAAGCTCTGTTTCCTGCCGGTGCCGAGCCGGACCGTGTGCTCGGTGCTCTCCAGGCCGGGGTACGCGTCCGCGCTCGCGCCCTTGAGCTGCACCGCGCCGTCGGTGGAGTCGATGCCCCCGGTGCGGGTGACGCGGAACGCGGGGCCGGTGTCGGCCTTCTTGTCGTCCTTCAGATAGCGGTCGAACCAGGAACCGACGCGGGCCTCGACCCGGCCGGTCTCCAGGTCCCCGCCGTCGTGCCCGCCCGCGATCCAGTCGACGTCCACGGGCGCGCCGTTGGCGCGGATCGCCTTGGCCATGGCGTCGGCCTGGCCGAGCGGGAAGAGGGAGTCGGTCTGCCCTTGCGTGATCAGCGTGGGGACCTTGATGCGGTCGGCGACGGCGGACGGGGAGCGGGCCTCGAGCAGGGCACGGGCCGCGGCGTCCGGCTTCCCGGCCTCCGCGACCCGGTTGTACATGGCGCACAGCTGGGGCTCGAAGTGGGAGCAGCCGCCGCCGGAGTTGATGAAGACGCCGGCCCAGAGTTTCTTGAAGACGCCGTTCGGGAAGAGGGCGTCCGCCAGATTCCAGTACGTGATCGACGGGGCGATCGCGTCGACCCGCGGGTCGTGTCCGGCGGCCAGCAGCGAGACCGCCCCGCCGTACGAGGCACCGGTGACGCCCACGCGCGGGTCGCCGGCCTTGTCGAGCCGGACCTCCGGGCGGGCGGCGAGCCAGTCGATGAGCTTCGAGACGTCGGCGACCTCGCCCTCGGGGTCGTTCAGCCCGATCCTGCCGCTGGACCGGCCGAAGCCGCGCGCCGACCAGGTGAGCACCGCGTACCCGTCGCGGGCGAGCTTCTCGGCCTCCGGCCGGACGTCGTCCTTGCTGCCGCCGAAGCCGTGCCCGATCAGCACGGCGGGGCGGCGGCCGGAGCCCGCGGTGAAGTACGAGGTGTCGACGCGCACCCCGCCGCCCATGGCCATGACGCGGTCGGAGCGGTGGACGGCCGGCCCGTCGTCCGAGGCCACAGCCGTCCACGTACCGGCGCCGGCGAGCACGACGACGGCGGCCGCCGCGGTCGCCCACCGGCGCCGTGTCCGCGGTGCGGGCCCACGCAGTCGGGGCAGTCGAAGATCCATGTGTCAACGGTACGGGCCGCCGCCGACAACCGATGCCGCCGCCGGTCGGAACCCTCGCCCCTCCTGCGGGAGTAGACGTCGGCTCCGGCGTACCGCGCCCGTGGTACGAACGCCCCATGGAGGTTCGCCGCGCCACCTCCGTCGCAACTCGTGGCGGACGAGCACCTCTTCGACCACGCCGACACCGGGAACGACGTCGCCCTCGCCACCTACCGCGGTGCGGGTGGCGAGGACGACGGGACGTGCACGGTGGTGACGTGGGACTTCGGTCGAGGGTCAGGCCCGCATGTCCTCGGGGATCGACACCAGCCAGCGGGTCTCGCGGCGGGGTCGCAGGTAGAAGGCCCAGTAGAGGGTGGCGACGGCCGTGATGCCGCCGGTCCACACGAGGTAGACCGTCTCCTGTTGACTGAGGATGTAGGCGAGGACGGCGATCAGCAGGACCGGCACGGCGGGCCACAGCGGCATGCGCCAGGCGGGGGTGTGGGCGTGGCTGCCGCGCCGGGCGAGCAGCGCGGCGACCGCCACGAGCAGGTACATGGCCGTCACGGACACGCCCGTGACGCCGTACAGCGTGTCCAGGTTGACGAAGCAGAGGGCGGCGCCCGGGACGCCGACGAGGAGGGTGGCGACCCACGGGGAGCCGAAACGGCCGAGCCGGGAGAGGCCCTTGTTGACCGGTCCGGGCCATGCCTTGTCGCGGGCCGAGGCGAACAGCACCCGGGAGTTCTGGATGACCATGACGATGCCCGCGTTGATGATCGCGAGGGCGACGCAGAGGCTGACGAAGGTACCGACGGCGGAGTTGGACCAGGCGGTGACCATGGTGCTGATGTCACCGCCGGTGAGGGCCGAGAGGTCCGGGGCGCCCATGGTGATCGCGACGACCGGGACCAGGATGATCACGGACGAGATGGCGAGGGTGGCCAGGACCGTACGGGCCACGTTGCGGCGCGGGTTCTCCAGTTCCTCGGAGAGGTAGACCGCGGTCGAGAAGCCCTGGGTGATGAAGAGGGCGATGGCGAGTCCGGAGACCACCAGCATGGCCGTCACGGTGTCCGTGTGGCCGCCGGAGCCCGCGACCTGCATCGAGACCAGGCTGCCGGCGCCGCGCTCGCTGTGCGCGAAGCCCAGGACGGCCACCACGGCCGCCGCGATGACCTCCAGGACCAGGAAGACACCGGTGATCCAGGCGTTGGCCCGCAGGTCGAGCAGGCCCGCGAGGGTGGCCAGGAGCATCACGCCCGCGCCCGCCATCGACGGGTTGAGGTGCACGATCGGCGCCAGGTAGTCCGCGGTGCCCATCGCGATCACCGGGGGCACGATCATGACGACGAGCAGGGAGAGCACGAAGACCAGCCAGCCCGCGAGGCGGCCGGCCAGTGTGGAGACCATGGCGTACTCGCCGCCCGCGCTGGGGATGAGGGTGCCCAGCTCCGAGTAGCAGAACGCCACGGCGATACAGAGCAGTGAGCCGATCGCGATGGTGAGCGCGGTCGCGGTGCCGAGGGACGAGAACAGGTCGGGCACGACCACGAAGAGCGTGGAGGCGGGTGTCACGCAGGAGAGCGTGAGCAGGGTGCCTCCGACGATGCCGATGGAGCGCTTGAGCTTCTGGGGGCTGTCGGAGGCCGTGGAGGCGGTGTCCGGGGCAGCGGTCTCGACAGGGCGGAGCGTGTCGGTCATGGAGCGGTTCCGATCGACTCGTGCGTCAGGTGGTTCGGGCGGGAGCGCTATCGCCTCCGGCGGCTCGTGTCGTTCGTCTCGTCGTCCGCTCCCGCGTTGATGGAACCTTGACGGAAACCGTTGCGTCAATGGCCGTTTACCTTCGGAATTCGCAGTAGCGGAGTGGTGCACACCGCATCGTTTTCCCAGGTCTTGCCACTTTTCCGTGTCAATCATCAATACCCACTGGAGTGTGACCTTGCTTTCAAAGGACACACCACCAATCTGCCTGCGGTACCCGTTTCATCACCGCATGGCGAGAACCGCAGTCGAGGCATCGAAATTGACCAGGATTGGTCCGCACTCCGGAACCTCCGGGGCGGGCCGGACACGACGGTGCCCCGCCCCTCGTGCGAGGGGCGGGGCACCAGTGGCCGTACGGCCTCAGTGGTTGCGCGGGAAGCCCAGGTCGACGCCGGAGGGCGCCTCCGACGGGTCCGGCCAGCGGGTCGTGACGACCTTGCCGCGGGTGTAGAAGTGCGTGCCGTCGTTGCCGTAGATGTGGTGGTCCCCGAAGAGGGAGTCCTTCCAGCCGCCGAAGGAGTGGTAGCCGACGGGCACCGGGATCGGCACGTTCACGCCGACCATGCCCGCCTCGATCTCCAGCTGGAACCGGCGGGCCGCGCCGCCGTCCCGGGTGAAGATCGCGGTGCCGTTGCCGAACGGCGAGGCGTTGATGAGGGCGACGCCCTCCTCGTACGTCTCCACGCGCAGCACGCACAGCACCGGGCCGAAGATCTCGTCCCGGTACGCGTCCGCGGTCGTGGGCACCTTGTCGAGCAGCGAGAGGCCGATCCAGTGGCCGTCCTCGTGGCCCTCCACGGTGTAGCCGGTGCCGTCGAGGACGACCTCGGAGCCCTGCGCCGCCGCGCCGTGGACGTAGGACGCCACCTTGTCGCGGTGCGCCGCCGTGATCAGCGGGCCCATCTCGGAGGCCGGGTCGTTGCCCGGACCGATCTTGATCTTCTCGGCGCGCTCGCGGATCTTGGCGACCAGCTCGTCGCCGATCGCGCCCACCGCGACGACCGCGGAGATCGCCATGCAGCGCTCACCGGCCGAGCCGTACGCGGCCGAGACCGCGGCGTCGGCGGCCGCGTCCAGGTCGGCGTCCGGCAGGACCAGCATGTGGTTCTTGGCGCCGCCCAGGGCCTGGACACGCTTGTGGTGCGCGGCGGCGGTGGTGTGGATGTAGCGGGCGATCGGCGTCGAGCCCACGAAGGACACGGCGGCCACGTCCGGGTGCTCCAGGAGCCGGTCCACGGCCACCTTGTCACCGTGCACCACGTTGAAGACACCGTCGGGCAGGCCGGCCTCGGCCAGCAGCTCGGCGAGCTTCATGGCGGCCGACGGGTCCTTCTCGGACGGCTTCAGCACGAAGGTGTTGCCGCACGCGATGGCGATCGGGAACATCCACATCGGCACCATGGCCGGGAAGTTGAACGGCGTGATGCCCGCGACGACGCCCAGCGGCTGCCGGATCGAGGCCACGTCGACCCGGGAGGCGACCTCCGTCGACAGCTCGCCCTTCAGCTGCACGGTGATCCCGCACGCCAGGTCGACGATCTCCAGGCCGCGCGCGACCTCACCGAGCGCGTCCGAGTGCACCTTGCCGTGCTCGGCGGTGATCAGCTCGGCGATCGCGTCCCGGTTGGCGTCCAGCAGCGCCCGGAACTTGAAGAGGATCGTGGTCCGCTTCGCCAGCGAGGACTGGCCCCAGGTCGCGTAGGCGTCCTTCGCCGCGGCGACCGCGGCGTCCACCTCTTCCACGGTCGCGAAGGCGACCCGCGTGGTCACGGCGCCGGTCGCCGGATCGGTGACCGGCCCGTACGTACCCGACTCGCCCGCGGCGTTTGCGACGGGCTTGCCACCGATCCAGTGGTCGACGGTCTTCGTCATGGCCAAGAACTCCTTCACAGATGGCGGCGTCGGGCGGCGACGTGCCGGTCGTACTCCTCACGCGCCTTGACCGCCGACACTCGGGTCGCGGTCTCGGCCACGGGTACATCCCACCAGGCTTGGGCCGGGGGCGCGCCCGACACTGTGTCTGCCGTTCTGGTCTCCACGTAGACACAAGTGGGAGTGTCCGCGGCGCGCGCCTCGGCCAGCGCCGAACGCAGGTCACGGACGGTCTTCGCGCGCAGTACCCGCATGCCGAGGCTGGCCGCGTTGGCGGCGAGATCGACGGGCAGCGGGGCTCCCGTGTACGTACCGTCCTCGGAGCGGAAGCGGTACGCGGTGCCGTACCGCTCGCCGCCCACGGACTCGGAGAGGCCGCCGATCGACGCGTAGCCGTGGTTCTGCAGGATGAGGACCTTGATCGCGACGCCCTCCTGCACGGCGGTGACGATCTCGGTCGGCATCATCAGGTACGTGCCGTCGCCGACCAGCGCCCACACGGGGCGGTCGGGTGCCGCGAGCCGGACGCCGATCGCGGCCGGGATCTCGTAGCCCATGCACGAGTAGCCGTACTCGACGTGGTACTGGTCACGCGACCGCGCCCGCCACAGTTTGTGCAGGTCACCGGGGAGCGAACCGGCCGCGTTGATCAGGATGTCGTCGTCGGTGACCAGCTCGTCCAGGACACCGAGGACCTGTGGCTGCGTGGGCCGCAGGTCGATGTCCTCGGCCTCGAACGCCGCGTCTACGCGGTACTCCCAACGCTCCTTGTCGTCCTCGTACTCGGTGACGTACCCGGGCTCGGCACGGTGCTCGTGCAGCAGCAGCGCCTCGGTGAGCGCCTCGATCCCGGCCCGCGCGTCGGCGACCAGCGGTATCCCGGAGAGCTTGTGGCCGTCGTAGGGCGCGATGTTGACGTTCAGGAAGCGGACGCCCGGGGCGGTGAAAAGCGTGCCGGAGGCGGTGGTGAAGTCGGTGTAGCGGGTGCCGACGCCGATCACCAGGTCGGCCGTGCGGGCGAGCTCGTCGGCGGTCGCGGTGCCCGTGTGGCCGATGCCGCCCACGTCCTGCGGGTGGTCCCAGCGCAGCGAGCCCTTGCCCGCCTGGGTGGAGGCGACCGGGATCCTGGTGGACGCGGCGAGTTCCGCGAGCGCCTCCTCCGCACGGCTGTGGTGCACGCCGCCGCCCGCGACGATCAGCGGGCGCCGGGCACCGCGGACCGCCGAGACGGCGGCGGCGAGCTCGGCCGCGTCGGCCGCCGGGCGCCGCACCGTCCAGGTCCGCTCCGCGAAGAACTCCACCGGCCAGTCGTACGCCTCCGCCTGCACGTCCTGCGGGAGCGCGAGTGTGACGGCGCCGGTCTCGACCGGGTCGCTGAGCACGCGCATGGCCTGCAGGGCGGCCGGGATCAGCGCTTCGGGGCGGGTCACCCGGTCGAAGTACCTGGACACCGGGCGCAGGCAGTCGTTGACCGACACATCGCCCGCGTACGGGAGTTCGAGCTGCTGGAGCACCGGGTCCGCCGGGCGGGTCGCGAAGGTGTCACCCGGCAGGAGGAGCACCGGCAGATGGTTGATCGTCGCGAGCGCGGCGCCCGTGACGAGATTGGTCGCGCCGGGACCGATGGACGTGGTCACGGCGTGCGCCGACAGCCGGTTGCTCTGCCGCGCGTAGCCGACCGCCGCGTGGACCATGGACTGCTCGTTGCGGCCCTGGAGGTACGGCATCTCGTCCGGGTACTCGACGAGCGCCTGGCCGATCCCGGCGACGTTGCCGTGGCCGAAGATGCCCCAGGTGGCGCCGATCAGCCGCCGCCGCTCGCCGTCCCGCTCCGTGTACTGCGCGGCCAGGAACCGCACCAGCGCCTGTGCGACCGTCAGCCTGGTCGTCGTCGGCGCCTCTGACGTCTTCGTCATCGGATCCGTCATCGGTAGCCCTCTGTGCTTTCTACGTGTCCCGGGTGGAAGCAGATCCGCCATTCCCTCTCCTCGCCCGGTCCGGCCATCACGTTCAGGTAGTACATCGTGTGGCCGGGCTGGGCGATGGACGGACCGTGCCAGCCGTCGGGGACGAGCACGGCATCGCCGGTGCGGACCTCGGCGAGGACGTCGGTTCCGCCCTCACGCGAAGGGAATACGCGCTGATAGCCGAATCCGTTCGGGCCGTCAATCTCGAAGTAGTAGATCTCCTCGAGCTCGCTCTCCTCGCCCGGCCGGTGCTCGTCGTGCTTGTGCGGCGGATACGAGGACCAGTTGCCGCCGGGGGTGATGACCTCGACGGCGATGAGCTTGTCGCAGGCGAAGGCGTCGGCAGAGGCGAAGTTGCGCACCTGGCGGGCGCAGCCGCCGCTGCCGCGGTCTTCGACGGGAACCTCCGGCGCGGGGCCGTAGCGGGCGGGGAGTCGGCGCTCGCACTTCGCTCCTGCCAGGGCGAAGCGGCCTCCCGCGCCGGAGGCGATCTGTGCCCGGGTGTCTCGGGGCACGTACGCGAAGTCGGTTACCCCCGCGAACACGCTTTCCCGACCCAGGATTTGGAACTCTTCGTCCTCTGTGCGCACCGTACAGGCGCCGTTCAGCGGAAGCACGATCCACTCGCTGTCACCGGTGGTGAAGGTGTGCGTACCTCCCGGCTCCAGCTCCACCACGCGCAGGCTGCTGTGGCTCCAGCCGGCCCGCTCGGGGTCGATGTCGACGGCGTACGGACCCCCGGCGGTGGCGCCCTTGGGGACGTACAGGTCGTTGCTCGTCATCGGATCCTCACAACAGTCCTACGGCGGTGTCCACCGCGGCGGTCACATCGCCGTCGGCCGGGTACAGCAGCGAACGGCCCACGACCAGGCCCTGCACGGTGGGGAGCTGGAGCGCGCCGCGCCACTTCTCGTACGCGCCCTCCTGGTCCTCGCCGACGTCGCCGCCGAGCAGTACGGCGGGCAGGGTGGAGGTCTCCATGACCCGGGCCATGTCGTCCGGGTTCTCGGTGACGGGGACCTTCAGCCAGGTGTACGCCGAGCTGCCGCCCAGGCCACTGGCGATGGCGATGGACTTGATCACGGCGTCGGCACTCAGATCGTTGACCAGTTTCCCGTCCGCACGGCGACGGGAAAGGAACGGTTCCACGAAGACCGGGAGCTGACGCTCCGCCATCTCGTCTATCACGCGGGCGGTGGACTCCAGGGTGCGCAGCGAGCCCGGGTCGTCGTAGTCGATGCGCAGCAGGAGCTTGCCCGCGTCGAAGCCGAACCGCTCGATGTCCCGCGGGCGGTGGCCGGTGAAGCGGTCGTCCAGCTCGAAGGAGGCGCCCGCCAGACCGCCGCGGTTCATCGAACCGAGGACCACCTTGTGGTCCAGGGCCCCGAGCAGCAGCAGGTCGTCGAGGATGTCCGCGGTGGCGAGCACGCCGTCGACGCCGGGGCGGGAGAGGGCGAGGCAGAGCCGCTCCAGCAGGTCGGCGCGGCTCGCCATGGCGAACTTGCGGTCGCCGACGGCGAGCGCCCCGCGGGCCGGGTGGTCGGCGGCGACGATCATCAGCCGGCCGGTGTCGTCGAGGAGGGGCCGGCGCGGGCGGCGCGCGGCGGCCTCGGCGATGGCCTCCGGGTGGCGGGCCCGCAGCTGGACGAGCGCGCTCACGTCGATGTCCGGGGAACCGGCGCAGCGGCCGTCGTGGGCGCCCTGTCGGCCGTGTGCCGAGGGATCGCCGCCCTCGTGCCCCACGCGTCCCGCCCTCATCGGACCGCTCCCGCCGCGAGCGCGTCCTCGACCTCTTCGGGGGTCGGCATCGCGGAGGAGCACTCCAGCCGGGAGGCGACGATGGCGCCCGCGGCGTTCGCGTACCGCATGATCCGCTCCAGGTCCCAGCCGGACAGCAGGCCGTGGCAGAGGGAGCCGCCGAAGGCGTCACCGGCACCGAGTCCGTTGAGAACCGTCACCGGGAGGGGCGGGACCTCGGCGGACGTGCCGTCGCGGTGGACGGCCAGGACTCCCTTGGGTCCCTGCTTGACGACGGCGAGCTCGACACCGGCGTCGAGGAGCGCGCGGGCGGCCGCGTGCGGTTCGCGCTGGCCGGTGGCGATCTCGACCTCGTCGAGGTTGCCGACGGCCACGGTGGCGTGGCGCAGGGCCTCGGCGTAGAAGGGTCGCGCGGAGTCCGGGTCCTTCCAGAACATCGGACGCCAGTCGAGGTCGAAGACCGTCGTACCGGACCTGGCGCGGTGGGCGAGCGCGGCGAGCGTCGCCGTGCGGCTGGGCTCCTCGCTCAGGCCGGTGCCCGTCATCCAGAAGATGCGCGCCTCACGGACGGCGCCCAGGTCGAGGTCGTGCGCGTCGAGCTCAAGATCCGGGGCCTTGGGCTGCCGGTAGAAGTACAGGGGGAAGTCGTCCGGCGGGAAGACCTCGCAGAACGTGACCGGTGTCGGCAGCCCGGCGACCGGGGTGACCCAGCGGTCGTCGACGCCGAAGTCGCGCAGCGCCTCGTGAAGGTACGTACCGAACGGATCGTCGCCCGTGCGTGTGATCACCGCCGTGTCGCGCCCCAGCCGGGCCGCCGCCACCGCGACGTTCGTCGCCGAGCCGCCGAGGAACTTCCCGAAGGACGACACCCTCGCCAGCGGGACCCCCGTCTGCAACGGATACAGGTCCACACCGATCCGTCCCATGGTGATCAGGTCGTACGCCATCGAGTTCCCTTCGCTTCGGCCTCCCCAAGGTCTAGCCCTGGGCGGGACGCCCTGTCAACGGTTTGTCCAGACATTCGGACCAGGCCTTGACACCTCACCGGGGCCGTCGGAAGCTGACGCCCATGACGTCGTTGTCACCGCAGACATCACCCCAGTCCTCACTGTCCCGCATCCGGATCGGTTCGGCTCCGGACTCCTGGGGCGTGTGGTTCCCGGACGACCCGCAACAGGTCCCCTGGCAGCGCTTCCTGGACGAGGTCTCCCAGTCCGGATACGAGTGGATCGAACTGGGCCCCTACGGCTATCTGCCGACCGACCCGGCCGTCCTCAAGGAGGAGACCGCGCGGCGCGGGCTCACCGTGTCGGCGGGCACCGTCTTCACCGGGCTGCACCGCGGGCCGGAGGTGTGGGACGCCACCTGGGCGCACGTCTCCGACATCGCGGCGCTCACCCAGGCGATGGGCGCCGAGCACCTCGTCGTGATCCCGGCCTTCTGGCGGGACGACAAGACGGGCGAGGTGCTGGAGGACAGCACCCTCACGCCCGCGCAGTGGCGCGATCTGACCGCCCAGACCGAGCGCCTCGCCCATGAGGTGCGCGAGCGGTACGGGCTGCGGATCGTCGTCCACCCGCATGCCGACACGCACATCGACAGCGAGGAGAACGTCACCCGCTTCCTCGACGCGACCGACTCCTCGCTGGTGTCGCTGTGCCTCGACACCGGGCACTACGCCTACTGCGGCGGCGACAGCGTCAAGCTCATCGAGACGTACGGGGAGCGCATCGGGTACCTGCACCTCAAGCAGGTGGATCCGTCGATCCTGGCCGAGGTGCGGGCGAACGAGGTGCCGTTCGGGCCCGCCGTCGCCCGGGGCGTGATGTGCGAGCCGCCGTCCGGCGTGCCGGCGCTGGAGCCGGTGCTCGCCGCCGCGCAGAAGCTCGACGTCGACCTTTTCGCGATCGTCGAGCAGGACATGTACCCGTGCCCGCCGGACAAGCCGCTGCCGATCGCCCAGCGGACCCGGGCGTTCCTGCGGTCGTGCGGGGCCTGACGGCCCCGGGGGATCCGCGGGGCTCGTAGGCGGACGGGAATCCGGGGCCGAGGATCCGGGAAGAGCGGCCGACGGGCCGGGGGGGGCGGGGGCGACGAACGCTCCCGCCCCGCCCGCAAACACCCGGCGCTCCCTCCCATTGCGTCACCTGTGTCACAAATGCCACCTTCCTGTCACACATGTCCCGTGTACGCGGGTCTTGCGTCACACCCGGTCGACAAGCACTGCCCTGCGCTCACGCCGTGTCGTTCACCGGGCACAGGCTTTGTGATCACCAGCGCAGCGCCCGGCTCCCCCGACGGCCGCCCCCGGCCGCCGCCGCGGCGCGCGCAGGGAGGTGCCACTCATGACCGACCGAAAGCTCTGGTCGTACAAGGAGATCGCGGCGCACATCAAGGTGCAGCCGGACACCGTGCGGTCGTATCGCAAACACGGGCTGCTGCCCCCTCCTGACCACGTGGAGAGCGGAAAGCCCTACTGGTACGCGGACACCGTCCGCGCCTGGGTCGCCTCCCGCCCGGGAAACCGCGGCCGCAGATCCGACTGACCCCACCCGCCGACCCGCGGTCCCCGCCTACGTCCCTCTGCCCCCGTCCCGTCCCTGCCTCACGTCCCGTCCCGACCACCGCCCCCGGCGCCTGTCCCGTCCCGTCCCGACCACCGCCCCCGGCGCCTGTCCCGTCCCGTCCCGACCACCGCCCCCGGCGCCTGTCCCGTCCCGCCCGGTCTCCACCGGACGGGACGGGACACAAAAATCCGTACCCCATCTCCACCGCCCCGCGCGGCCGCGAATCCCGTTGCTCCCGGAATCGTCAGCCGAGACGCCGAGGGCGATCCCCGCCGACGAGTGGACCGTCCGTCCTGGTCGCCCGCGGCGGACGCGCTCAGCTCCACGGCTCGATGACCGTCACCCCGGTCCCGGGCGCCGTCCCCATCGCGGCGAGGGCGGCCGGCGCGCCGTCCAGTGCCAGGGTGGAGGTGACCAGGAGGTCGGGCCGGAGGACACCGGCCCGTACCAGCTCCAGCATCCGTGGGTAGGCGTGCGCCTGCATCCCGTGGCTGCCCAGCAGTTCCAGTTCGAGGCCGATCACCCGGGCCATCGGAACGGCGGGGGCCTCGGGCAGCAGACCGACCTGGACGTGACGCCCGCGGCGGCGCAGCCCGTTCACCGAGGCCGCGCAGGTGACCGGGGAGCCCAGCGCGTCGAGGGAGAGGTGGGCGCCGCCACCGGTCAGCTCACGCACCGCGTTCGCCGTGTCCCCGGTGCGCGCGGCGTCCACGGTCTCCACCGCCCCGAACGTCCGCGCCAGCTCCAGGGCCCGGGGCGAGAGGTCGACCGCCACGACCCGTGCCCCGGCCGCCGCCGCGATCATCACCGCCGAGAGGCCCACGCCCCCGCAGCCGTGCACCGCGACCCACTCCCCCGCGGCCACCCGGCCCTGCGCGACCACCGCGCGGAACGCCGTGGCGAACCGGCAGCCCAGCGACGCCGCCGTCGAGAAGGACATCTCGTCCGGCACCGCCACCAGGTTCACATCGGCCTGCTCCAGTGCCACGTACTGCGCGAAGGAACCCCAGTGCGTGAACCCCGGCTGGGTCTGCCGCTCGCACACCTGCTGGTCGCCCGCCGCGCAGGAGGGACAGCTCCCGCAGGCGCAGACGAACGGGACGGTGACCCGGTCGCCGGCGCGCCAGCCCACCACCCGCGCGCCCACCGCCTCGACGACTCCGGCGAGTTCGTGGCCCGGTACATGGGGCAGGGTGATGTCCGGGTCGTGGCCCATCCAGCCGTGCCAGTCGCTGCGGCACAGCCCGGTGGCCTCGACCCGCACCACCACTCCGTGGTCGGCGGGCGCCGGGTCCGCCACCTCACGGACCCCGGCCGGCTCCCCGTACCGCTCGAACACCACTGCCCGCATCCGTGCCACCCTCCGCCCGAAGATCACCTTCAGGGGTGAACGCTAGCCGCGCACCCCGGCCTTGTCCCGGTCCCGGTCGTCCGCCTCCTCGCTCGGAGTGCCGGGTTCGCCCTCCTTCGTGGCCGCCTGTTCCGGTGTCTCGCCCTCGCTGAGCCCGAACCGGTCGTGGAAGCGGCGCAGCGGCGCGGGCGCCCACCAGGTCGCGCGCCCGGTGAGGCGCATGACCGCCGGGACCAGCAGGCTGCGCACGACCATCGCGTCCATCAGGACGGCGAGCGCGATGCCCAGCCCCAGCATCTTGGTGTTGGTCACGCGCGAGGTGCCGATCGCGACCATCACCACCGCCAGGATGACGGCGGCCGCGGTGATCAGTCCGCCGGTGCGCTGGAGACCGAAGCGGACCGACTCCCGGTGGTCGCCCGTGCGGTCGTACTCCTCCTTCATGCGGGAGAGGAGGAAGACGCCGTAGTCCATCGACAGTCCGAAGGCGACGCAGAACATCAGCACCGGAAGGGTCGTCTCGATCGATCCCGGGCTGGTGAAGCCGAGCAGGCCGGAGAGATGGCCGTCCTGGAAGACCCAGACCACCGCGCCGAACATCGCCGTCAGGCTGAGCGCGTTGAGCAGCACCGCCTGGACCGGGATCAGCACACTGCCCGTGAGGAGGAAGACCAGCAGCAGCGTGACGATCGCGATGAACGCCGCCGCCCAGGGGAGCCGGTCGGCTATCGCGTGCTTGGAGTCGACCAGGACCGCCGCCGTGCCCGTCACCGCCGTGCCGAACGGGGCATCCGTCGCCCGCAGTTCACGCACCAGACGCTGTGCCCCATCACCGACGGCCTCGCCCCTCGGCTGCACCGTGAAGTACGCGGCGTCGCCCTTCACCAAGGGCCCCTCCACCCGCAGGGTTTCGGGGAGAGCGGCGACACGGCTCTTGTAGGCCGCGTACTGCGCCGCGGTGGCCCGGCCCTCCGCGAGGATCTCCAGGCCGCCGCCGGGGCTGCCCGGGAATCCGTCCCGGATGTGCTGCTGGACGACATGGGACACCGCGCCCGAGGGCAGCTGCCGGTCGTCCGCGGTGCCGAACTTCACGCCCAGGAAGGGCAGTCCGAGGACGATCAGCCCGACGGTGGTGGCCACCGCGAAGACCGGCGCCCTGCGCATGACGAGGGAGGCCGTCCGTCCCCAGGCCGCGCCGTCGCCGGAGGTACGCGACTCGCCGCGCCGGAACAGGCGCCTCAGGTCGAGGGAGTTGACCCGGTGCCCGAGCAGCACCAGGGCCGCCGGGAGCAGGATCAGCGCGGACGCCGCGGCCAGCAGCACCACCGCGATGCCCGCGTAGGCGAAGGACCGCAGGAAGTACTGCGGGAAGAGCAGCATCGCGGCGAGCGACACGGCGACCGTGAGGGAGGAGAAGAGGACCGTGCGGCCCGCCGTGCGCAGGGTGGTGCCGACGGCGGTCACCGGCTCGGCACCGGTCGCCAGCTCCTCGCGGAACCGGCGGACGATGAACAGGGCGTAGTCGATCGCGAGGCCGAGCCCCAGGGCCGTGGTGAGGTTCATCGCGAAGACCGAGACGTCGGTGAACTCCGTGAGACCGCGCAGCACGGCGTTCGTCCCCAGGATCGCGACGATGCCGACACCCAGCGGCAGCAACGCGGCGATCGCGCTGCCGAAGACCATCACCAGCAGCACGAGGGTCACCGGCAGGGCGATGACCTCGGCCCGGGTCAGGTCCTCCCGGATGGTGGTCTGCATCTCGTGCTGCACGGCGACGGGGCCGCCGACCCTGATCCCGACCGGGCCGTGCGTGCCCCGGTAGGAGGGTGCGAGACGGTCCAGGGTCTCGCTCGCCGTCTTCTCGTCACCCGTGATCCGCGCGGCGATCAGTGCCTCGTGGCCGTCCTCGGCGCGCAGCCCCGGGGCGCCCGACTCCCAGTACGAACCGACTCCCGTGACACCCGGCTCGGTGGCGAGCCGTGCCGCCAGCCGCTTCGCCTCGGCCGCGACTGCGGGATCGTCGACCGCGGCGCGCCCGGAGTCGACCAGGAGCAGCAGATTGGGCTGGGAGGCGGGGAACTCCCGCTCCAGCGCCTTCGTGGCGTACGTCGACTCGGCGGTCGGGTCCTGCCAGCCGCCGCTGCCCAGCCGGTCGGCGACCCCGCTGCCGGCGACCACCGCGAGGGCGGTGAGCAGCAGTGCGACGAGCAGGGACAGCCGGGGCCGCGCGGTCACGAACCGGGTCCAGCCGCCCACCCGCGGCCCACCGCCCGCCCATGGGCCGTGACCCACCCGCGGCCCGCCACCCGTCCGCGTGCCGCCGTCCGACCGAGGGGTGTCACCCGGCCCGGGACGGTGGCCCGCGAGCGCGGCCTCATCCGCCGGCGGGACACCGCCCGCGGCGCCTCGGCCTCGCGCGCCCGTCCCGCGCCCCGCGCCCCTGCCCCGGTCCTGATCTGCGCTGTTGACTTCGGTCATCGCGCGGTGTCCCCTTCACCGTGACCCTCTGTCCGCGCGTCCACGTCCGTCCGTGCGCTCAGGCAGCATGGGTCGGTCATCGCCAATAGAATCGACAAACACGAGAGATCGCTCGCGTTTCACCAGAATGCGAGCGACCGCTCGCGTTTGTCAAACACGTTCGGAGAGTTGGGGATAACTCGTGCCCGACAAGCCCGAGAAGCGGCGTGCCGCCGACGCGCAGACCGCCGACGCACAAACCGTCGACGCACCGACCGTCGACGCACCGACCGCCGACGCGCAGACCGCCGCCGAGCGGACCCTCGGCGACCGGACCGTCGACGACGAGCGTCCACGCCGGCGGCAGGCCCGCGGCGAACGCCGGATCGCCCAACTGCTGGAGGCCGCGGCCTCGGTCTTCTGCACCACCGGCTACACCGCCGCCAGCACGAACGCGATCGCCCGGGAGGCCGGCGTCTCGCCGGGCACGCTGTACCAGTTCTTCCCGAACAAGGAAGCCATCGCGATCGAACTGGGCGACCGGCTCATGCACGAGATGCGGGCCACCTACGGCGAGGCGCTCGGCCCGGTCGCCCCCGCGACCACGCTGGAGGAGGCCGTCGGCGCCGCGGTCGACCGCTTCGTCGCCTTCAACTGCGACCACCCCGTCTTCTTCGCCCTGATGCACGGCCCCGACATCCCGGGCCGGATCGCCGAGGACCACGACGCACTGCACCTGACCCTGATCTCCCGCGTCGAGGGACTGCTCTCCGCGTTCCTGCCCGACGCGCCCGCCGCCGGCATCACACGCACGGCGCAGGTGTGCCTGGGCATCTACAAGGCGGGGCTCGAACTGATCCTCGCCAACGAGGGGGCGGAGCGGGCGGCGTACGTCCAGGAGCTGAAGAACGTCCTGTTCCGCTACGTCGAACCACTGACGGACGGCAAGGCGCTCACCCCCGACTCCCCCGACACCCTCGCCACCCGGCCCTGACCCGGCCTCCGGCCCTCCGGAGCGCCGCCCGACCTCCGGCCCTCCGGAGCGCCGCCCGGCCGGCCCGCGCACGCCGCCCGGTCGCCGGGGCGCGCCTGGAGACCGGGCGGACACGCAGAACACCGCGACACAGCGGTTCCCTGCCATAAGGTTCGGACAAATCGCCCCAGATCCCTCACCCTCCGAGAGGCACCCCACCCCCGGGGCCCGTCCACGCCCACTCGGACCCTGCTTGGATAAATACCCCCTAGGGGTATAGTCTTGTGAGCATCGAAGGGAACCCTGGAATCTCAGGATCCTTTTCGGCCCACAGGCATCACGCCGCGACCCGACTCGGACACCCCGCTCACCCCGCGACCCCGCACACGCCTCGACGAGGAGCACGCCATGACCACGCAGACCGACACCCAGGGTTCCACCACGGCCGTCTACCAGGTGACCGGCATGAGCTGCGGGCACTGCGAGGGCTCCGTCTCCGGTGAGATCTCCGGGATCGCCGGGGTCAGCTCGGTCCAGGCCGTGGCCGCGACGGGCGAGGTCACCGTGGTGTCCGTCGCGCCGCTCGACGAGGAGGCCGTGCGTGCCGCGGTCGACGAGGCGGGCTTCGAGCTCGTCACCGAGGCCTGACCACGCACGCCAGCCACACCCAGTTCCGCCCAGCCCCACCCGGTCACACCCAGCCACACCCAGTTCCACCTAGCTCTCCACACCGGGCCGTACCGACCAGCTGATACTGGCTCCGTACGGCCCGGCTCATTCCCTGGAGCCGGACCATGACCACCGCAGCACCCGAGTCACCCATAGCGAAGACGCCTCCGACCGCCGTCTCCCCGACCGCCGTCACCCCCGTCACCGCCGAAGTCGAACTCACGATCGGCGGAATGACCTGCGCCTCCTGCGCGGCCCGCGTGGAGAAGAAGCTCAACCGCATGGACGGCGTCACCGCCACGGTCAACTACGCGACGGAGAAGGCGAAGGTCTCGTACCCGGTGGGGGTACCGGTCGCCAACCTGATCGCCACCGTCGTGAAGACGGGATACACGGCCGAGGAACCCCCACCGCCACCGACAGGCACGCCGGAACCGGCCGCCGCCGCCACCGAGGACCCCGAACTCGCCTCCCTGCGCGAGCGGCTCGTCGTCTCCGCCCTGCTCGCCCTCCCCGTCGTCCTGATGTCGATGGTCCCCGCGCTGCAGTTCGACAACTGGCAGTGGCTCTCGCTGACGCTCGCCGCGCCCGTCGTCGTCTGGGGCGCGCTGCCGTTCCACCGGGCCGCGTTCACCAACGCCCGGCACGGTGCCGCCACCATGGACACGCTCGTCTCGGTCGGCACGCTCGCCGCGTTCGGCTGGTCCCTGTGGGCCTTGTTCTGGGGACACGCGGGGATGCCCGGTATGCGGCACGGCTTCGAGTTCACCGTCTCCCGCACGGACGGATCGTCGACGATCTATCTCGAGGTCGCCGCGGGGGTCGTCGCGTTCATCCTGCTCGGACGCTATCTGGAGGCCCGCTCCAAGCGGCGGGCGGGAGCGGCGCTGCGGGCGCTGATGGAACTGGGCGCCAGGGACGTGGCGGTGCTGCGGGACGGCCGCGAGGTGCGCGTCCCCGTCGAGCGGCTCACGGCCGGCGACCGTTTCGTCGTGAGGCCCGGCGAGAAGATCGCCACGGACGGCACCGTCGTCGAGGGCGCCTCCGCGGTGGACGCCTCCATGCTGACGGGCGAGTCGGTGCCGGTCGACGTCACGGTGGGCTCGGTGGTGACGGGCGCGACGGTGAACGCCGGGGGCCGCCTCGTCGTCGAGGCGACCCGGGTCGGAGCCGACACCCAGCTCGCCAGGATGGCCCGGCTCGTCGAGGACGCGCAGAACGGCAAGGCCGAGGTGCAGCGGCTCGCCGACCGGATCTCGGGCATCTTCGTACCGGTGGTGCTGCTGATCGCGCTCGGCACCTTCGCGGTCTGGCTCGGCGCCACCGGCGACACGGCCGCCGCCTTCACCGCGGCCGTCGCGGTGCTGATCATCGCCTGCCCGTGCGCGCTCGGCCTGGCCACCCCGACCGCCCTGATGGTCGGCACCGGCCGCGGCGCCCAGCTCGGCATCCTCATCCGGGGCCCCGAGGTCCTGGAGTCCACCCGCCGTGTGGACACCGTCGTCCTGGACAAGACCGGCACGGTCACGACCGGACGGATGACGCTGCGCGAGGTGTACGTCACCGCGGGCGGCGACGAGAAGGAGCTCCTGCGGCTCGCAGGCGCCCTGGAACACGCCTCCGAGCATCCGGTGGCCCGTGCGATCGCCGCGGGCGCCCAGGAGCGGGCTGGGGCCCTTCCCGCGGTGCGGGACTTCGAGAGCGCCCCCGGGCTGGGCGTGCGCGGGCGCGTGGAGGGTCACGACGTCCGGGTGGGGCGGCTCGATCAGGGAGCGCTTCCGCGAGAGCTGGCGCGGGCGAAGGCCGCGGCCGAGGCGGACGGACGGACAGCCGTCGTGGTCACCCGGGACGGGGTGGCGCTCGGCGTCCTGACCGTCGCCGACACGGTGAAGGAGACCAGCGCGCAGGCCGTGCGCGAGCTGCGCGCCCTGGGGCTCACCCCCGTACTGCTGACCGGTGACAACCGGGCGGTCGCGGAGTCGGTGGCGCGTGCCGTGGGCATCGATCCCGGTGACGTGGTCGCCGAGGTACTGCCGCAGGACAAGGTCGACGTCGTCCGGCGGCTGCAGGGCGAGGGGCGGACCGTGGCGATGGTCGGCGACGGGGTGAACGACGCCGCGGCGCTCGCCACCGCCGACCTCGGCCTCGCGATGGGCACGGGCACGGACGCGGCGATCGAGGCGAGCGACCTGACGCTGGTCCGCGGGGATCTCCGGGTGGCGGCGGACGCGATCCGGCTGTCCCGCAGAACGCTGTCCACGATCCGGGGAAACCTGGTGTGGGCCTTCGCCTACAACGTGGCGGCGCTGCCGCTCGCCGCGGCCGGACTCCTCAATCCCATGATCGCGGGGGCCGCGATGGCCTTCTCGTCCGTGTTCGTGGTGACGAACAGCCTTCGACTCAGGACATTCTCATGACGACGGAGCAAGAGTCCCCCTAGAGTCCAACGGGAGCCTCACATAAGCTCTTCACACGGCTCGCGCATCTTCCTTACGCTTGGCCCCCGATTCCCGTATCGGGGCTCTTGCGTATCTTCAGGACATACGCAAGAGACACAGATCACAGTGATGTGAACGTAACCAGCGAAGGGGTTCGTGAGTCTAAGTTGGCGATGCCAGAGACGTCTTGGGGGGCGTTTCTGACATCTGGGGATGTCTTGGGGGACGTTCCCGGAACTGCGTTGCCGGGGCACGTACAGCGGGGAGCTTTGAGCGGCCCTCCCGTCGGTACGGGTCCCGGCAGATCGCACCGGAGCGCGTGCGGGAGCACGCGGTAGCACGAAGAGTTCTGCTCGTTTTGCTCGCAGCGATTCAGGCGCTGTCCACAGACGCCCGGCCGGATCCCGTGGGGGGAATCCGCACCGGGACAAGGAAAGCGCCCTGACTGCCGGCCCGTGGGGGGACCGGTAGCAGGGCGCTTTCCGTTTTGCCGGGTTCTTTCGGCTTCGGACCCTTCGTAGGGCTATGCCCGTACGAGGAGGATCAGCGGGCCTCGACCGGCACGAAGTCGCGCTCGACGACACCCGTGTAGATCTGGCGCGGACGGCCGATGCGGGAGCCGGGCTCCTTGATCATCTCGTGCCACTGGGCGATCCAGCCCGGGAGGCGGCCGAGGGCGAACAGGACCGTGAACATCTCGGTCGGGAAGCCCATGGCGCGGTAGATCAGGCCCGTGTAGAAGTCCACGTTCGGGTAGAGGCTGCGCGAGACGAAGTAGTCGTCGGAGAGCGCGTGCTCCTCGAGCTTGAGCGCGATGTCCAGCAGCTCGTCGGACTTGCCGAGCGCCGAGAGGACATCGTGCGCCGCCGCCTTGATGATCTTCGCCCGGGGGTCGAAGTTCTTGTAGACGCGGTGCCCGAAGCCCATCAGGCGGACGCCGTCCTCCTTGTTCTTCACCTTGCGGATGAACGAGTCGACGTCGCCGCCGGAGGCCTGGATGCCCTCGAGCATCTCCAGCACGGACTGGTTGGCGCCGCCGTGCAGCGGTCCCCAGAGGGCGGAGATGCCGGCGGAGATCGAGGCGAACATGTTCGCCTGCGAGGAGCCCACCAGACGCACGGTGGAGGTCGAACAGTTCTGCTCGTGGTCCGCGTGCAGGATGAGCAGCTTGTCGAGCGCGGAGACGACGACCGGGTCGAGCTCGTACTCCTGGGCGGGGACCGAGAAGGTCATGCGCAGGAAGTTCTCGACGTACCCGAGGTCGTTGCGCGGGTAGACGAAGGGATGGCCGATCGACTTCTTGTAGGCGTACGCCGCGATCGTCGGAAGCTTGGCGAGCAGGCGGATCGTCGAGAGGTGCCGCTGCTTCTCGTCGAACGGGTTGTGGCTGTCCTGGTAGAACGTCGACAGGGCGCTGACCACCGACGACAGCATCGCCATCGGGTGCGCGTCGCGCGGGAAGCCCTGGAAGAAGCGCTTGACGTCCTCGTGCAGCAGGGTGTGCTGCGTGATCTCGTTCTTGAAGGTGGAGAGCTCGTCCACGTTCGGCAGTTCGCCGTTGATCAGCAGCGAGGCCACCTCCAGGAAGGTGGAGCGCTCGGCCAGCTGCTCGATCGGGTAGCCGCGGTACCGGAGGATGCCCTGCTCACCGTCGAGATAGGTGATCGCGGATTTGTAGGCGGCGGTGTTGCCGTACCCGCTGTCCAGCGTCACCAGCCCGGTGTGGGCCCGGAGCTTCCCGATGTCGAAGCCCTTGTCGCCGACGCTGCTGTCGATCACCGGGTAGGTGTACTCGCCATCGCCGTACCGCAGTACTACAGAGTTGTCGCTCACGTCATCCCTCACCGACGTTGTGCCTCTTCTTCGAGGTGCCCTGACTGTCTCTACCATCCCCCATTTGGCCCTGGAGAGTGCACTCGGGGTCGACCATTGGGCCTATTGGCGGCACTCAGTGCCGCCAACCTGCTCATCCTGCCCCCCTTCGCCCTGGTTCCGGAAGTGGTGTGTGACCTTTACGACTCCTTTGATCGATCATTTTTTGGGGGCACCTGACCGAAGGGGTGAGGCCGACCGTGCGCCGGAGCCGGTCAGGGCCGGTGGGCCGGCTCCGGAGCGGGCACGTGGGACAGGGGGCGGCCCCCGAGACGGAAGGCCAGGGCCGTACAGCGCCGGCCGGCCGACACCGTGCGGACGGCCTGGCCGATCGCCTTGCGGGAGCCGACGAGGACGACCAGCTTCTTGGCCCGGGTGACCGCCGTGTAGAGGAGGTTGCGCTGGAGCATCATCCAGGCCCCCGTGGTGACCGGGATCACCACCGCCGGGTACTCGCTGCCCTGGGAACGGTGGATCGTCACCGCGTACGCGTGGGCCAGCTCGTCCAGTTCGTCGAAGTCGTACGGCACCTCCTCGTCCTCGTCCGTCAGCACCGTCAGACGCTGTTCGACCGGATCGAGCGAGGTCACGACGCCCACGGTGCCGTTGAAGACACCGTTCTCGCCCTTCTCGTAGTTGTTGCGGATCTGGGTGACCTTGTCGCCGACGCGGAAGACCCGGCCGCCGAAGCGCTTCTCGGCGAGCTCGGGACGCGCGGGCGTGATCGCCTGCTGGAGCAGGCCGTTCAGGGTGCCCGCGCCCGCCGGCCCCCGGTGCATCGGCGCCAGCACCTGCACGTCACGGCGCGGGTCGAGCCCGAACTTGGCCGGAATCCGCCGTGCCACCACGTCCACCGTCAGCCGCCCGGTCTCCTCGGTGTCGTCCTCGACGAAGAGGAAGAAGTCCTTCAGACCGTCGGTGACCGGGTGCTGCCCGGAGTTGATCCGGTGCGCGTTCGTCACCACCCCGGACTGCTGGGCCTGGCGGAAGATCCGGGTCAGCCGGACCGACGGGACGGGGCCGCCCTCGGCGAGCAGGTCCCGCAGGACCTCACCCGCGCCCACGCTGGGGAGTTGGTCGACGTCTCCCACGAACAGGAGGTGGGCGCCCGGCGGCACCGCCTTGGCCAGCTTGTTGGCGAGCAGCAGGTCGAGCATGGACGCCTCGTCCACCACCACCAGGTCGGCGTCCAGCGGCCGGTCCTTGTCGTACGCCGCGTCCCCGCCCGGCCTCAGCTCCAGCAGCCGGTGCACCGTCGAGGCCTCGGCGCCCGTCAGCTCGGCGAGCCGCTTGGCCGCGCGGCCCGTGGGCGCGGCGAGGACGACCTTCGCCCGCCTGGCGCGCGCCAGTTCCACGATCGAGCGGACCGTGAACGACTTGCCGCAGCCGGGGCCTCCGGTGAGCACGGCGACCTTCCTGGTCAGCGCCAGCCGCACGGCCTCCTCCTGCTCGGGCGCCAACTCCGCGCCCGTACGCCCCTTGAGCCAGGTCAGCGCCTTGTCCCAGGCCACGTCCCGGAAGCCGGGCATCCGGTCCTCGTCCGTGCGCAGCAGGCGCAACAGCTGTGCGGATAGGGATAGTTCGGCGCGGTGGAAGGGCACCAGATAGACCGCCGTCACCGGCTCACCGCCGTCGGGACCGGGCACCTTCTCCCGTACGACACCGGGCTCCTCCTCGCCCTCCGGGGGAGCGGCGAGTTCGGCCAGGCACTCGATGACCAGGCCCGTGTCCACCTGGAGGAGCTTCACCGCGTCCGCGATCAGCCGCTCCTCCGGGAGATAGCAGTGCCCCTGGTCGGTGGACTGCGAAAGGGCGTACTGGAGGCCCGCCTTGACCCGCTCCGGGCTGTCGTGCGGGATGCCGACGGACTGGGCGATCCGGTCGGCGGTGAGGAAGCCGATGCCCCAGACGTCGGCTGCGAGCCGGTAGGGCTGGTTCTTCACGACGGAGATCGACGCGTCGCCGTACTTCTTGTAGATGCGCACCGCGATCGACGTGGACACCTCGACGCTCTGGAGGAAGAGCATGACCTCCTTGATCGCCTTCTGCTCCTCCCAGGCGTCGGCGATCTTCTTCGTCCGCTTCGGGCCGAGGCCGGGGACCTCGATGAGCCGCTTCGGGTCCTCCTCGATGATCCGGAGCGTGTCCAGCCCGAAGTGCCGGGTGATGCGATCGGCGAAGACCGGGCCGATGCCCTTGACCAGACCGGAACCGAGGTAGCGGCGGATGCCCTGGACGGTGGCCGGGAGGACCGTCGTGTAGTTCTCCACCGTGAACTGCTTGCCGTACTGCTGGTGGGAGCCCCAGCGGCCCTCCATCCGGAGCGACTCGCCGACCTGTGCGCCGAGGAGCGCGCCGACGACGGTCAGCAGGTCCCCCGCGCCACGGCCGGTGTCCACCCGCGCGACCGTGTAGCCGCTCTCCTCGTTCGCGTAGGTGATCCGCTCCAGCACGCCTTCGAGGACGGCCAGCTGCCGTTCGCCTGTGGGAGTCCCCGCCTGGTGCGCCATGATCCGACGGTACCGGTGAGCACCGACAGGGGGGGACCCTGCCCGGGGCGCGGACGGAAGGCGCGCCCCCGGCCGCTCACCGCCGCCGTCCCGGCCCCCCGGGCGCCTGCTTCAGGGATTCGAGGAAGGCGGTGAAGGTGGGGGTGGGGAAGGTGAGGGTGGCTCGGGCGGGGACCTTCGAGTCGCGCACGGCTACGTCGGTGTCGGTGTTCGCGATCTCCACGCAGCTGTTGCCGTCGCCCTCGCCGGAGTAGGACGACTTCCGCCAGTTGTCCACGGTACGCCTCACAGCTCTTGTGCCAGTTTGCAGATGAACTCACGCGACCTGTCGGCGTCGAAGGACGCCGCCTCCACTCTACGGAAGCTTGTTCGGTAGGTGTTGAGCTGAGCCTCGGAATCAATGAACACCGACCCATGAGGGGCGTCACGCACCACCGTGTCCAGCTTGGGCAGGGGGTCACCCGCATACGTCATCGTGCTTGAGGCCCCGGCGAAGTCGTCCAGTTCGAAGGGGACGACACGCAAGACGATGTGGTCCGCCTCGGAGAACTCAAGCAGCCGAGCGAGCTGGGCCTTGGACGTGGCGCGGTTGCTGACCCTGATGCGAAGGGCAGCTTCATGGATGACGACCTCGTGCGGGACTGTGCGCTCCTGCCGCTGCATTCGGTGACGGACACGCACTTCGATCTCGTCGTCGGTGAGTCCGGGCAGCCTGGACGAGAAGACAGCTCGCGCGTAGTCGGCTGTCTGAAATCGCCCCGGTACGAACAGGATGGCTACGTCGCGCAAGAACGCGGCACTGTGCTCCAACTCGGCGAGATCCAGGAACGATGTGGGCAGCAGACCGCGGTACTCCTCCCACCAACCCCGAGTCCGGTCGGTCGCCATGGCTACCAACGCGTCGATGAACTCCTCGTCCGTGCATGCGTAATGAGACGCAAGACGGCGCAGACGCTGCTCACTCACACCTGACAGACCCGCCTCGATCTGGCTGATCTGGACGTTGCTCACGCCGAGCAGTTTGGCCGCCTCGCGGGCGGTGAGGCCGGCCGCGTCGCGGAGCCTGCGCAGCTCCGTTGCCAGCCGCAACTGCCGCGCCGTCGGTTCGCGCCTGGTGCTCATCGACCGCTCCTTGTTCCAACGCGCCCGTCCGCGCACCTCGTTCGGGGGTCAGATTACGCGACCCACTTGCCTCACCGAAACTTTAAGGTCTACCGTCGGTGACGCAACGCACACGCAGCGGAAGCGCACCGCTCCGTCCCGCCATGACGGATGCAGCAATGCCACCGTGCGTGCATTTCCCCCACAGGCACCGGAGTTGATGACGCATGCCCGAAGCATGGGAGTACACCCTCACCATCCCCAACGACCTCCGCGCGGTCACCGTCAGCCGCCGCACCCTCCGGCTGATCCTCACCGCCCATGGACTGATCGGCCTGGTCGACGTCGCCGAGCTGCTCGCCACCGAGCTGGTCTCCAACGCCGTACGGCACACGAAGGGACCGGCCGCCCTGCGGGTGCGCTGGGCACCGCCGGGCACCCTGCGGCTCGGCGCGTGGGACGCGGACCCCGAACCGCCGGAGCCGCCAAGGCCGTCGGACCGGTTCGCCGAACGGGAGGAGGGCCGGGGACTGGAGCTGGTGCAGGCGTGCTCGGACCTGTGGGGCTGGCAGCCCTTGTCCAGGTTCGGCAATCGGGGCAAATACGTGTGGTGCGAGCTGACCGCGGCGTGATCCCCGCCCCGCCGCCGACGGAGAGGCCCGGCGAGCGGGGCACTCCTTCGGAACCCCTGCCCACAGGTGCCGCCGACCTTCCCGCCGACCCTCCCGTGACGCCGATGGGACCCGGGTCACGTTCATCACGATCCGGTCTCAGAAGGTCTTTGGACCCTTGCCCGAAAGCCGTGTAATCGATTCCAATCCTCCATGTAATCGATTCCACGAGGAGGTGGGGCGGTCATGGCGAGCATCAAGGATGTCGCCGCGGAGGCGGGTGTGTCCGTCGCCACGGTCTCCCGTGTGCTGAACGACCACCCGTCGGTCAGCCCGGACGCACGCACCCGTGTGCTGGCGGCCGTACAGACGCTGGGCTACCGGCCGAACGCCGTCGCCCGTTCGCTGCGCACCGACCAGACGCGCACCCTCGGCCTGGTCATCAGCGACGTGCTCAACCCGTACTTCACCGAACTGGCCCGCTCCGTCGAGGAGGAGGCCCGCGCCCTCGGCTACAGCGTGATCATCGGCAACGCCGACGAGCGGCCCGAGATCGAGGACCACCACGTACGGACCCTGCTGGACCGGCGCATCGACGGTCTGCTGGTCTCCCCCACCGACGGCGGCTCCCCCGCGATGCTGGACGCCGCGCGCGCCGGCACCCCGATGGTCTTCGTGGACCGCTGGATCGCCGGCGTGGACGTCCCCGTCGTACGGGCGGACGGACGCACGGCCGTACGTGACCTCGTCGCCCACCTGCACGGTCTCGGACACCGCCGGCTCGCCATCATCACGGGCCCGGCGGCGACCACCACCGGCAGCGAGCGGGTCGAGGCGTTCCGGGAAGCGCTCGCCGCCCACGGCATCGCCCTGCCGGACACCTACATCGGACAGGGCGACTTCCAGGCCGAGAGCGGGCGCCGCGCCACCGAACGGTTCCTGGACCTGGCCGAACCGCCCGAGGTCGTCTTCGCCGCCGACAACCTGATGGCGCTCGGCGCGCTGGACGCCGTCCGGGCACGTGGGCTGCGGGTGCCCGAGGACATCGCGCTCGCCGCGTTCGACGACATCCCGTGGTTCGTGCACACCGATCCCCCGATCACCGCGATCGCCCAGCCGACCGGCGAGCTGGGACGGGCCGCCGTACGCGCGCTCGTCGACCGGATCGAGGGACGCCCCCCGCAGTCCGTCACCCTCCCCGCCCGTCTCGTCGTCCGCCGCTCGTGCGGCGAACCGCCCCCGGTACGGACGGCCCCCGCACAACCGCCCCCCGAACCCCGGAACCCCCTAGAGACGACCCCCGCACAGCAGTCCCCCGTACAAAGGAGCCAGTCGTGAGCAACGAGGACGAGTTGCTGCGCATCGAGGGCATTCGCAAGACCTTCCCCGGCGTGGTCGCGCTGGACAGCGTCGACTTCGATCTGCGCCGCGGCGAGGTGCACGTGCTGCTCGGCGAGAACGGCGCCGGCAAGAGCACGCTGATCAAGATGCTCTCCGGCGCCTACCAGCCCGACTCCGGGCGCGTTCTCGTGGACGGCGCGGAGGTGCGCATCCACGGTGCGCAGGACTCCGAGCGCCTCGGGATCGCCACCATCTACCAGGAGTTCAACCTCGTTCCCGATCTGACGGTCGCCGAGAACATCTTCCTGGGACGGCAGCCGCGCCGCTACGGGCTGATCGACCGCCGCACGATGGAGGCCGAGGCCGCCGCGCTGCTCGAACGGGTCGGCGTGAACGTGTCGCCCCGCGCACGGGTGCGTGAACTCGGCATCGCACGCCTCCAGATGGTCGAGATCGCGAAGGCGCTGAGCCTGGACGCGCGCGTCCTGATCATGGACGAGCCGACCGCGGTGCTCACCTCCGAAGAGGTCGAGAAACTCTTCGCGATCGTGCGTCAGCTGCGCGAGGACGGGGTCGGCATCGTCTTCATCACGCACCACCTGGAGGAGATCGCGGTCCTGGGGGACCGGGTCACGGTCATCCGCGACGGCAAGAGCGTCGGCCAGGTGCCCGCGACCACGCCCGAGGACGAACTGGTCCGCCTCATGGTGGGCCGGTCGATCGAGCAGCAGTATCCGCGTGAGCGTCCCGAGGCCGGCGCGGGTGACGGAGCCGGTACCGGGACCGCGTTGCTGACCGTCGAGGGGCTGACCCGCGACGGTGTCTTCCACGACGTGAGCTTCGAGGTGCGGGCCGGTGAGGTCGTCGGCATCGCGGGGCTCGTGGGTGCCGGACGTACGGAGGTCGTCCGCGCGGTCTTCGGCGCCGACCCGTACGACAGGGGCGCCGTGAAGGTCGCCGGCGCCGAGCTGCGCGGGCACGACGTGACCGCGGCGATGCGGGCCGGCATCGGCCTCGTCCCCGAGGACCGCAAGGGTCAGGGACTGCTCCTCGACGCCTCCGTCGAGGAGAACCTCGGCCTGGTCACCATGCGGGGCGCCACCCACGGCGGGCTCGTCGACCTGAGGGGTCAGCGGGTGGCCGCCGCGCGGATCGCCGAGCAGCTCGGCGTCCGGATGGCCGGTCTCGGCCAGCACGTACGCACCCTGTCCGGCGGCAACCAGCAGAAGGTCGTCATCGGCAAGTGGCTGCTGGCCGACACCAAGGTGCTGATCCTCGACGAGCCGACCCGTGGCATCGACGTCGGCGCCAAGGTCGAGATCTACCAGCTCGTCAACGAACTGACGGCCGCGGGCGCGGCCGTCCTGATGATCTCCAGCGATCTGCCCGAGGTGCTCGGCATGAGCGATCGGGTGCTGGTGATGGCCCAGGGCCGGATCGCGGGCGAACTGTCCGCCTCCGAAGCCACGCAGGACTCCGTGATGGCACTCGCCGTCAGCACACCGACCACCAAATCCGAAACCGCTGTGGAGGGCTCCCGTGGCCACTGACACGCTCAAGAGCACATCGGGCGCGAGTGGCGCCTCGGCGGTCCGCCGCCTCCTGCTCGACAACGGAGCGCTCACCGCGCTCATCGCCCTCGTCATCGCGATGGCGGCTCTGTCCGGCGACTTCCTGACGACGGACAACCTGCTCAACATCGGCGTCCAGGCGGCCGTGACCGCCATCCTCGCCTTCGGCTCGACCTTCGTCATCGTCGCGGCGGGCATCGACCTGTCGGTCGGTTCGGTCGCCGCGCTCTCCGCCACCGTCCTCGCCTGGATGGCGACCACACAGGGCGTCCCGGTCTGGATCGCGGTGATCGTCTCGATCGCCGCCGGCATCGCCGTCGGCCTGGTCAACGGCGTGATGATCGCGTACGGGAAACTGCCTCCGTTCATCGCGACGCTCGCCATGCTCTCGGTGGGCCGCGGTCTGTCCCTGGTGATCTCGCAGGGCAGCCCGATCGCCTTCCCCTCCTCGGTCTCGCACCTCGGTGACACCCTCGGCGGCTGGCTGCCCGTCCCCGTCCTCGTCATGGTCGTCATGGGCCTGATCACGGCCGTGATCCTCGGCCGTACGTACATCGGCCGCTCCATGTACGCCATCGGCGGCAACGAGGAGGCGGCCCGCCTCTCCGGCCTCCGCGTGAAGAAGCAGAAGCTCGCGATCTACGCCCTGTCGGGTCTGTTCGCGGCCGCCGCGGGCATCGTGCTCGCCTCCCGGCTCTCCTCCGCGCAGCCGCAGGCCGCGCAGGGCTACGAACTGGACGCGATCGCCGCGGTCGTCATCGGCGGTGCCTCGCTCGCGGGCGGCACCGGCAAGGCGTCCGGCACGCTGATCGGCGCGCTGATCCTCGCGGTGCTGCGCAACGGCCTCAACCTGCTGTCCGTCTCCGCCTTCTGGCAGCAGGTCGTCATCGGTGTCGTGATCGCGCTGGCGGTGCTGCTCGACACGGTGCGGCGCAAGGCCGGCGCGACCCCGGTGGCCGCCGGGGCCGGTACCCCGGGCAACCGGGGCAAGCAGGCGGCGACGTACCTCATCGCGGCCGTGGTCGCGGCGGCGATCGTCGGCGCGATGTCCTTCCTGCACACCGGCTCCTCCTCGACGGCGTCGAAGAAGGTGGGCCTGTCCCTCTCCACGCTGAACAACCCCTTCTTCGTCCAGATCAAGGCGGGCGCGCAGCAGGAGGCGAAGAAGCTCGGCGTGCGCCTGACGGTCACCGACGCCCAGAACGACGCCTCACAGCAGGCCAACCAGTTGCAGAACTTCACCAGTTCGGGCCTCGGCGCGATCATCGTCAACCCGGTGGACTCGGACGCGGCGGGCCCGGCGGTCCGCTCGGCGAACAAGGCCGACATCCCCGTCATCGGTGTCGACCGGGGCGTGAACAAGGCGGACACCGCCGCGCTCGTCGCCTCCGACAACATCGAGGGCGGCAAGCTGGGCGCCAAGGCGCTCGCCGAGAAGCTGGGCGGCAAGGGCAAGATCGTCATCCTTCAGGGTCTGGCGGGCACGTCCGCGAGCCGTGAGCGGGGCGCGGGCTTCGCCGAGGGCCTGAAGGCCTACCCCGGCATCCAGGTCGTCGCCCGGCAGCCCGCGGACTTCGACCGCACCAAGGGCCTCGACGTGATGACGAACCTGCTCCAGGCGCACCCCGACGTCCAGGGTGTCTTCGCTGAGAACGACGAGATGGCGCTCGGCGCGATCAAGGCGCTCGGTTCCAAGGCCGGCAAGTCGGTCTCGGTCATCGGCTTCGACGGCACCCCCGACGGACTGAAGGCGGTCAAGAACGGCACGCTGTACGCCTCCGTGGCCCAGCAGCCGACGGAGCTCGGCCGGATCGCGGTGGAGAACGCGCTGAAGTCCGCCGAGGGCAAGAAGGTCGAGAAGACCGTGATGGTGCCGGTGAAGGTGGTCACGGCGCAGAACGTGGCCGGGTTCACCGGCTGAGCCGACCGGCGACGGGGCGGCCGGGCGGTCCACGCGACCGGCCGGCCGCCCCGACTCACCTCAGCTACACAGGGAGACAGTTCATGTACGACTACGACCTGCTGGTCGTGGGCTCGGCCAACGCGGACCTGGTGATCGGGGTCGAACGGCGGCCCGCGCCCGGCGAGACGGTGCTCGGCTCCGACCTCGTCGTCCACCCCGGCGGCAAGGGCGCCAACCAGTCGGTCGCCGCCGCCCGGCTCGGGGCCCGTACGGCCCTGCTGGCCCGGGTCGGCGACGACGCGCACGGCCGGCTGCTGCTCGACTCGCAGCGGGCGGCCGGCGTCGACACCGCCGGCGTGCTCGTCGGCGGGGCGCCCACCGGCGTGGCGCTGATCACGGTGGACCCGTCCGGGGACAACAGCATCGTGGTCTCCCCGGGCGCGAACGGGCGGCTGACGCCGGAGGACGTCCGCGCGGCCGCGGATCTCGTACGCGCCTCCCGGGTGGTCTCGGCACAGCTGGAGATCCCGCTGGAGACGGTCGTGGAGACCGTACGGTCCCTCGCGTCCGGCAGCCGTTTCGTGCTGAACCCGTCGCCGCCCCGGCCGCTGCCCGCCGAGGTGCTGGCGGCCTGCGACCCGCTGATCGTGAACGAGCACGAGGCCCGGGTGGTGCTGGGCGACGGCGCGGGCCCTGAGCCCGAGGACTGGGCGACGGCCCTGCTCGCCCTGGGCCCGCGCTCGGTGGTCGTCACGCTGGGCGCGCGGGGCGCTCTGGTGGCGGACGCGGACGGAGCCGCGCGGGTGCCGTCCGTGCGGGTGGAGACCGTGGACACGACGGGCGCGGGGGACTCGTTCACCGCGGCGCTGGCCTGGCGGCTGGGGCTCGGTGAGCCGCTGTCCGTCGCCGCCGCGTACGCGGCCCGGGTGGGCGCCGTCGCCGTCACCCGGCCCGGTGCCCAGGAGTCCTTCCCGACCGCCGAGGAGGTCGAGTCGTTGTGAAGAGAGCCGGAATTCTGAACCGCCATCTCGCGGGCGCCCTGGCCGAGCTGGGCCATGGGCACGGGGTGCTGGTGTGCGACGCGGGGATGCCGATACCCCAGGGGCCGCGCGTCGTGGACCTGGCCTTCCGGGCCGGGGTGCCGTCGTTCGCCGAGGTGCTCGACGGGCTGCTCGCGGAGCTGGTGGTGGAGGGCGCCACGGCCGCGCGTGAGGTCCACGCGGCGAACCCGGATGCCTCCGCCCTGCTGACCGCCCGCTTTCCCACGCTGGAACTGGTCCCGCACGAGGAGCTGAAGTCGCTGTCGGCGGGCGCGCGGCTGATCGTCCGCACGGGGGAGGCACGGCCGTACGCGAACGTGCTCCTGCGGTGCGGGGTGTTCTTCTAGACACCGGTGTCCGGGCGCTTCCGGAACGTTTCGAGGGGGCCCGGTCCGTCGACCGGGCCCCCTCGGGTTCCCCTCCGCATCAGAACCCCCGCGATCCCCCCAGATCCCCCTCCAGAAGTCCTGATGCCAAGTACGACCCACCAGGTGCGGGGAGGGTTGTACGGACTTCCGGGATTTTTTTCGGCGTGCCGACCGACCGGGGTGCACGTAGCGTTTGCGGCATGAACGAGGAGCCACTCCAGAAGGACGTGCTCGACGCGCTCGACGACGCCGGGCTCCAGGAGATCGCGGGTCTGCTCGGCACGGACGCGGCCGGAGCACGCGAGGTCGTCGGCACGACGGTGTCGGAATTCTCGGGCGGCCTCCAGGACCGCGCGGTCACGGATCCGGGCGAGGTTCAGCAGGCCTACGCGGAGGCGCAGGAGGCCCCGCTGAGCGGTGTGGCCACCTTGGGCGGCCTGGGCGGCATGGGTACCGGCGGCCTGATGGGCGGACTGCTCGCCCGTATCAGCAGGCCGGTCGCGAACGCGGTCGCCAGGAAGACGGGACTGCCTCCGGCGACGGTGGCGCGGGTGATCGAACTGGTGATCCCGGTGTTGTTGTCGGTCCTGACCAAGCGGGCCGCCCGCGGAACGCGGAAGTAGCCTCCCCGCGCGCTCCGACGACGGCGCCGCCACGGCCACCCGGCACCCGGCACCCGCTAGCGCTACCCGGCTACCCGGCTACCCGGCTACCCGGCATGCTCCACGAACCGCGCCAGCGTCTCCGCCAGCACCTCCCGCCCATCACGGGCCCACAGCCCGTCGTTGAACAGCTCGACCTCGATGGGACCGGCGTAGCCCGCCGCCTCGACGTACCCCCGCCACTCCCGCATGTCGACGGCGCCGTCGCCGATCTGGCCGCGGCCGTTGAGGACTCCCTCGGGCAACGGGGTCGTCCAGTCGGCGAGTTGGAAGCTGTGGATACGTCCGGACGCGCCCGCACGGGCGATCTGGGCGGGCGCGGTGTCGTCCCACCAGACGTGGTAGGTGTCGACGGTGACGCCCACCTGGTCGGCGGGGAATCGTTCCGCGAGGTCCAGGGCCTGGGCGAGGGTCGAGACGACGCAGCGGTCGGCGGCGTACATCGGGTGGAGGGGTTCGACTGCCAGCCGTACGCCGCGCCCGGCGGCGTACGGGCCCAGTTCCGCCAGCGCGTCGGCGACGCGTTCACGGGCACCGCGCAGGTCCTTCGACCCGGCCGGCAGGCCGCCGGAGACCAGGACCAGTGTGTCGGTGCCGAGCGTCGCGGCCTCGTCGACCGCCGCGCGGTTGTCGTCCAGGGCGCGGGCGCGTTCGGCGGGCCCGATCGCCGTGAGGAAACCCCCTCGGCACAACGTCGTCACCGACAGCCCCGCGTCACGCACGAGCCTGGCGGTGGCCTCGACGCCGTAGGACCGGACCGGCTCCCGCCAGAGGCCCACGCCGGGGACGCCCGACTCGACGCAGGCGGCGACCAGTTCGGGCATCGCCAGTTGCCTGACGGTCATCTGGTTGACGCTGAACCGCTCGAGGACGTTGCTCACCGGGCCCGTCGGACTCACCGGGCCCGTCGGGCTCACCGGGTTCACTGATCCACTCCGTGCACCGCGAGGAGGTTCTTCATCCGGGTCTCCGCCAGGGCCGGGTCCGGGAACAGCCCCAGTCCGTCCGCGAGTTCGTACGCCCGCCCGAGGTGGGGGAGGGAACGGGCCGACTGCAGGCCGCCCACCATCGTGAAGTGCGTCTGGTGCCCGGCGAGCCACGCCAGGAGGACAACTCCGGTCTTGTAGAAACGGGTCGGCGCCCGGAAGAGGTGACGGGACAGCTCGACGGTGGGATCGAGCAGCTCGTGGAATCCCTTCACGTCCCCCGTGTCGAGTACCCGCACCGCCTCGGCCGCCAGCGGTCCCAGCGGGTCGAAGATGCCCAACAGGGCATGACTGAAGCCCCGTTCGTCGCCCGCGATCAGCTCGGGGTAGTGGAAGTCGTCGCCCGTGTAGCAGCGGACACCGTGCGGGAGCCTGCGGCGCAGACCGACCTCGCGCCGGGCGTCGAGGAGGGAGACCTTGACGCCGTCGACCTTGTCGGGACGGGATTCGATCACCTCCAGGAGGACGTCCGTCGCCGCGTCCAGGTCGCTGGAACCCCAGTAGCCCTCGAGCGCCGGGTCGAACATCGGGCCCAGCCAGTGCAGGATCACCGGCCGGGATGCCTGGCGCAGGAGATGCCCGTAGACGTCGAGGTAGTCCTCGGGGCCCCGCGCGGCGGCGGTCAGGGCGCGCGAAGCCATCAGGACGGCCTGCGCGCCGGTCTCCTCGACGAGCGCGAGCTGCTCCTCGTACGCGGCGCGGACCTCCGCGAGGGAGCCGGCGGTGATCTGGTCGGTCCCCACCCCGCACGCGATCCGGCCGCCGGCCGCCTTCGCCTCCGCGGCCGACCGGCGGACGAGTTCGGCGGCGCCCGCCCAGTCCAGGCCCATCCCACGCTGCGCGGTGTCCATCGCCTCGGCGACACCGAGGCCGTGGGACCACAGGTGGCGGCGGAAGGCGAGGGTGGCGTCCCAGTCGACGGCGGCGGGCGAGTCGGGGGACACGTCGGCGTACGGGTCGGCGACGACGTGCGCCGCCGAGAAGACCGTACGGGAGGTGAAGGGCGCCCCGGTGGTGAGGGCGAGGGGCACGGCGCGCGGCTCGTACCGCCTCACCCCGCCCGCCGGGTCCGGCAGTCGCACGGTCACAGCGAGATCTCCGGTACGTCGAGACGGCGGCCCTCGGCCGAGGACTTCAGGCCCAGTTCGGCGAGCTGGACGCCGCGGGCGCCGGCCAGGAGGTCCCAGTGGTAGGGCGCGTCGGCGTAGACGTGCCGCAGGAACAGCTCCCACTGCGCTTTGAATCCGTTGTCGAACTCGGCGTTGTCGGGGACCTCCTGCCATTGGTCGCGGAAGGAGCTGGCGGCCGGGATGTCGGGGTTCCAGACCGGCTTGGGGGTGGCGGACCGGTGCTGGACACGGCAGGCGCGCAGCCCGGCGACAGCCGAGCCCTCCGTCCCGTCGACCTGGAACTCGACCAGTTCGTCACGGTGGACACGCACGGCCCAGGAGGAGTTGATCTGGGCGACGGCACCGCCCTCCAGCTCGAAGACGCCGTACGCGGCGTCGTCGGCCGTGACGTCGTACGGCTTGCCCTGCTCGTCCCACCGCTGCGGGACGTGGGTGGTGGTGAGTGCCTGGACGGAGGTGACCCGGCCGAAGAGCTCGTGCAGGACGTACTCCCAGTGCGGGAACATGTCGACGACGATGCCGCCGCCGTCCTCGGCGCGGTAGTTCCAGGAGGGACGCTGGGCGGGCTGCCAGTCGCCCTCGAAGACCCAGTAGCCGAACTCGCCCCGCACGGACAGGATCCGCCCGAAGAAGCCGCCTTCGATCAGGCGCTTGAGCTTCAGCAGCCCCGGGAGGAAGAGCTTGTCCTGCACGACCCCGTGCCTGACGCCCTTCGCCTGGGCGAGCCGGGCCAGTTCCAGGGCGCCGTCGAGACCGGTGGCGGTCGGCTTCTCGGTGTAGACGTGCTTCCCGGCCGCGACGGCCTTCCGGATGGCCTCCTCGCGGGCGGAGGTGACCTGCGCGTCGAAGTAGAGGTCGACATCCGGGTCGGCGAGGACCGCGTCCAGGTCCGTCGACCAGTGCTCCAGCCCGTGCCGCTCGGCGAGCGTCCTCAGGGCGTGCTCGCGGCGGCCGACGAGGACCGGCTCGGGCCACAGCGTCGTACCGTCGCCCAGATCCAGACCGCCCTGGTCGCGCAGGGCGAGAATCGAGCGGACGAGGTGCTGGCGGTAGCCCATGCGCCCCGTCACACCGTTCATGGCGATACGCACCGTCTTGCGTGTCACGTCTTCCCCTTCGTACGCGGGTTCCGCGCCGCGTACGCCCCACTGACGAGCGTGACAGCAAGCGCTTTCCATCCGGGAGAGAAGCTAGCCTCTGTCCAGCCGATCGGACAAGACCACGCGAGTGACGAGATGTTCGACCGGCCGGACGTCTGGACTTGCGGGCGCGGGCACGATCGGATGGACCCGCACGTGGCGGGCGTACACGGGTGCGGGGGGGGTGTGCGCTACGCATGGCCGTGCGCCTCAGTGCCCCGACTCCTCGCACCCGCCTGTTTGCACCACGACGACGAGACGCGTGACCGGAGGACGACGAGATGACCGTGACCCTGGCGGACGTGGCGGCGCGGGCGCAGGTCTCGCCCGCGACCGTGTCCCGGGTGCTGAACGGGAACTATCCCGTCGCGGCGTCCACGCGCGAGCGGGTGCTGCGCGCGGTGGACGAACTGGACTACGTACTGAACGGGCCCGCCAGTTCGCTGGCCGCCGCCACCTCCGACCTGGTCGGGATCCTGGTCAACGACATCGCCGACCCGTTCTTCGGGATCATGGCGGCCGCGATCCAGTCGGAGATCGAGGGTCCCGGGGGCCGTGCGGGCGGGGAGCGGCTCGGGGTGGTGTGCAACACCGGTGGTGTCGCGGAGCGCGAGCTGACGTACCTCACGCTGCTTCAGCGGCAGCGCGCCGCGGCTGTCGTGCTGACCGGGGGCGCCGTCGAGGACGCGCCGCACGCGGCGGCGGTCGCGGCGAAGCTGCGCAAGCTCGGCGAGGCGGGTACCCAGGTGGTGCTGTGCGGACGGCCGCCCGCGCCGGACGCCCCCGGGGCGATCGCGCTCACCTTCGACAACCGGGGTGGCGGGCAGCGGCTCACCGAGCATCTGATCGGCCTCGGGCATCGGCGGATGGGGTACATCGCCGGGCCCGAGGAGCGGACCACGACCCGGCACCGGCTGGAGGGGCACCGGGCCGCGCTCGCCGCGCACGGCGTCGAGGACGATCCGCGGTGGACCGTGCACGGACGCT
The DNA here is from genome assembly GCF_042887295.1 of Streptomyces sp. NPDC057950. NCBI lineage: Bacteria > Bacillati > Actinomycetota > Actinomycetes > Kitasatosporales > Streptomycetaceae > Streptomyces > Streptomyces sp. NPDC057950. Next base: position 113,540 of record NZ_JBHVPP010000004.1, read on the forward strand.
ACGACCGCCGCTCCGGGTACGAGGCGACGGTCGAGCTCCTGCGCAGGGAGCCGGGTCTGACGGCGGTCGTCGCCGCGAACGACACCGTCGCGCTCGGCGCGTGCGCGGCGTTGCGTGACGCGGGGTTGCGCATCCCGGACGACGTGTCGGTCGCCGGGTTCGACGACCTGCCGTTCAGTGTCGACGTGGTGCCCGCGCTGACGACGGTGCGGTTGCCGTTGTCGGAGGCGGGGGCGCGGGCGGGGCGGGTCGCGATGGGTCGCGAAGAGGCTCCTCCCGGGGGGATCGCCACGGTGCGGGGGGAGTTGATGGTGCGGGGGTCCACCGGGGTGCCCAAGGCTTGAGGCGCCCCGCGCTCTCGCCGGACGCCCCCGAAAACCCTTCCTTCGCCCCCGCCGCCCCTACCCGACCCATCCTCCACCTGGAGGCTCCGCCCCCAGCCCCCCGCCAAGGGGCTCCGCCCCCTGGAGCCCCTCACCCGAAGGGCTCGTCCTCAAACGCCGGACGGGCTGAAAATGCGGGCGCGCGCCGAGTGGTCACGGACGGCCCAGAGACGCCGACCGACCCGCGCCGAACGGCTTCGAACGCACTGAATACGCGCGCCCAGCGCCGACGAAGCCCCCCACCCGCAGCCGCCGACGCACGCGAGGGGCCGTGCCGGTGTGCCGCAAGGCCGTCGCTTACGTTCGGATCGAGCAGCGGCTCCCATACTCGGCCCACGCCTGATCCAGCGGCGACGGCCTCGACACACCGGCACGGCCCCGACCCACCCACCGGCCCCGGCCCAAGCCCAGGCCCCGGCCCAGGCCCAGGCCCCGGCAGCCGCTCACACGTGCGGCCGGCGCCCCCGCTCCTGGTGCGGGAAGGACTGGTCGGCACCAGGAAGCGTCGGCTTCGGCAGTGTCGCCACCTCCTCCTTCGCCTTCTCCAACTGCTCCGCCGTGTCGTCCGGCAGCCGCGGCGCACGCGGACGGGAGTGGGAGAAACGGAACGCGGACGTGAGGTCACCGAACGCCGACCGACGCCAGTCGCTGACGTTGGGCTCCTCGACCCCCGTGAACCGCTCCAGGAACTGCAGCGCCGACGTGTGGTCGAACGACTCCGTCGCCACCCAGCCCCCCACCGTCCACGGCGAGACGATGATCGCGGGCACCCGGAACCCACCCCCGATCGGCAGCCCCTGCACGAACTCGTCCGCCGTCCCGGCCGCCGGCGTGGGTGGCGGCACATGGTCGAACAGGCCGTCGTTCTCGTCGTAGTTGAGGATGAACGCCGTCTTCCGCCACACCTTCGGGTTCGACGCGATCGCCTCGATCTTCGAGGCGACGAAATCCGCACCCGCCGCGGGCAGATAGTCCGGATGCTCCGACTGGTGACTGGTCGGCATGATCCACGACACCGCCGGCAGCCGGTCGTTGCGGGCGTCGTCCTCGAACGTCCCCTCCGGCTGCGGCCGCACCCCCCGCTCGTACAGGTCCGATCCCGGCGCCGCCGCACGGAAGTTCGCGAACTGCTCCAGCATGTTGCAGCCGTAGTCGTCGTCCTGCTGGTACACCTTCCAGCTGACGCCGGCCGCCTGCAGCCGCTCCGCGTACGTCGTCCACCGGTACGGAGTCGGCGCCTTGTTGACGAGGACCGGGCCGCCCCGGGTCCCGCCCGGATCGATCGTCCCCGTCATCCAGTAGAGCCGGTTGGGCCAGGTGGGCCCGAACACCGAGCAGAAGTAGTTGTCGCAGAGGGTGAACGTCTCGGCGAGCGCGAACTGGAACGGGATGTCCTCACGCGTGTAGTACCCCATCACATACGGACCGTTCACCCCGTCCGCCTTGCGGTGCGCCGGCAGCCACCGGTCCATCCGGCCGCCGTTCCACGCCTCGTGCTGCACCGCCCACGCGTGGCTCGTGGAGGGGATGGCCTGGGCGCTGGACGTATGGGTGTCGAGGTGGAAGGGGAGCAGGTACCCCTTCGGGTTCACGGCATCGGGCTGGTAGAAGACCGACCGCCCGGTGTCGAGCTCCAGCGCGTGGGGGTCGGCGAAACCCCGGACGCCCGACAGCGTGCCGAAGTAGTGGTCGAAGGACCGGTTCTCCTGCATCAGCATGACGACGTGCTCGATGTCGCGGAGCGATCCGCGGCGGGGCGGTCCGGCGGCGACGGCCTTCTGGACGCTCGGTGGGAGGAGGGAGAGTGCCGCGGCGCCGCCCAGCGCGCCGGCGGCCGAACCCAGCAGTCTACGACGTGTCAACTCGGTCATGGACGCCCCTTCTTGAGACTTCGTCAGCTCTCCGGAGTCGAACTGCGGGGCCACGCCGGGGCGGACCCCGCCGTTTCACTCTCCTAGGGGTTCCTGAGGGTTGGCAGAGGCGCGCGGTGAACTTGTGGACAACGTACGGAAGGGGGTTGGCCAAGCCATGACCCGGGTCGCCGGAACGTCGCCGGGGCTTGGCCGCCTTCACGCGGGCTCCACGACCACCGGACACGCCCACCCCGTGGACTCCACCCCGTGGACTCCACCTCGTCCACCCCCGTACGCTCGACCCGTACCTCTGACTGAGTCAACCGTCCCCACGACGACCCCAGTCCAACCCCCCGCCACATACAGCCCCCGCTCCCCCGCGTCCACCCGCACCGATCGCCAAGAGCCGATAATCAGAGCCGACATCCGGGGTTGACCATGACCGTCCAGGACATCCGCTCCTTCAACCGCTTCTACACGAACGTCATCGGCGCACTCGACCACGGCCGCCACCTCAACGCCCCGTACACCCTCACCGAGTCCCGCGTGCTGTACGAGCTCGCCCACTCCCCGCACACCGACGCCGTCGACCTCGGTGGCGAACTGTCCCTGGACTCCGGGTACTTGAGCCGGATCCTGAGCAAGTTCGAGCAGGACGGACTGATCGAACGTACGCCCTCCGAACGCGACCCGCGCCGCCGCCGGATCACGCTCACGCAGCACGGCCGGGAGACCGCGGCCGTCCTGGACGCGCGCTCGCGGGAATCCGTCGAGGCCCTGCTGGCGACCGTCCCGGCCGACGACCGCCCCCGCCTCGCCGAGGCGATGCACACCGTGCGCACGCTCCTGTCCTCCCGCCGAGCCGCCCCGAGCGCGCGCCGTCACCGCGAGGACGTCGTGCTGCGTGAGCCGGTCCCCGGCGACCTCGGCTGGATCGTGCAGCGCAACGCCGCGCTGTACGCCGCCGAGTACGGCTGGAACACCGACTACGAGGGCCTGGTCGCCCGGATCGTCGCGGACTTCGCCGAGGACCACGATCCGCACCTGGAGCGGGTCTGGATCGCCGAGCTGGCCGGACGGCCGGTCGGAGGCGTGATGTGCGTGCGGGACGACGCCCCGGGCACGGCCCGGCTGCGCCTGCTCCTCGTCGAGCCGGACGCCCGCGGTCTCGGCATCGGGGACCGGCTGGTCGAGGCGGTCGTCGGTTTCGCGCGGGACGGCGGCTACCGGGACCTCGTCCTGTGGACCAACGACGTCCTGACCGCGGCCGGCCGCGTCTACCGGCGCCATGGTTTCTCCCTCGTCGCCGAGAAACCGCACCGTTCCTTCGGCGCGGATCTCGTCGGCCAGGACTGGCGACTGGACCTGCACGTCTCCCCGGGATGATCCGCGGTGCCGGGTAGGGTCCCGGTCCATGAAGCTGGCCTTCTCCACGCTGGGCGTGCCCGCACTCCCCGTCCCCGACGTCGTACGACTCGCCGCCACGCACGGCTATCACGGTGTGGAGCTGCGCGCGCACCCCGAGGAGCCGGTGCACCCCGGGCTCGGGCCGGCCGAGCGGGCCGGGGTCGCCGCCGCGTTCGAGGCGGGCGGTGTCGAGATCATGGGTCTGGCCGGGTACGCGCGGGTGGCGGCGCCCGGTGACGACGCCCCCGTCGTCGCCGAGATCCGCGAACTCCTGGACCTGGCGCGGGACCTCTCGGCCCCCTTCGTCCGTGTCTTCCCGGGCGCGAGCGCCGGACAGAGCGCCGAGGAGGCCGACGCGACGGCGGCGCGACGGCTCGGCACGGCCGCGGAGTACGCCGCCGACGTGGGCGTACGCGTCCTGCTGGAGACCCACGACTCGCACCGCACCGGCGCGGACGCGATGCGGATCCTGGGCCTGGTCGGCCATCACCACGTGGGCGCGCTGTGGGACGTCATGCACACCTGGCTCGGCGGCGAGGAGCCGCCGTCGACGTACGCGGCGCTGTGCACGTACCTCGGCTATGTGCAGGTCAAGGACATCGCCTCCGCAGAGGACACCACCCCGCTCCCGCTGGGCGCCGGAGTTCTGCCGCTCGCGGAGTGTGTCGAACTGCTCTCCCGGGAGGGCTGGGACGGCTGGCTGTGCTGGGAGTACGAGAAGCGGTGGTACGAGGCCGCCGCGCCGCTCCCGGAACTGCTGGGTCCGGGCCGGGACCACCTCGGGCGTCTGCTGAACGAGTCGGCGTAGCCCCACACCCCCATCCGTACCCGGCACCGGGCGCCCGTGCGGACCGCAGCGGGACGACGCGGGAACGAAACTGATTGGCACGAGCACGGGGTCAGTGGTTAGCCTCCGCCGGTGACCGAGCACCGTCCCACCCGAATCCGGGCCACCCCGTGGGCCTGACGCACACCTTGATCGACGTCCGCCCGCTGCGGACCTCACCCGTCTTCCGTCGGCTGCTGATCGGCCGGACGGCCTCCGTGCTCGGCACCATGATGACGATGGTCGCCGTCATGTACCAGGTCTGGCAGTCCACGCACAGCACGGTGTGGACCGGTGCGGTCGGCCTGGCGCAGGCCCTGCCGCTGATCGCGTTCGGGCTGTTCGCCGGTTCGCTGGCGGACCGCGGCGACCGGCGGCGGCTGTACCTGGCCTCCACGGCGGGCCAGGCGGCCTGTTCCGCGCTGCTGGCCGTGCAGGCCCTCGCCGGACACCCGCCGGTGCCGGTGGTGCTCGCGCTGGTCGCGGCGCAGTCCGCCTTCGGCGCGGTCGGCGGCCCGGCGGCGGGCACGTTCGTACCGCGACTGCTGGCCAAGGACCAGGTGGCGGCCGGGCTGGCCCTCAACCAGATCTTCTTCCAGGCGATGCTGCTGGCGGGCCCGGCCCTCGGTGGTCTCGTCCTGGGCTGGGGAGGCGTGAGCGTCTGCTATCTGGTGGACGCCGTCAGCTTCGGCTTCTCCTTCTACGCCGCGTTCGGGCTGCCGCCGCTGCCGCCCGAGGGCGAGCAGTCACGGGCCGGGCTGCGCGGCGTGATGGACGGGCTGGCGTTCCTGGCCGGCCACCGGGTGGTACGCGGCGCCCTGATCACCGACCTGGCCGCGACGGTGCTGTCGATGCCGCTGAGCCTGTTCCCGCTGATCAACGCCGAGCGGTTCGGCGACGACCCGCGCACGCTCGGCCTCTTCCTGTCGGCGCTCGCGATCGGCGGCATCGGCGCCTCGGCCCTGTCGGGTTCGCTCACCCGCCTCGCCCACCCGGGTCCGGTGATGCTCTGCGGCGCCGCCGTCTGGGGCATCGCCCTCGCCCTCTTCGGTCTGATGACGAACCCATGGGCCGGTCTCGGGCTGCTGGTGCTGGCGGGTGCCGCCGACACCGTGTCCGTCATCTCCCGCAGCACCATCGTCCAGACGCGCACGCCGGACGCGCTGCTCGGCCGGGTCACCGCCGCCGAACAGATCGTCGGCCAGGCGGGCCCCAACCTGGGCAGCCTGCGCGGGGGCCTGGTGGCCGGCTGGACCTCCGGTACGACCGCCCTGGTCAGCGGTGGGCTGCTGTGCGTGCTGGCGGTCGTGGCCGTCGGCGTGAGTACGGCCGAACTCCGGAGCACGGAGGACACCGACTCCGGGCCGGCGGGTACCCCGGCCGCTGAGCCCCCCGCCGAGCCGGTCACCGGCTGAGCATCCGAGCACCCGAGCACCCGCCACCGCACCCCGCCGCGGCGCCCATGCCGCCTCCCCGCCACCGCGCCCGTGACCGCGAACCACCCTCACCATCACCCCACCGCCGCGAACCACCCCCACCATCACCCCACCGCCGCGAACCACCCCCACCACCTCCCCACCGCCGCACCCGTACCCACCACCTCCCCACCGCCGCACCCGTACCCACCACCTCCCCACCGCCGCACCCGTACCCACCACCTCCCCACCGCCGCACCCGTACCCACCACCTCTCCACCGCCGCACCCCCACCCCCACCCGCGAGCCACCCCCACCGATTCCACGCCACGACCTGGGGCGATCGCCTTACCCCCCACCCACCCCCGGCAAACCGGCTATCGTGGGCGGCATGTCGGCCCCGGAACTGATCCGTATCGTCTCTCGCGACTCCCCCATGGCCCTGGCCCAAGTGGAGCGCGTACGCGCCGAGTTGAGCGCGCTCCACCCTGAGATCCGCACCGAGGTCGTCCCGGTGAAGACCACCGGTGACAAGTGGATGGGCGACCTGTCCAAGGTCGAGGGCAAGGGCGCGTTCACCAAGGAGGTCGACGCGGCGCTGCTGGCGGGCGAGGCCGACCTCGCGGTGCACTGCGTGAAGGACATCCCCGCGGACCGCCCGCTGCCCGCGGGAACGATGTTCGCCGCCTTCCTCGCCCGGGACGACATCCGCGACGCGCTGATCCACCCCGCCGGGCTCACCCTAGACGAGCTGCCGCAGGGCGCCCGGATCGGCACCTCCTCCGTGCGACGCGTCGCGCAGCTCGCCGCCTCGCACCCGCACCTGGAGTGCGTGCCGTTCCGGGGCAACGCCAACCGTCGGCTGGAGAAGCTGGCGGCGGGTGAGGCGGACGCGCTGCTGCTCGCGGTGTCCGGGCTCGAACGCATCGGCCGCGCGGACGTGATCAGCGAGGTCCTGTCGCCCGAGACGATGATGCCGCCGATCGGCGCGGGCATCCTGGCCCTCCAGTGCCGCGAGGGCGACACGGACGTGATCGAGACGATCAGCGACCTCGGCGACCCGGACACGCACCGCGAGGCCACCGCGGAGCGCATGTTCCTGCATGTCCTGCAGGGCCACTGCAACTCACCGATCGCGGGCTACGCGAAGGTCGACCGTGCCGGCGAACTGTCGCTGCGCGCCTGCGTGTTCACTCCGGACGGCAAGACGGTCCTGCACGCGCACGAGTGGGCGGGCCGCCTCGACGCCGCAACCCTCGGCACGTCGGTCGCCGTCGCCCTCCTGCGCCAGGGGGCCCGCGAACTGATCGACGGCATCCCGCACTGACGGACGGCCCCGCCCCGGGAAGCGGCTCCCCGGGGCGGGCCGACTCTCCCGCCCCGGAAACCCGGGAACTCATGCCGGCTCCCCGATCCGGTCCCGCGTCGGACCGTCCGCCGGGCGGACCCTCGCGCGGGCCGTCCGCGAGGGTGCGAGCGAGGTCAGTGCCACCCCTCCCACCAGCAGCGCCGCCGCTCCCCAGCGCAGTGGGCCGATCGACTCGCCCAGGAACAGGGCCGCCGACGACATGCCGAAGACCGGGACCAGGAGCGAGAAGGGCGCGACCGTGGACGCGGGGTGGCGGTGCAGCAGCCAGCCCCATGCCCCGAAGCCGAGGACGGTCGTGATCCAGGCGACGTAGACCACGATTCCGGCGCCCCGCCAGTCGAGGGCGCGCAGCGCGTCGAGGTCCCGGGCCGGGCCCTCCGTCAGCAGCGAGAGCCCCAGGAGCGGCAGTACGGGGACGGTGCTCACCCACACCATGAAGTTGAGGGAGTCGGGCGGGGACGCCTTGCGGGTGAGGACGTTGGACACGCCCCAGCAGGCGGCCGCCGCGATCACCAGGGCGAAGGCGCCGAGCGGGCCGCCGGCGCCCTCGTCCACGGCGGCCAGGCCCACGCCGCACAGCGCCACCGCCATACCCGCGAGCCGGACGCCGGTGGGCCGTTCACCCAGGACGACATGGGCGATGAGCGCCGTGAAGACCGCCTGGATCTGGAGGACGAGGGACGACAGACCGGCCGGCATCCCGGCGTCCATGCCGATGAAGAGCAGTCCGAACTTGGCGACGCCCAGGACCAGTCCCACCGCCACGATCCACTTCCACGCGACCTTGGGCCGCCCCACGAAGAACACCGCGGGCAGCGCGGCCACCAGGAAACGCAGTGCCGAGAAGAGCAGGGGCGGGAAGTGGCCGAGGCCGATCTCGACGACGGTGAAGTTCACGCCCCAGACAGCGGCGACGAGGACGGCGAGACAGAGGTGGGCGGGTCGCATGGGTCGAGGATCACGCCCACGAACCGTTAAGCACCAGCGAATCCTGCTGCATGGTTGGATGAAGCATTCCTGATGAAAGGGGCGGGTCGTGCTCGATCTCCAGCGACTGCGTGCCCTGCACGCCGTCTCCGTGCACGGCACGGTCGGCGCCGCCGCGGCCGCGCTCGGGTACACGCCCTCCGCCGTGTCCCAGCAGATCGCCAAGTTGGAGCGGGAGACCAGGACCGTACTGCTCGAACGGCGCGGACGCGGCGTGCGGCTCACCGAGCAGGCCCTTCAACTGGCTTCCACAGCACAGCAGTTGATGGCCATCGTGGAGCGGGCCGAGACCGAACTCGAGGAGCGGCGCGGGGTGCCCGCGGGCCGGCTGGACCTCGCCGCGTTCGCCAGTGCGGCACGCGGGCTGCTGCCCGCCGTACTGGCCGACCTGGCCGTCCGGCATCCGGCCCTCGACACCCGGCTCACCGAGGTCGACCCGCACCTCTCCGTGGACCTGGTCGCCAAGGGCGCCGTCGACGTGGCCGTCGCGCACGACTGGGACATCGCACGGCTCCCCGCCCCGCCGGGTGTGGAGCAGGCGGTGATCGGGGACGACCTCTGCGACCTCCTCGTGCCCGCCGGGCATCCCCTCGCCGGGCGGGTGTCCGTGCGGCGGGAGGAGCTGGCCGGCGAGCGGTGGATCTGCCAGCCGCCCGGACGGGTGTGCCACGACTGGCTGGTGCGCACCCTGCGCGCGGCGGGCTGCGAGCCGCACATCGTCCACCAGGCGGACGAGAACCCGACCCTCGTCGCCCTGGTCGCGGCCGGGCTCGGGGTCGCGCTCATCCCCCGGCTCGGGCGTGGCGCGCTTCCCGACGGGGTGGTGGAGGTGCCGCTCGACCCGATGCCCGTACGACGGCTGTACGCGCTGTGGCGCACCGGCGCGGCGCGGCGTCCGGCCATCGCGGAGACGGTCCGTACGCTCCGGTCCCACTGGGCCTCGGCGTCCCGGCACGACGCCCCGTGAGCAGCGCCTCGGCGCCCCACCCGACCCGCCCGGCACTCCCGTACCGACTTCGCCGATCAGCCGGAATCGGGGAACCCGGACCGGTGCCGGCTCGTCCAATCCGCATGCTGCCGCACGAGTCTCCGCAGTGCGGTGTCGGCCTCGCTGCTGGCTGCGATCGCTGACCACCCTCTCCGCCGCCTGCGGCCGGCAGCACGCCGTCACCGGCGCGCCCCCCTCCAACTGCGCCGGTGACGGCCCCTGTCCGGCTACGGTGCACCCTCTTGACTGGAAGAAACTTCCAGGATATTCGTGACTCCTCGGAAGTTTCCTTCACGAGGGAAGGAGCGCTCGTGCGCGACTCCAGCACGGGAAGCACCGCACAACCGTCCAGACGTACGGTTCTCGCCGCCACCGCCGGAACCACCGCCGCTCTCTCCTTGGGCGCGGTCCCCGCCCGAGCCGCCGGGGGCCATCATGACGAAACGTCACTCCGCGCCCTGATCTCGCGCATGACGCTGGAGGAGAAGGTCGGCCAGCTCTTCGTGATGCGGGTGTACGGTCACTCGGCCACCGCCCCCGACCAGGCGGACATCGACGCCAACCTCGCGGAACTCGGCGTCAGAACGGCCGCCGAGCTGATCGCCCGCTACCGCGTCGGCGGCATCATCTACTTCACCTGGGCCCACAACACCCGCGACCCGCACCAGATCGCGGCTCTGTCCAACGGCATCCAGCGGGTCTCCCTGGCCCAGCCGCGCGGCCTGCCCGTGCTGATCTCCACCGACCAGGAGCACGGCATAGTGGCCAGGGTCGGCAAGCCCGCGACGCTCTTCCCGGGCGCGATGGCGCTGGGCGCGGGCCGCTCACGGGAGGACGCCCGCACCGTGGGGAGGCTCGGCGGGGCCGAACTGCGCGCGCTCGGCATCCGGCAGGACTACTCCCCGGTCGCCGACGTGAACGTCAACCCGGCCAACCCGGTCATCGGCGTGCGCTCCTTCGGCGCCGATCCGGACGCGGTGGCCCGGCTGGTGACCGCCGAGGTGGAGGGATACCGCGGCGCGGGCGTGGCCGCCACGTCCAAGCACTTCCCGGGGCACGGCGACACGGCCGTGGACAGTCACTTCGGCTTCCCGGTCATCACGCACAGCCGTGAGCTGTGGTCGGACCTCGACGCCGTGCCCTTCCGGGCCGCGATCCGGGCCGGCATCGACTCGATCATGACCGCCCACATCATGGTCCCGGCGCTCGACCCGGCCGGTGACCCGGCCACGCTCTCCCACCCCATCCTCACCGGCATCCTGCGCGGGGAACTCGGCTACGACGGCGTCGTGGTGACGGACGCGCTCGGCATGGAGGGCGTGCGGACGAAGTACGGCGACGACCGCGTCCCCGTGCTGGCCCTGAAGGCCGGCGTCGACCAGCTCCTCAACCCGCCGTCCATCGACGTCGCCTGGCACGCCGTGCTCGACGCGGTGCGCGGCGGCGAGCTGACCGAGGCCCGCCTCGACGAGTCGCTCCTGCGCGTCCTGCGCCTCAAGGCGAGGCTCGGGCTGCTGGAGAACCCGTACGTCAGCGACGCCGGGGTCGACCGCTCGGTCGGCACCGCGGCCCACCTCAGGGCGGCCGACCGGATCGCCGAACGCACGACGACCCTGCTGGTCAACCAGCGGGGCCTGCTGCCGTTCTCCCGGCGTACGCACAAGAAGCTGCTGATCGTGGGCGCCGACCCGGCCTCGCCCTCCGGCACCGACGGCCCGCCCACCACCGTCCTCGCGACCGCCCTGACCGCGCTGGGCTTCACGGCGACGGCGCTGTCCACGGGGACGGCGCCCACCGGGGCGGCCATCGACGGCGCGGTCGCGGCCGCCGCGGGAGCGGACGCCGTGGTCGTCGGGACGTACAACGTCACGGCGGCGAGTTCCCAGCGGACACTCGTCGACCGGCTGGTCGCCACCGGTGTGCCGGTCGTCGTGATCGCCCTCCGGAATCCGTACGACGTGGCTCATCTCCCCTCCGCCACCGCCCACTTGGCGGCGTACTCCTGGACGGACGTCGAACTGCGGGCCGCCGCACGGGTCATCGCCGGCCGGGTGAAGCCGCGGGGCAGGCTTCCGGTCGCGGTCCAGCGGGCGGACGACCCTGCTCAGGTGCTGTATCCGATCGGGTACGGAATGACGTACTAGCCCTACGCCGCAGACCGGGCGCACCACCCCCAACATACGCAAAGCACCCCGGATGTCTGGCGTGTGCCCGTCGCGGCGGGTCACGCTGGACGGGGGTATCGGGGGGAAGCCATGCGAGCCAGCTCGGTGGGTCGGCGTTGTGCCGGGGTGATGTGCGCGCTGCTGCCGGCCGTGGCCGCGCTCACCGGCTGCGGCCACTGGTCGGACTCCGAAAGCGCCGGACCCAGCGCGGTGACGACGTCGGCCGGACCCTCCGGCTACGGCGCGGTGTTCCTCGCGGTCGACGAGTGCAGTTCCTTCGGGACGACCAGCTTCACCGAGGTGCCCTGCACCAGCGAACGGGCCGCGGCCCGCGTGGTCGCCCGCTACGACGGCGCGGTCACCGACGGCCCGCCGTGCCCGCCGACCACCGACTTCGTCCTGCACATCAGCGAGACCCGGGCCGCCGCGGACGGGAACGGCGACAGCGCGGTCCCGCAGGGCTACGCCTGCATGCGCAAGCTGGAGGCCCCGCACCCCGGCGACCCGGGCGGCGGCGGAGGCCCCCGCACGATCGTCGGCGACTGCGTCTACAGCGCGGGCAGCGGTCAGGTCCGTGAGACCGCCTGCGACGGCAAGGGCAGGAAGCCCCCGGAGTACCGGGTGACCTCCGCGGTCGCCGAGCGCTCCGAGTGCCCGTCCGCCACGGCCCTCTACGTCCAGTTGGGCGGCGGCAGACCGGTGGGCTGCGCCCGCCCGGTGTGACCGGTGGGCGGGCGCAGCCGTGCCTTACGGGCGCAGCGCGGGCTCGCGCTCGATGTCGCGCCGGTCGAGCCTCGCGTCGAATCCGGCCAGCGGCCGGGCCGCCGACGGGTCGGCCTGGACGGCCGCGGAGGCGACGCCGGCCCATTGCAGGATGCGGGCCGTCGCGAGCGCCTTCTCGTCGGGTACGAGACCGGCGACGTTGGCACCGTGGTTGAGGCCGGGAGCCGTGAAGACGTACGCGTCACGGGCGCCCCTGCCGAGGCGGAAGCGCTCCGCGCCCCACGGGTCGTTCTGCCCGTAGACGTAGAGCATGTGGTGGGCGTGGTGCGCGACCCATGTGTCCACGTCCCGCATCGCCGACCGCTGGAACGTCATCGGGATGGAGCGCGGCACGAAGTTCCGCGGTGGCTGGTAGCCGTAGCGGATCAGCTTGTTCTCGATGTACGGGAAGTGGATCGTGGGCGCGCCGAGCTGTGTGCCCGCCTGGTAGTAGTACGGGGTGTACGTCTCCAGGCCCTGGTCGGTGTAGGCCGAGAAACCGGAGATGGTGTCGATGGAGTCCCAGATCGCGTCGTCCGTGGCGTGCGGCGCGTCGGCGGGGATCGTCGCGCAGTCGGCCAGCAGGCTGTACTGCCAGAAGCCCCACACGTAATCGAGGACGACGGCCTCGTACGCCTTGTCCAGGCTGCCGATCGTGGTGAAGGTGTAGCCGTTGTCGGCGGCGTACTGGGCGTACTTCTTCTCCAGCGGCTTCCGGCGCACCAGCGCTTCGCGCTGCACCGCGTCCAGCTTGTCGCGGCACTCCTTGGTGCCGACGTTCCTGAAGAAGCGGTCGTACGCCGAGTCCTCGTCGTTGACCACGTCGTTCGGGGCGACGTAGGCGACCACGCCGTCCATGTCGCGCGGGTAGAAGCGCTCGTAGTACGTGGCGGTCATGCCGCCCTTGGAGCCGCCCGTCGAGATCCACCTCTGGCGGTAGACCGGCTTGAGGGCCTCGAAGATGCGGTGCTGGTCGCTGGCGGCCTGCCAGATGTCGAGCTTGGACCAGTCGGCCGGCGCGGGACGGGACGGGGTGAAGAAGCGGTACTCCATCGAGACCTGGTTGCCGTCCACGATCTGGGTCGGCTCGCGGCGGCTCGGGGTCGTGGAGACGTTGTAGCCGCCGGTGTAGAAGACCGTCGGGCGTGCGGTGTCCTTGTGCAGCACCGTGATGCGCTGCTGGAACGTTCCCCTGGACGGGTGCCGGTGGTCGATCGGCTGGGTGTAGCCGAGGACGAAGAAGCGGTAGCCGGTGTACGGCTTCTCCTCGATCAGGCTCATGCCCGGTATCGCGAGGAGACGGTCCTTGATGTCCTGCGTGGTGGTGCTGGTGGTGCCGGTGATGGCCTCCGGTTGGGCGGCGGTGGCCGCCCCGGCCGTGCTCAGCGTGCCTATGAGCACGGTGAGCGCCAGCAGCCATCTGAGCGCCTTGCGCATGCACCCTCCCCTGGAGTTACACAGCTGTCCGCCGGAACCTAGCGGAGCAACTGGCCTGACACCAGGGGGACTTGAGGGAATTCTGTGACTTCGCCGTGATTCAGCCGGGAAGGGCGGGGGCTCCGGCCGGGACCGCCCGGCTCAGCACAGGATCCAGCCCGAGCTCACGGAGCCCGAGCCGACCGAGCCCCTGATACGGACGCAACGGTGGCCCGCGTGGACGGTGACCGGGCCCGCGTGGTGCGAGAAGCGGCCCGCGTCGGTCACCGGCCGGTTGCCGCGCGCCTGCACGCTGACCGACATCGGCCGTTTCTGCGCCTGCTGCTTCTTGGGGAGCGTCACGGCGCAGACGTAACCGCCGCTCCGGTAGAGCTGCACGGAGCCGGTCGCGAAGGGGACCGTGCGCACCTTGTGTCCCGAGCAGTACGAGGCGGCCTGCGCGCTCCCCGGGCATACCAACGCGAGCAGCCCGGAGGCGGTCAGCACAGCCAGACCGAGCGCCGTGCGCCGACGGATAGCACCACTGTCCACAATCGCCCCTCCCCGACCATTGAGCGTACTGGTGTACGGACGCAGAACGTATGTCTGATGGTTGCGCGCGCCCGGCCGTGCGCCCCCCTGTGACCCGGACGGGTTTTTTTCCGCTTACAGGGCAACCGCGCCGCTTTGACCGGTGTCCAACTGGTCAGAAAAGCGAAAGGTGGTACCCGATGTCCCGCACGTCCCGTTCGCACTCGCCCCGGTCCCGCACGTCCCGGTCCCGCGCCGCCGTCGGCGCGTTCGCCGGCGCCGCGGTCCTCGCCGCGGCCGGTGCCTCCGTGCCCGCGTTCGCCGGTTCCCCCACTCCCCCGCCCCCACGCGCCGGCGCCAACGGCCCGGCGTACGACCGGGTGGCCGACTTCTACGGCGCCTACATCGACGCCGTGACCGACCAGGGAGCCGGCCGTCTCGGCCCGCAGCTGCGCTCCTTCTACCTGACCTCGGACCTGCGTAACCGGCTGGCCAGGTGGGAGGGCCGTGAGCACGCGGACGGCGTCCTGCGCGCCCAGGACGTGCCGCGTGCCTGGAAGGTGACGGCGGGCGACAGCGGCGCGGGCCACACCTGGTCGACCGTCCGCCTGACCTGGGGCTCCGCCCAGCACCCGACGTACACCTATCTGGCCGTCCAGTCGGACCTGTCGACGAAGAAGATCTCCGACATCAGGCAGAAGGGCTGAGCGGGCGGGCGTCAGGCGGTGGAGCCGACCGGCTCCTCCGGCTCCGACGCCCCCACGAAGGTCCGCCACAGCTCCGCGTACCGGCCGTCGAGCAGGAGCAGTTCGTCGTGCGTGCCGTCCTCCGCGACCCGGCCGCGGTCCATGACCACGACCCGGTCCGCGCGGGCGGCCGTGGTCAGCCGGTGGGCGACGACCAGGGTCGTACGACGGCCCGCGAGCCGGTCGGTGGCCTGGTTGACCAGGCTCTCCGTGGCGAGGTCGAGCGCGGCCGTGGCCTCGTCGAGAAGCAGGACGTCGGGGTCGACGAGTTCGGCGCGGGCCAGCGCGATCAGCTGGCGCTGACCCGCGGAGAGGTTGCGTCCGCGCTCGGCGACCTCGTGGAGGTAGCCGCCGTCCAGCGTGGCGATCATGTCGTGCGCGCCGACCGCGCGGGCGGCGGCCTCCACCTGGGCGTCGGTCGCGCCGGGCCGGCCGTAGGCGATGGCGTCGCGGACCGTCCCCTGGAAGAGGTACGCCTCCTGCGGGACCACCCCGAGCCGGTGGCGGTACGAGGTGATGTCGAGGGCGCGCAGGTCGGTGCCGTCGACGGTGACCCGCCCGCCCGTCGGATCGTAGAAGCGGGCGACCAGCTTGACCAGCGTCGACTTGCCCGCGCCGGTCTCACCGACGAAGGCGACGGTCTGTCCGGCCGGGATGGTCAGGCAGACACCGCTGAGGGCCTCCTCGTCGTCGCCGTACGCGAAGCCGACGTCCTCGAAGGCGATGTCGCCGCGTAGCGAGAGCACCTCCAGCGGCTCGGCGGCGGCCTGTGTCGACGTCGGTTCCTGGAGCAGCTCCTGAATGCGGCCCAGCGACACCGTCGCCTGCTGATAGCCGTCGAAGACCTGGGAGAGCTGCTGCACGGGCGCGAAGAACAGGTCGATGTAGAGGAGGTAGGCGACCAGCGCGCCGGTCGTCAGCGTCCCGGCGTCGACCCGGTGCGCGCCCACCATCAGCACCGCGGCCGCCGCGACCGACGACAGCAGCTGCACGAAGGGGAAGTAGACGGAGATCAGCCACTGTCCGCGGATGCGCGCCGCGCGGTAGCCGGCGCTGCCCTCCGCGAACCGCCGGCTGCCCGAGCGCTCGCGCCGGAATGCCTGCAGGATCAGGAGCCCCGAGACCGACTCCTGGAGGTCGGCGTTGACCGCCGAGACGCGCTCGCGGGCGAGTTCGTACGCCTTCACGCTCGCCCGGCGGAAGAAGAACGTGCCGACGACCAGCGGCGGCAGCGTCACGAACACGACCAGCGCGAGCTGGACGTCGATCACCAGCAGCGCGCCCATGATGCCGAAGAAGGTGACGACGGAGACGAACGCGGTGACCAGGCCGGTCTGCAGGAAGGTGGACAGGGCGTCGACGTCGGTCGTCATCCGGGTCATGATCCGCCCGGTCAGCTCGCGCTCGTAGTAGTCGAGTCCGAGGCGCTGGAGCTGAGCGAAGATCTTCAGGCGGAGCGAGTACAGGACCCGCTCGCCGGTCCGTCCCGTCATCCGTGTCTCACCGATCTGCGCCGACCACTGGACGAGGACGGTGACCAGCGCCAGGGCCGCCGCGGCCCAGACCGCGCCGAGGGCCATCCTGGAGACGCCCTGGTCGATGCCGTGCCGGATCAGCACGGGCAGCAGCAGGCTCATACCGGCGTCGACCGCGACCAGGCCGAGGCTCACCAGGAGCGGGAGGCCGAAGCCGCGCAGCAGCCGGCGCAGTCCGTACGACTCCTCGGGCGTGACCGCGCGTGCCTCGTCGATGGCCGGGGTGTCGGTGGCCGGGGGCAGCGCCTCGACCTGGGCGAGGAGTTCGGGTGTGGCCGGCATGCCGGCCAGCGCGTTGTCCCTGGGCTCGCGGTCGCCGGTCCACAGATGCGGGGTGACACCGCGCTCGGCGTCGAACTCGGCGTCCAGTTCCTCGCGTACCGAGGTGTCCTCCGCCGCGGCGACGGGCTGGGCGTGTCCCGGGGAGACCCCGCCCAGTTCGTCCGGGTCGGTGAGCAGCCGCCGGTACAGCGGGGAACGGTCCTGGAGCTCCTCGTGGGTGCCGATGTCGGCGAGCCGGCCGCCGTCGAGGACGGCGATGCGGTCGGCGAGGTTGAGGGTGGAACGGCGGTGTGCGATCAGCAGGGTCGTGCGGCCCTCCATGACCTGCTTCAGCGCCTCGTGGATCTCGTGCTCGACGCGGGCGTCCACGGCGGAGGTGGCGTCGTCGAGGACGAGCAGCCGCGGGTCGGTGAGGATGGCGCGGGCGAGGGCGACACGCTGGCGCTGGCCGCCGGAGAGCGTCAGGCCGTGCTCGCCGACCTTGGTGTCGTAGCCGGCGGGCAGCTCAGTGATGAAGCGGTCGGCCTGCGCGGCTCGGGCGGCCTCCTC
Source organism: Streptomyces sp. NPDC057950 (assembly GCF_042887295.1). Taxonomy (NCBI): domain Bacteria; kingdom Bacillati; phylum Actinomycetota; class Actinomycetes; order Kitasatosporales; family Streptomycetaceae; genus Streptomyces; species Streptomyces sp. NPDC057950. Next base: position 130,754 of record NZ_JBHVPP010000004.1, read on the forward strand.
GATCTCCTCCTGCGTGGCGTCGGGGCGGCCGTAGGCGATGTTGGCGCGCACGGTGTCGGAGAAGAGGAAGGAGTCCTCGGGGACCAGGCCGATCGCGGCGCGCAGCGACTCCTGCGTGAGCTCGCGGACGTCGTGGCCGCCGACGAGGACGGCGCCGTGCGTGACGTCGTAGAAGCGGGGCATCAACAGCGACACCGTCGACTTGCCGGACCCCGAGGAGCCGACGACGGCGAGGGTCTCGCCGGGCCGGATCTCGAAGCTCAGCCCGTTCAGGACCGGTCGGCCGTCCTCGTAGGCGAAGGACACGTCGTCGAACTCGACGGTCGCGGGTGCGTCGGCGGGGAGGGTCTTGGTGCCGTCCTGGATGGCCGGTTCGGTGTCGATCAGTTCGAGCACGCGCTCGGCGCCGGCCCGTGCCTGCTGCCCGACGGTGAGGACCACCGCGAGCATCCGGACGGGCCCGACGAGCTGGGAGAGGTACGAGGAGAACGCCACGAACGTACCGAGCGTGATCTGCCCCCGTACGGCGAGCCAGCCGCCCAGCGCGAGCATCGCGACCTGGCCGAGGGCGGGCACGGCCTGGAGGGCGGGGGTGTACCTCGCGTTGAACCGGATGGTCCGCATCCGTCCGGCGAAGAGCCGTCGGCCGACCTCCCGGAGCTTCCCGGTCTCCTGGTCCTCCTGGCCGAAGCCCTTGACCACGCGGACACCGCTGACGGCGCCGTCCACGACGCCCGCCACGGCGGCGGCCTGGGCCTGCGCGTACCAGGTGGCGGGGTGCAGCCGGGAGCGGCTGCGCTTGGCGACGAACCACAGGGCGGGGGCGACGGCCAGCGCGACCAGGGTGAGCGGCAGGGAGAGCCAGGCCATGATCCCGAGCGAGATCACGAAGAGGAGCACGTTCCCGATGGTCATCGGGAGCATGAAGAGCAGGCCCTGGATCAGCTGAAGGTCACTGGTGGCCCGGCCGACGACCTGTCCGGTGGACAGCTCGTCCTGCCGGCGTCCGTCGAGCCGGGTGATCGTGTCGTACATCTCGGTCCGCAGGTCGTGCTGGACGTCGAGGGCGAGACGGCCGCCGTAGTAGCGGCGGATGTAGGTGAGGACGTAGACGACGACGGCGGCCGCTATCAGCGCGCCCGCCCAGGGGGCCATGGAGCGGGTGTGGTTCCCGACGACGTCGTCGATGATCACCTTCGTGATCAGCGGGACCACCGCCAGCACGGCCATGCCGCCGAGCGCGGACCCGAGCGCGAGAAGCACGTCCTTCGGGTACCGCCACGCGTACCCGGCCAGTCGCCGTGCCCATCCCCGCTGACCTGCCACGCCGGTGCCTTCCGTAGATCTCACTCCGCCGGAAGACACCAACGCCGAACGAAGCGGATTTCATCCCTCCGCAACAATCATTCCCCCACCGTCCGTGGCAGGAGCACGCGCACGGCGTACGGACGGGTGGTCCGCGCCGCGTTCCGGTGGCCGTCGCCGACCGGGAGCGGGCCGGGGCGGCCGCCCCGGGTCCGGCCGCTACCGGCGAGCACCTCGATGTCGCCGAGCGGCGGATCGGTCCCGGGCCGCTCGGCCCGGACGCCCGGTGAAGGACGGTTCACGGGTGCCGGCGCGGTTCACGGGTGCCGGCGCGACGGCCGGTCGGTGGTCGGTCCCGCCGCACGGAGGGTGGCCTGCCCTTCGCGGCGCGCGGCGAGTGCGGCGAGATGGCCGGCGAGGATGCCCTCGTACGTCGTCCTGCCGAGCGCGCGTGCCGGAGCAGGTCTCGACGGCGGCGGAAGGCGAACGGCGGGGCCGGTGAGGACCCCGGCCGGGCCGGCGACGGTCAGCGACGTGGCCGCCGCCGGGCCGGCGGTGCCGGTGGCGGGTACGGATCTCAGGCGTGGACGGTCACGGCGGGACGCGCCGGTGGCCCGGGAGCGGACTCGCCGTGGAACAGGGGAGCCCGGCCGCGCCGTCAGCTCGCGGGCGCGGGCACGGACGCCTCCTGCGGGGTGCCGGTGGGCACGTACCGCAGCACGCTCGCGCTGCTCTTGGAGGTGGCCGGCACGAGGTCCTTGTGGATCGCCTTGGCGACGCCCTGGATGGTGCTGACGCCGTAGCTCATGGTGCTGTTCCCATGGGTGAGCACGGTGATCATGTAGTCGTGACCGGCGCCGTTGAAGGTGCCGACACTGTGCACGCGCCAGCCGTGCGTGGAGCGCGACAGCCAGCCGTTCTTGACGTGCACGGCGACCGAGGAGGGCGCGCCGGCCGGGGTGCCCCAGCGCTGCGAGGAGATGACCTTGCCCATCAGCTTCAGCTCGTACGCGCGGGAGTTGTCGCTCAGCACGGAGTTCTTGGCGGTGAGCAGCCCGAGCAGTTTCTGCTCGTCGCGCACGGTGATCTGGGTGAGACCCCAGTAGCCGTTCGCGCCCGGCTTGGTCCCGGTCATCCCGGCGGCGGTGAGGAAACCTTTCACCTTGGTCACGCCGAGCTGCTTCCACAGCGTGCTGGTCGCGGTGTTGTCCGACTTGGTGATCATGGCCGTGGCGAGCGTCTGCTCACGACTGGTCAGATACCGGTTGTGCTTCTTGGCGTCCCACAGCAGCGTGGCCAGCACGGTGACCTTGACCACACTGGCGGAGTCGTAGGCCGAGGTGGCACGCAGGGTGCAGGTCGTCTTCGTCGTCCGGTCGTAGAGTCCGACGGCGACGGTGCCGGCACGGTTCTTCAGGGCCGCGGTGATGTCCTTCTGCAGTTTGGCGGCCAGGCCCGCCTTGGCGGACGTACAGCTGACCTGCGGCGCCGCGGCGGCGGAGGCCGGTGCCGCGGCCGCCGCGAACGGCACGAGCACCCCGGCGCCGAGGCTCGCTGCGAGCATCCGGGCGCGCCGGGATATCCGGTGAGTCATGGAGGTTCCCCATCCCCTTCGACCAGTACGAGCGCGCCTGCGGCGCACCCGACTGTCATGACTCGCAGAGATGACCGAGGGTTGTACGCGTGTTCGTGGGGCTCCGCGGCCCGCCCCCGCACGGAGCGCGTGCCGCGCCGCCCGCCGGGCGGCCGCCGCCGCGTCGAGCCGACCACCACGGAGCCGCGCGGCGTTCACCCCCGCCGGGGCCGCCCGCCGCGCCATGTCGCGTGCCCTGAAGGCGACTTACCGGAAGGCGACTTGCCGGATTCCGACACGGAACCGACACCGCCCGTTCATTGCCCCCACCGCATGTGCATGTCACGCTCCCGTTGCCTGCTCAATCAACACGCGTAGAACGGACTCCCCACGATGCCCGCGACAACGCACATACGCCGCTGGAAGACGCTGGCGCTGACCACATCCGCCGTACTGGTGGGCCTCACCCTGCCGACGGTCACCGCGACTCCCGCGAGCGCCACCACGACCGTGTACGACAGCACGTACTACAAGAACGCGGTCGGCAAGACCGGCGCGAGCCTGAAGTCCTCGCTGCACACCATCATCAGCACCCAGAGCAAGATCTCGTACGCCGCGGTCTGGAACGCGCTGAAGGTCACCGACCAGGACCCGAACAACAGCAACAACGTGATCCTGCTGTACAGCGGCGTCTCCCGCAGCAAGTCCCTCAACGGAGGCGACGTCGGCGACTGGAACCGCGAGCACACCTGGGCCAAGTCCCACGGCGACTTCGGCGAGGTGACCGGCCCCGGCACCGACCTGCACCACCTGCGTCCCGCGGACGTCCAGGTCAACGGCATCCGCGGCAACCTGGACTTCGACAACGGCGGCAGCGCGGTCACGGGCGGCGGCGGCAGCAAGGTCGACTCCGACTCCTTCGAGCCGCGCGACGCGGACAAGGGCGACGTGGCCCGCATGATCCTCTACATGGCCGTGCGCTACGACGGCGGCGACGGGTTCGCCGATCTGGAGCCCGACGAGAAGGTGAACAACGGCAGCGCCCCGTACATCGGCAAGCTGTCCGTGCTGAAGCAGTGGAACGAGCAGGACCCGCCGAGCGCCTTCGAGGAGAAGCGCAACCAGGTCATCTACGACAGCTACCAGCACAACCGCAACCCGTTCATCGACCACCCGGAGTGGGTCGAGGCGATCTGGTAGCGGCTCGGACCGGCCACCGCCCGGTGCGGTGGCCGGTCCGTCCGGCAGCCGGTGCGTCCGGCAGCCGGTCAGCCGTCGAGGTGCGTGGGCGCGAACATCCGCAGGACCGCAGGGAGCAGCACCACCGTCGGTCCGGGGGTGGCCAGCGCCTTCGACAGGTCGGCTTCGAGTGTCCCCGGGGTCGTACGGATCCCCGGGACACCGAAGGACTCGGCGAGGGCCACGAAGTCCGGGCGCGCCAGCTCCGTCGCCGTGGCCTGGCCGAAGGCGTCGGTCATGTACTCGCGCAGGATGCCGTAGCCGCCGTCGTCGACGATCAGCCAGGTGACGTCGAGGCCGTACTGCTTCGCCGTGGCCAGCTCGGCGATCGAGTACAGCGCTCCGCCGTCGCCGGAGACCGCGAGGACCGGGCGGGTCGGGTCGGCGGCCGCCGCTCCGAGGGCCGCCGGGAAGCCGTAGCCGAGGCCGCCGGCGCCCTGGGCGGAGTGCATCGTGTTGGGCCTGCGGGGGTCGAAGGCGGACCACGCCCAGTACGCCAGGATGGTCATGTCCCAGAAGGACGGGGAGCCGTCCGGCAGCGCGCGGCGCACGGACGCCAGCACGTCCTGCTCCAGGGTGAGTTCCTGCGCGGCGATGCGCTCGCCTACCCGCGCGAGCAGCGTGCGCACGCGCTCGGGCGCTGTCGGGTCGGGGCGCTCGTCGACCGTCTCCAGGAGCGCGGAGAGCGCGAGCCTGGCGTCGGCGTGGATGCCCAGTGCCGGATGGTTGGACTCCAGCTTGCCGAGGTCGGCCTCGATCTGGATCACCCGGCCGCGGGGCTTGAACGTGTGGTAGTTCGAGGACAGTTCACCGAGGCCGGAGCCCACCACGAGCAGGACGTCCGCGTCCTCCAGGAGGTCGGTGGTGTGCCGGTCCTCCAGCCAGGACTGGAGGGACAGCGGGTGCTCCCAGGGGAAGGCGCCCTTGCCGCCGAAGGTGGTGACGACCGGCGCGTTCAGCCGCTCGGCGAGCAGGCGCAGTTTGCCGGAGGCGTCCGCCCGTACGACACCGCCGCCCGCGATGATCGCGGGGCGGGCCGCCGAGGACAGCAAGTGGGCTGCCACCGCGGTCAGTTCGGGGCGCGGGACGACGTCCTCGGGGGTCGCGTCCATCGGCGTCACCATCGGCAGGCCCGTCTCGGCGAGGAGGACGTCCTGCGGGATCTCCACCCAGACCGGTCCGTGCGGGGCCGTCAGCGCCGACTCCCAGGCCGCCGCGAGGGCGGAGGGGATCTGCGACTGCGTGCGGACGGTGTGCACGGACTTCACGACGCCTCTGAACGATGCCTGCTGGTCCGGGAGTTCGTGCAGATAGCCGTGGCGTCCGCCGCCCAGTCCGGCGGTCGGGATCTGGCTGCTGATCGCGAGGACGGGGGCCGAGGCGGCGGCCGCCTCCTGGAGCGCGGCGAGCGAGGTCAGCGCCCCCGGGCCGGTGGAGAGCAGCAGCGGCGCGGCCTCCCCGGTGATCCGGCCGTACGCGTCCGCCGCGAAGCCCGCGTTGTTCTCGACGCGCAGCCCCACGTACTGGAGCGACGAGCGGCGCAGCGCGTCGAACATGCCCAGCGCGTGCTGGCCGGGCAGGCCGAAGACGGTGGTCGCGCCGAGCCCGGAGAGGGTCTCCACGACCAGGTCGCCGCCGTTGCGGCCGGGGGGCGGGTTCAGCGCGGCCTCCGTCTGCGCCGCCGACGGACGGAGTACCAGGTCGTGGTCGTGGGTCACTTCGCTGCCTTCTCCTGGGCGATCTGGCGGGACATGATCGTGGTCAGTTCGTACGCCGTGTGGGACGCGGCGACGGCGGTGATCTCGGCGTGGTCGTAGGCGGGCGCGACCTCGACCACGTCCGCGGAGACCAGGTTGCAGGAGGACAGGCCGCGCAGGATCTCCAGGAGTTCGCGGGAGGTCATACCGCCCGCCTCCGGGGTCCCGGTGCCGGGCGCGTGCGCCGGGTCGAGGCAGTCGATGTCGATGGAGATGTAGAGCGGGCGGTCTCCGATGCGCTGGCGCAGCTGGTCGGCGACCTCGTCGGCGCCGCGGCGGTAGATGTCCGCCGAGGTGACGATGCCGAAGCCCATCTTCTCGTCGTCGGTGAGGTCCTGCTTGCCGTACAGCGGGCCGCGGGTACCGACGTGGGAGAGGGCGGAGGTGTCGAGGATGCCCTCCTCGACGGCGCGGCGGAACGGGGTGCCATGGGTGTACTCGGCGCCGAAGTACGTGTCCCAGGTGTCGAGGTGCGCGTCGAAGTGGAGCAGGGCGACCGGGCCGTGCTTCTTCGCCACGGAGCGCAGCAGAGGCAGCGCGATGGTGTGGTCGCCGCCGAGGGTCATCAGGCGGGCGCCGGTGCCGAGCAGCTCGTCGGCCGCCGCCTCGACCGTCTCCACGGCCTCGTTGATGTTGAACGGGTTCGCCGCTATGTCACCGGCGTCGGCGACCTGGGCGAGGGCGAAGGGGGAGGCGTCCTGCGCGGGGTTGTACGGGCGCAGCAGCCGGGATGCCTCGCGGATCGCGTTGCCGCCGAAGCGGGCGCCGGGCCGGTAGGAGACCCCGGAGTCGAACGGCACGCCGACCACGGCGACGTCGGCGGTGCCGACCTCGTCGAGGCGGGGCAGCCGGGCGAAGGTCGCGGGGCCGGCGTACCGCGGGACGCGGGACGAGTCGACGGGGCCGCGTGGCTGGCTGCCGCCTGCTGCCGGGTTGTCGGTGCTGCTCATCGTCGGACTCCTCCAGGTGATACCGGTGATGCGTGGTACGGGTGATACGTCTTCCAGTGTCGCGGACCCCGGCCACCGGGATCCGCCCGGCCCGGCCGCCCCACGGCGACCGGCCCGAAACTCTTCACGCCCCTGAGCCCCACCGGGGCTCCGTCACGGTCCCGCCGGGGGCGCGGCGCCCCGGCAGGGGCGCGGGGAACCGCGTGACCAGCCACGGACGGCCCGCGGCCACACACGGGCCTCGCCCCCCGGGAACCCGGGGGGCGAACCCCGCTCACGCCGACACCTTCGCCCCCTCCGCCGAAGGCACTCCCCGCCCGGCCAGCCGTTCACGCCAAGCGACCAGCACCGCCGGATCGGTCGCGGGTGTGGCCAGGGACACGATCACGTACACGACCAGCGAGGACAGCAGTCCGTAGTAGACCGGTTCGTTGGCGAGGATGCCGTACACCGCCATCAGCCCGACGACCGCGAGGCCGCCGACCACGACGGAGGCGAGCGCGCCCTGCGCGGTCCCGCGCTTCCACAGCAGTCCTCCGAGGATCGGCACGAGCAACCCGCCGACGAGCAGGTTGTACGCGACGGTCAGCGCCTCGACGACGTTGTTGAGGGCGATGGCCGTGCAGATCACCGCGACCCCCATGACGAGGATGAAGACCCGGTTGCCCCTGACCTCGTCGTGGTCGCCGCCGTGCTCCTCGCCCGCGGGCCGTACGGCTCCCCGTAGCCGGGACCAGATGTCGTTGTTGGCGACGGTGGCGCAGGCGATCAGCGCGCCGGAGGACGTCGACATGACGGCCGCGAGTGCCGCGGCCAGCACCAGCCCGCGCACGCCGACCGGGAGTTCGTCCTTGACGATGGTCGCGAAGGCGGCGTCGGCGCTGGGCAGCGTCGGGTAGAGGACCTTGGCCGCCGTGCCGATGACGGCGCCCGCGACGGCGTACACCAGACAGTAGGTACCGGCGACCGTGCCGCCCCACCGCGCCGTGGTGTCACTGCGGGCGGTGAACACCCGCTGCCAGATGTCCTGGCCGATGAGCATGCCGAACGTGTAGATGAGCACGTAGGTGAAGATCGTCTCGCCGCCGATGCCCAGCGGATCGAAGTACTCGGTGGGCAGCTTGGCCTTCATCTCGCTGAACCCGCCGGCCTTGACGACCGCGATGGGCAGGAGCAGGAGCAGCACACCGATGGTCTTGACCACGAACTGCACCATGTCGGTGAGGGTGATCGACCACATGCCGCCGAGCGTCGAGTACGCGACGACGATCGAGCCGCCGATGACGATCGCGAGCGTCCGGTTCATGTCGAAGAGGACGTCGAAGATCGTGGCGTACGCGATGGTCGAGGTCACCGCGAGCATCAGGGTGTACGCCCACATGACGACGCCGGAGATGACACCGGCCCGGCCGCCGTAGCGCAGGTCGAGCATCTCGGAGACCGTGTAGACCTTCAGCCGGGCGATGCGGGCGGAGAAGAAGACGGAGAGGGCGAGCAGGCCGAGCCCGATGGTGAACACCATCCAGGCCCCGGAGAGCCCGTACTGGTATCCGAGCCCGACGCCGCCGATGGTGGAGGCACCTCCCAGCACGATCGCGGCCATGGTCCCGGAGTACATCGCGGGCCCGAGCCTGCGTCCCGCGACGAGGAAGTCGCTCTTGGACTTGGCGCGGCGCATGCCCCACCAGCCCATGGCCAGCATGCCGGCCAGATAGACGACGATCACTGTGTAGTCGACGGCCATGCGGGGCCCTCCTTCGCTCACTCTCGGTGGCGTGTCGTGCAGATACGGATGGGGACGCGGCCGGGACGAGCGCGGTCCGGCCGGGAGGACCGGCGGCGGATCCGCGAGCGGTCACCGCCCGGTCGGTGCGGCAGCGGATCGCGGGGACATACGCCCGTACCCGCGGCTGCCGACGGCACGACCCTAGGTGGCCGGAAGGCGACTCTGAAGTGTACTTTTCATCCACTGTCGCTGAACCAGATGGAGGAAATGACCACCATGGCGGACGCCGAGCGGGACGCCGAGCGGGACGCCGAGCGGGACGCCGAGCGGGACGCCGAGCGGGACGCCGAGCGGGACGCCGAGCGGGACGTCATGCCGGAACCTTCCGCTTCGCCAGGCCCACTGGTCTCGTCCGCCCCATCGGCTCCGCCGGTCCCCCCGGCTCCGCCGGTCCCACCCACTCCGCCGGTGCCGCTGAGCGCGCTGCTGGCCCGGGAGGACCTGGCCCTGCGCCGTATCGCGGGCCCCGCCGACCCTGACACGGTGATCCACTGGGCGCACACCTCGGAGATGGCGGACCCGTACCCCTATCTGCTGGGCGGCGAGCTGCTGCTGACCGCGGGCGTGCACGTCCCGGAGGCGGCGCTCCCGGCCGGGGACACCCCCGGCCGGGAGCGGTCGCGGCTCAGGGAGTACTTCGACGGCTATGTCTCCCGCATCGTCGCGGCGGGCGGCGCGGCGCTGGGCTTCGGCTTGGCGCCCGTGCACGACACGGTTCCGCGCGCGCTGGTCGAGGCCTGCGACGCCCAGGGCCTCCCGCTGATCGAGGTCCCGCCCCGGACGACCTTCTCGGGGGTGGCCCGCGCGGTCTGGCAGCTGATGGCCCAGGCCCGCCTGGCGGAGCTGCGCCGCGTCACCGAGGGCCAGCAGAGTCTGGCCGCGGCGGCCGCCCGCCCCGACCCGGTGCCCGCGGTGCTGCGCCAGCTGGCCCAGCGGGTGTCCGGCCGGGCGGTGCTGTACGGGCCGGAGGGGGCGGAGCTGGCCGGTGCCGGAAGGACCCAGGAGGCACCCGTCGCGCGGGCCCTCGCCGGGCTGGCGGCGGTGGTGCGCCCCGGGGAGACCCAGGGTCCGGCCCCCTCCTCCGCCAGCGACACCGTCCAGGGCACCCATCTCGCCGCCTACGCCCTCGGCGGCGGGCAGGGCTTCGTCCTCGGCGTGGCGGCGCCGCGCCGCGATCCCGGGGACCACACCATCGCCTCCGTCGCGGCCGTGCTGCTCTCCCTGCTCACCGGGGAACAGCAGAGCGGGAGCGGCGCGGCACGGTCGGCGGCGCTCGTCCGGCTGCTGCTCGGGGCCGCGCCGGAAACGGTCGCACCCCTGCTGGGCGGGGAACGGTGGATCGTCGTGCACGCGCGGCCCACGGCGGACGGTCCCGCTCCGGACGCCGTCGCCGCCTCCGCGCTGGGGACGGCGCTCGGCTCCGCGCTCATCGACGCGGGCGGTGACGTGGTACGCGTCCTCGTGTCCGGTGACGGCGCGCCGACCGCCCAGCGGGGCTGGACGTGCGGGGTCAGCGCGCCCGTCGCCCCGCACGAGTGGGCGCTCGCCGACACCCAGGCCGCGCGGGCACTGGCCCGCGCGCGGGCGACCCGTACGGCGCTGGTACGCCACGCGGAGCGGCCCGCGCTCGCCGACCTCGTTGCCGCGGCCGACGCGCAGGCCCATGCCCGCGCCCTGCTCGCACCCATCGCCGCGACCCCGGCCCTCATCGAGACCCTGCGCACCTGGCTCTCCCTGCACGGCAGTTGGGACCGCACCGCGGTGGCCCTCGCCGTCCACCGCAACACCGTGCGCCAGCGTGTGGCGCGCTGCGCGGCGTTGCTGGGGGCCGATCTCGACGACGCCGATGTGCGCATGGAGTTGTGGTTCGCGCTGCGGGAGCGGTGAACGGGGGCGGTGTGGCTCGGTGACCGAGGACGCTGTGGCGCGGTGAGCGAGGACGGTGTGACGCGGTGACCGGCCGGCGCGGCCCTTGCGCGCCCGCGCTCCCCCGTCCCGAGTGACGCGCGTCCCAGGGCGCGGGACAGCCGTTCCCCGGGCGGGACGCCCCGGCACAATGGGGGCATGCCAATATCCGGGACCCCCAACCGCAGCGAGCTCGTCGACCACCTCGTACGGACGCGTATCGCGGGCGATGTCGCCACGCCCCGCGAGAACAACCTCTCCCACTACCGCAAGCTCGCGAACGGCGACCGCAACTTCTGGCTCGGCCTGGAGCTCGGTGACCGCTGGACCGACGAGCAGGACGTCCTCGCGGTGATGGCGGAGCGGTGCGGCGTGAACGACGACCCGGAGTACCGGTACGGGCAGGACACCATCGACCCGGAGCTGACGGTCGACGCCCTGGACCGGATGGCGGCGCGGCTGCGCAAGTCGGCGGCAGCGAAGGAGCGTGTGCTGTTCGCGACCGGGCACCCGGGCGGGCTCCTCGACGTCCACCGCGCGACCGCCGCCGCACTGCGCGCGGCGGGCTGCGAGATCGTCGTCATTCCCGACGGGCTGCAGACCGACGAGGGGTACGTCTTCCAGTTCGCGGACGTCGCGGTGCTCGAACACGGTGCGACGCTCTGGCACACCCACTCGGGCGAGCCGATGCGGGCGATCCTCACCGGGCTGGAGCGCGAGGGCCGCCCGCTGCCCGGTCTGGTCGTCGCCGACCACGGCTGGGCCGGCTGCGCGGGCCGGCTCGGCATCGACTCCATGGGCTACGCCGACAGCAACGACCCGGCCCTCTTCCTCGCCGAGTCCGAGGGCACCGTCCAGGTGACCGTCCCGCTCGACGACCACGTGACGAGTCCCCGGCACTACGACCCGATGACGGCGTACCTGCTCAACGCGGCGGGACTCGCCTGACACCACCCCGCCGAGCCGGACGCACCGCGTCCGGCGCCGCGCGCCGGTCCACGGGGGATCGGGGCACGGCCCTCAGGGCCAGGGGTTCAGCCCCTCGGCCCGGCGTCGGGCGTGGCCCGGGGTCGGGTCCAGGTACACCCGGCTCACCGTCGGGAACGCCTCCCGCAGTCGCTGTTCGGCCTGTTCGCAGGCCCACTCGATCTGGGCGGCGGTCGACGCGTCGCGGAAGTCGACCTTGGCCGCGACGAGCGCCTCGCGCGGTCCCTGGACCAGGGTCGTCAGCTCCAGCACGGCCTCCACGTGCTCCACCGCGAGCAGTTCGGCCCGGATACCCTCCCGGACGGCCTTCGGCAGCGGACGTCCGATGAGCAGCTCCGCGTTGGAGCGGCCGAGGACCCAGGCGACGTACAGGAGCAGGAGGCCGATGCAGAGGGACGCGACGGCGTCCCAGACGCCGGAGCCGGTGAGCTGCCCGCCGAGCAGACCGCCCGCGGCGAGGACGAGGCCGATCAGCGCGGCCGAGTCCTCCAGGACCACGGCCTTCACCGCGGTGTCCGGGGTGTGGCGGAGGTAGCGCTTGAAGGGCGCCCCGATCCGCGCCGCCTCACCGCGTGCCTGGCGCACGCCGGTGCGCAGGGAGTAGCCCTCCAGCAGGAAGGCGACCGCGAGCACCACGTAGGAGACGACAGGGCTGCCCAGTTCCTCGCCCGCGACGAGGGTGTGCACCCCGTCGTAGATCGAGAACACCGCGCCGCCGACGAACGTCGCGACCGCCGCGAGCATCGCCCAGATGTAGCGTTCGGGCCCGTATCCGAGGGGGTGTTCCTCGTCGGCCGGTTTCTCGCTGCGCTTGAGCGCGGTGAGCAGCAGCACCTCGGTGACCGTGTCGGCCACCGAGTGTGCGGCCTCGGACAGCATCGCGCTCGATCCGCTGATGACGCCCGCGACCGCCTTGGCCACCGCGATCCCCAGATTGGCGAGGGCGGCGACGATCACCGTGACCGTGCTCTCGCCCGCGCCGCCGTCGTCCTGCGCAGCTTCAGTCATGCCCCAGTCCTACCCGGGGATCAGGACAGCTCGCGGGGGATCCGGACCACGCCCTCCTGGATCACCGAGATGGCCAGCCGGCCGTCCTGGGTGTAGATCCGGGCCTGGCCGAGCCCGCGGCCCCCGGACGCCGAGGGGGACTCCTGGTCGTACAGCAGCCATTCGTCGGCGCGGAAGGGCCGGTGGAACCACATCGCGTGGTCCAGCGAGGCCCCGACGACGTCACCGGTCACCCACCCGCCGCGCCCGTGCGCGAGCAGGATGGAGTCGAGGAGCGTCATGTCGGAGACGTACGTGGCGAGGACGACGTGCAGCAGCGGTTCGTCGACGGCGCCGTCGAGTTTGCCGTTGGTGCGGAACCACACCTGGGAGTGCGGTTCACGGGTCTCGCCCACGGTGCCGTAGGGCGGCGGGTCGACATAGCGCAGGTCGACGGACTCGCGCGCCTCCAGGAGGCGCTCCACGACGACGGGGTCCCCCAGGACGTCGGCGTACCGCGGCAGCAGCTCGGCGGCCGTGGGCAGCGTCTCGGGGTCGGGCGCGGGCGGCATCGCGGCCTGGTGCTCCATGCCCTCCTCGTGCGCCTGGAAGGACGCGGAGAGGTGGAAGATCGGCTGCCCGTGCTGGACGGCGACCACCCGCCGGGTGGTGAAGGAGCGGCCGTCGCGGATGCGGTCCACCGAGTACACGATGGGCGCGCCCGGGTCCCCCGCACGCAGGAAATAGGCGTGCAGGGAGTGGGCGAACCGGTCCTCCGGGACCGTGCGCCCCGCGGCGACCAGCGCCTGCGCGGCGACCTGCCCGCCGAAGACCCGGGGGACGACGGCGGAGCGGGACTGGCCGCGGAAGATGTCCTGCTCGATCCGCTCCAGATCGAGCAGATCGAGCAGCGACTGCAGTGCCTGACTCATGGTGTCAGTTGTACCGCGCAGTTGTTTCCGGTGTTCCTTCGCGCGCCTACAGGCCCATGTCCTTGGCGATGATCGACTTCATGATCTCGCTGGTGCCGCCGTAGATGCGGTTGACGCGGTTGTCCGCGTACAGGCGGGCTATCGGGTACTCGTTCATGAAGCCGTAGCCGCCGTGCAGCTGGAGGCAGCGGTCGATGACGCGGTGCGCGACCTCGGTGCAGAACAGCTTGGCGCTGGCGGCCTCTGCCGGCGTCAGCTCGCCCTTGTCGAGGGCCTCCAGGGCGCGGTCGGCGACGGCCTCGGCCGCGTCCACCTCGGCCTGGCAGGCGGCCAGCTCGAACTTGGTGTTCTGGAAGGACGCGACGGGCTTGCCGAAGACGGTGCGCTCCTGGACGTACTCCTTGGCGAACCGGACGGCCGCCTTGGCCTGGGCGTACGCACCGAACGCGATGCCCCAGCGCTCGGAGGCGAGGTTGTGGCCGAGGTAGTAGAAGCCCTTGTTCTCCTCGCCGAGGAGGTCCTCGACGGGCACCTTGACGTCGACGAACGCGAGCTCGGCGGTGTCGGAGGTCTTCAGGCCGAGCTTGTCGAGCTTGCGCCCGATGGAGTAGCCCTCGGACTTGGTGTCGACGGCGAAGAGGGAGATGCCGAAGCGGCGGTCCTCGGCGGTGGGCGCGGAGGTCCGGGCGCAGACGATCACGCGGTCGGCGTGGACACCGCCGGTGATGAAGGTCTTGGAGCCGTTGAGGACGTAGTGCGTGCCGTCCTCGGAGAGCTTGGCCGTGGTCTTCATGCCCGCGAGGTCGGAGCCGGTGCCCGGCTCGGTCATCGCGAGGGCCCACATCTCCTCGCCGGTGACGAACTTCGGCAGGAACCGCTTCTTCTGCTCGTCGGTGGCGAGCATCTTGATGTAGGGCAGGCCCAGCAGCACGTGCACGCCGGAGCCGCCGAACTGGACGCCCGCGCGGGCCGTCTCCTCGTACATCACGGCCTCGAACTTGTACGAGTCGATGCCGGCGCCGCCGAACTCCTCGTCGACACGGATGCCGAAGACGCCGAGGTCGGCGAGCTTGTGGTAGAAGTCGCGCGGCGCCTGGCCCGCGGCGAACCACTCGTCGTAGACGGGAACGACCTCGGCCTCGATGAAGGCCCGCAGGGTCTCCCGGAACGCCTCGTGGTCCTCGTTGAACACCGTACGGCGCACCGTCGGCCCCTCTCTGCGCCTGAACCGGCGCCGCTCTCGCGGATGTGGCTGCTCGCCTTCGGGGTTGCTCATCGGATGGCCGCGACCCTTGGCTAAGCGCTTGCTCAGCACTCAGGTTACCCGTCGGTCACGACGACCGTCCAGAGCCGTCGGCCGCCCTCCCCCATGACGCTCGTCACGCCCGCTCCCGCCCGGCCCGGCGGGCGGGAACGCGCCGCGGGGCGCCCGCCCGGGCCGGCCCGCGGCCGGAAGATCCGAGCACGGGTCGCGGATCACCGATCACTGGGCGCGGATCACTGGTCGCGGAAAACGGATCGCTGGGCGCGGATCACCCATCGGGGATCAACGCGCCCATGGGCCCCACCACTTGGGCGGCAACGGGTCGGCCGGTGCCGAAGTCGGCTGATCGGGATGGAGGCCGAGTCGGCGCAGGGCGTCGGCGCGCACGCACACGACGACGGTGCCGTGCCAGTGTCCGTCCGACCGGACCCCGCACATGAGGTCGATCCGGACGTCGCGCGCGGCGAAGGGGTCCCAGTCGATGCCCCGGTCACGCAGTCAATCCGCCACCAGCCGCCCCGGCCGCGGGCGGCCGGGGACGTTCTCGAAGCAGGAGAGGGTCACCCAGTCGGAAGCGGGGCCGTCCATGGCCGTGTGTCCGTTCATGGCCGCCATCATGACGCGGGGGGCAGAGTCGCCGCTCGCAATTGATCCGCGTCAGAGAACGGCGTCCCCGGCCGCCGCGAAGGCGCCCCGCGCCATCCGGTGCAGCAGGGCCGCCGTCACCCCGCGCCCCGGCAGCGCGCCCGGCCGTCCCAGGTGGGGCGTCGAGTTCAGCAGCCCGAACACCGAGTGCACCGCCGAGCGGGTGGTGGGTTCGGTGAGGGCCGGATACACCTCCCGCACGACCTCCACCCACAGTTCGACGTACTGCCGCTGGAGCTGCCGCACGAGCTTGCGGTCGCTGTCCCGCAGGCGGTCCAGTTCGCGGTCGTGCAGGGTGATCAGCGGACGGTCGTCCAGCGCGAAGTCGATGTGCCCCTCGATGAGCGAGTCGAGGAGCGCCTCCGGACCGCCGCCTGCCTCCGCCACCCGCCGCTTGCCGCCCGTGAGCAGCTGTCCGCTGATGCCGACCAGCAGCTCGGCGAGCATCGCGTCCTTGCCCGGGAAATGCCGGTACAGACCGGGGCCGCTGATGCCGACGGCCGCCCCTATCTCGTCCACGCCGACCCCGTGGAAACCGCGCTCGGCGAAGAGCCGGGCGGCCTCCTTGAGGATCTGCTCGCGTCGGGTGGGGGCGTCGGTTCTCGTGGCCATGAAAACAATTCTAGACAGGGAGGTTAGCGGTCGTTAACCTGGACGACATGCGTTAACGCTCATTAACTGGTCGACCACTGGGCGAGGGGACCGCAGGACATGCACGAAGCACCGGAGCTGACGAGCGCGGCCGATCCCGCGTCGGAGGCCTGGCGGGCCAACGAGGCGGCTCATCAGGCCCTCGGCGAGGAGCTGCGCGCCAAGCTCGCCGAGGCGCAGCTCGGCGGCGGCGAGCGGGCCCGGCAGCGCCACACCGCGCGCGGCAAACTGCTGCCGCGCGAACGGGTGGACCAGCTGCTGGACCGGGGATCACCGTTCCTCGAGCTGGCCCCCCTGGCGGCGCACGGGATGTACGAGGGGCAGGCACCCGCGGCCGGCGTGATCGCCGGAATCGGCCGGGTCAGCGGCCGCGAATGCGTGATCGTCGCCAACGACGCCACGGTCAAGGGCGGCACGTACTACCCGATGACCGTGAAGAAGCACCTGCGGGCCCAGGAGGTGGCGCTGGAGAACCGCCTCCCCTGCGTCTACCTCGTCGACTCCGGCGGAGCCTTCCTGCCCATGCAGGACGAGGTGTTCCCCGACCGCGAGCACTTCGGGCGGATCTTCTACAACCAGGCACGGATGTCGGGAGCGGGAATCCCGCAGATCGCCGCCGTCCTCGGATCGTGCACGGCCGGCGGCGCCTACGTACCGGCGATGAGCGACGAGGCCGTGATCGTGCGCAATCAGGGCACGATCTTCCTGGGCGGCCCGCCCCTGGTGAAGGCCGCCACCGGCGAGGTGGTCACGGCCGAGGAGCTGGGCGGCGGCGAGGTCCACGCACGCGTGTCGGGCGTCACGGACCACCTCGCGGAGGACGACGCGCACGCACTGCGGATCGTCCGGAACATCGCGGCCACCCTCCCCGCGCGCGGGGCGCTGCCCTGGGAGGTCGCGCCGTCCACCGAGCCCAAGGTCGACCCGTTCGGCATCTACGGCGCCGTGCCGGTCGACTCGCGCACCCCGTACGACGTGCGCGAGGTCATCGCGCGCGTGGTCGACGGTTCGCGGTTCGCCGAGTTCAAGGCCGAGTTCGGGCAGACCCTGGTCACCGGTTTCGCCCGGATCCACGGGCACCCGGTCGGCATCGTCGCCAACAACGGCATCCTGTTCTCGGAGTCCGCCCAGAAGGGCGCCCACTTCATCGAGCTGTGCGACCAGCGCGGCATCCCACTGGTGTTCCTGCAGAACATCTCGGGCTTCATGGTCGGCCGCCAGTACGAGGCGGGGGGCATCGCCAAGCACGGCGCCAAGATGGTCACGGCGGTGGCCTGCACCCGCGTCCCGAAGCTGACCGTGGTGATCGGCGGATCGTACGGCGCGGGCAACTACTCGATGTGCGGCCGGGCGTACTCGCCGCGCTTCCTGTGGATGTGGCCCGGCGCGAAGATCTCCGTGATGGGCGGGGAGCAGGCCGCGTCCGTCCTCGCGACCGTCAAGCGCGACCAGCTGGAGGCGCGCGGGGAGTCCTGGCCCGCCGAGGACGAGGACGCCTTCAAGGCCCCGATCCGCGCCCAGTACGAGCAGCAGGGCAGTGCCTACTACGCGACGGCCCGCCTCTGGGACGACGGTGTGATCGACCCGCTGGAGACCCGGCAGGTGCTGGGTCTCGCCCTGACCGCGTGCGCCAACGCGCCCCTGGGAGACCCCCAGTTCGGCGTCTTCCGGATGTGAGGGACCTCTGACCATGTTCGACACCGTTCTTGTGGCCAACCGCGGCGAGATCGCCGTCCGGGTCATCCGCACCCTGCGGTCCCTGGGCGTGCGCTCGGTCGCCGTCTTCTCCGACGCGGACGCCGACGCCCGGCACGTGCGCGAGGCGGACACGGCGGTACGGATCGGTCCGGCTCCGGCCGCCGAGAGCTATCTGTCGGTGCCCGCCCTGCTGGAGGCGGCGGCGCGGACCGGGGCCCGAGCCGTTCACCCGGGGTACGGCTTCCTCGCGGAGAACGCCTCGTTCGCGCGCGCCTGCGCCGAGGCCGGCCTCGTCTTCATCGGTCCGCCCGCCGACGCGATCGCGCTCATGGGCGACAAGATCCGCGCCAAGGAGACGGTCCGGGCGGCGGGAGTCCCCGTCGTCCCTGGCTCGTCCGGCAGCGGTCTCACCGACGCCCTGCTGGCCGAGGCGGCGCGGGAGATCGGCATGCCGGTCCTCCTGAAGCCGAGCGCGGGCGGCGGCGGCAAGGGCATGCGGCTGGTCCGGGACGCCGCGGACCTGGCCGACGAGATCGCCGCCGCCCGGCGCGAGGCCCGCGCCTCCTTCGGCGACGACACCCTTCTCGTCGAGCGCTGGGTCGACCGCCCCCGCCACATCGAGATCCAGGTCCTGGCGGACGGGCACGGCAACGTCGTGCACCTGGGCGAGCGCGAGTGCTCCCTGCAACGCCGCCACCAGAAGATCATCGAGGAGGCGCCCAGCGTGTTCCTGGACGCCGCGACCCGGGCCTCCATGGGCGAGGCGGCGGTCCAGGCGGCCCGCTCCTGCGGGTACGAGGGCGCGGGCACCGTGGAGTTCATCGTCCCCGGCTCCGACCCGTCCTCGTACTACTTCATGGAGATGAACACCCGCCTCCAGGTGGAACACCCGGTCACCGAACTGGTCACGGGACTCGACCTGGTGGAGTGGCAGCTCCGGGTGGCCGCGGGCGAGCGGCTGCCCTACGAGCAGAAGGACATCACGCTCACCGGACACGCCGTCGAGGCGCGCGTCTGCGCGGAGGACCCCTCCCGCGGCTTCCTCCCGTCCGGCGGCACGGTGCTCTCCCTGCGCGAGCCGCAGGGCGACGGGGTGCGCACCGACTCGGGGCTGAGCGAGGGCACGGAGGTCGGCAGCCTGTACGACCCGATGCTGTCCAAGGTCATCGCGTACGGCCCGGACCGCGCGACCGCGCTGCGCAAGCTGCGCGCGGCCCTCGCGGAGACGGTCACGCTCGGGGTCCAGACCAACGCGGGGTTCCTGCGCCGGCTGCTGGCCCATCCGGCGGTCGTCGCGGGCGAGCTGGACACCGGCCTGGTGGAACGGGAGGCCGACGGACTGGTCTCCGGTGACGTACCGGAGGAGGTGTACGAGGCGGCCGCGGCCGTTCGCCTCGACGCGCTGGAGCCCCGGGGCGAGGGCTGGAGCGATCCCTTCTCGGTGCCGAGCGGCTGGCGGCTGGGCGGCACGCCCGCCCCCGTGGGCTTCGACCTGCGGGTGCACGACCCCGTGGTCCACGTCCCGCGCGGCGCCCACACGGTCACCGCCGACCAGGTCTGCGTGACCCTCGACGGCGTACGCCACACCTTCCACCGCGCCGGCGACTGGCTCGGCCGCGACGGCGACGCCTGGCACGTGCGCAATCACGACCCGGTGGCCGCCTCCCTCACCGGCGCGGCGCACGCCGGCGCCGACTCGCTGACCGCGCCCATGCCCGGCACGGTGACCGTCGTCAAGGTCGCGGTCGGGGACGAGGTGACCGCGGGACAGAGTCTGCTGGTGGTCGAGGCGATGAAGATGGAGCACGTCATCTCCACCCCGCACGCGGGGACCGTCAGCGAACTGGACGTCACCCCGGGCACCACGGTCGCCATGGACCAGATCCTGGCCGTGATCACCCCGTACGAGGAGACGACATGAGCACCCCGGAACTCGGCCTCCCGATGGTCGTACCGGCCCAGGACCTGCCCGCGCGGGTGCGGATCCACGAGGTCGGCGCGCGCGACGGACTGCAGAACGAGAAGGCGACCGTACCGACCGAGGTCAAGGCCGAGTTCATCCGGCGCCTCGCCGACGCGGGCCTGACCACCATCGAGGCCACCAGCTTCGTCCACCCCAAGTGGGTGCCCCAACTGGCGGACTCGGAGCAGCTGTTCCCGCTGGTGAGCGACCTCGGCGGAACGGGCGGCGTGCCCGGGGTCCGCCTCCCGGTCCTCGTACCGAACGAACGCGGCCTGGACCGGGCCCTGGCCCTCGGCGCCCGCCATGTCGCCGTCTTCGCCAGTGCGACGGAGTCCTTCGCGAAGGCCAACCTCAACCGGACCGTGGACGAGTCGCTGGCCATGTTCGAGCCGGTGGTGTCCCGGGCCAGGGCGGAGAGGGCGCACGTCCGCGGCTATGTCTCGATGTGCTTCGGCGACCCCTGGGAGGGCGCCGTCCCCATCCACCAGGTCGTGCGTGTGTGCAGGGCCCTGCTGGACATGGGCTGCGACGAGCTGAGCCTGGGCGACACGATCGGCGTGGCGACGCCGGGCCACGTCCAGAACCTGCTGGCCGAGCTCAACGAGGAGGGTGTGCCGACCAGCGCGCTCGGTGTGCACTTCCACGACACGTACGGCCAGGCGCTCGCCAACACCCTGGCGAGTTTGCAGCACGGGGTGACGACCGTCGACGCGTCCGCGGGCGGCCTGGGCGGCTGTCCCTACGCGAAGTCCGCGACGGGCAACCTCGCCACCGAAGACCTCGTATGGATGCTCCAGGGCCTCGGTGTCGACACCGGGGTCGACCTCGGCCGCCTGACCGCCACCAGCGTGTGGATGGCCGGACAACTGGGCCGACCCAGCCCGTCCCGCACCGTCAAAGCCCTCTCCCACCAGGAGTGAACCCCATGTCCCTGGACCACCGCCTCTCCCCCGAACTCGAGGAACTGCGCCGTACGGTCGAGGAGTTCGCGCACGACGTCGTGGCTCCGAAGATCGGCGACTTCTACGAGCGCCACGAGTTCCCGTACGAGATCGTGCGGGAGATGGGCCGCATGGGCCTGTTCGGCCTGCCCTTCCCCGAGGAGTACGGCGGCATGGGCGGCGACTACCTCGCCCTGGGCATCGCCCTGGAGGAACTCGCGCGCGTGGACTCCTCGGTGGCCATCACCCTGGAGGCCGGCGTCTCGCTCGGCGCGATGCCCATCCACCTCTTCGGCACCGACGCGCAGAAGGCCGAATGGCTCCCCCGTCTGTGCTCCGGAGAGATCCTGGGCGCCTTCGGCCTGACCGAGCCGGACGGCGGCTCGGACGCGGGCGCGACGAGGACGACGGCCCGGCTCGACCCGGACACGGACGAGTGGGTGATCAACGGCAGCAAGTGCTTCATCACCAACTCGGGCACGGACATCACGGGCCTGGTGACGGTCACCGCGGTCACCGGCCGCAAGCCCGACGGCAAGCCGCTGATCTCCTCGATCATCGTCCCCTCCGGCACCCCCGGCTTCACGGTCGCCGCGCCCTACTCGAAGGTCGGCTGGAACGCCTCGGACACCCGTGAGCTGTCCTTCGCCGACGTCCGCGTCCCGGCCGCGAACCTGCTGGGCGAGGAGGGCCGCGGGTACGCGCAGTTCCTGCGCATCCTGGACGAGGGCCGCGTCGCCATCTCGGCCCTGGCGACGGGACTGGCCCAGGGCTGCGTGGACGAGTCCGTGAAGTACGCCAAGGAGCGGCACGCGTTCGGCCGGAACATCGGCGCGTACCAGGCCATCCAGTTCAAGATCGCGGACATGGAGACCAAGGCCCACATGGCCCGCGTCGGCTGGCGCGACGCCGCCTCCCGGCTGGTCGCCGGCGAGCCCTTCAAGAAGGAGGCGGCGATCGCCAAGCTCTACTCCTCCACGATCGCCGTGGACAACGCCCGCGACGCCACCCAGATCCACGGCGGCTACGGCTTCATGAACGAGTATCCGGTGGCCCGCATGTGGCGCGACTCCAAGATCCTGGAGATCGGCGAGGGCACGAGCGAGGTGCAGCGGATGCTGATCGCGAGGGAGTTGGGGCTCACGGGCTGAGCGTCCACCCGCACCGAGGCCCCGTGGACAGCCCCCCGACCAGGACGCGCAAGCGCCGGTCGGGGGGCTGTCCGGCGCCACCGGAAGCCGTCCTCACGCCCCTACCCGACGCGCGTGCCTCCCGGGCCGCCGTACGGACCTGACGGGCGGCACCGGCGAGTGGCCGGCACCCCACCCTGGAACAAGAACTGAGGTTAGGCTAACCTACCTTCGAACTTGTCCGGCGGGCGCTCCGCCCCGTGCCGAAAGCAGCCACTCTCATGTCCAACGCCCGTGCCACCCACCTCTCCCGCCGCGGCATCCTCGCCGCCGGCGGCGCCCTCGGCCTCGGTGCCGTCCTCGCCGCCTGCGGCGACGACGACGCGAAAAGCGGTGGCTCGGACTCGACGAAGGCCGCCGACGCCAAGTCCAAGTCCGGCCCCTGGACGTTCAAGGACGACCGCGGCACCACCGTGAAGCTCGACAGGATACCGGCGAACATCGTGGCCTTCACCGGTGTCGCCGCCGCGCTCCACGACTACGGCATCGAGGTCAAGGGCGTCTTCGGCCCGACCACGACCAAGGACGGCAAGGCCGATGTCCAGGCCGGGGACATGGACGTCACCAAGCTGACCGTGCTCGGCAACGAGTGGGGCCAGTTCAACATCGAGAAGTACGCGACTCTCGCGCCCGACGTGCTGATCTCGACGATGTTCGACGCCGCGGGCACCCTCTGGTACGTCCCCGAGGAGTCCAAGGACAAGATCCTCAAGCTCGCGCCGAGCGTCGGCGTCTCCGTCTACGACCGTCAGATGCCGCAGTCCCTGGAGCGCATGTACGCGCTGGCCGAGTCGCTCGGCGCCGACGTGAAGTCCGCGAGGATCGTCGAGGCGAAGAAGAAGTTCGAGACGGCCGCCGAGCGCCTGCGCAAGGCCGCCAAGGCCCGCCCGGAGATCAAGGTCCTGGCCGGCTCCGCGAGCCAGGACATCTTCTACGTCTCCGGCTCGAACCTCTCCATCGACCTGGAGTACTTCAAGGCGCTCGGCGTGAACATCGTCGAGCCCTCCGCCAAGGCCCTGAAGGCCAGTGGCGGCTGGTTCGAGAACCTGAGCTGGGAGAACGTCGACAAGTACCCGGCGGACATCATCATCATGGACGACCGCAGCTCGACCATCCAGCCGGCCGACATCACCGAGGCCACCTGGAAGAAGCTGCCCGCCGTCAAGGCCGGCCAGGTCATCGCCCGCTCCCCCGAGCCGATCATCTCGTACGACAAGTGCACCCCGCTGCTCGACGGCCTCGCCGAGGCCATCGAGAAGGCCAAGAAGGTCGCCTGACACCCCGCCGCGACACCCTGACCACCACTCAGGAGCACTGATGCCGACGGCCGTTGCCACCCCGTTCCGTTTCTTCTCCCTCCAGGTCGTACGGACGAGGCGGCTCGGCCCGTCGCTGGTCCGGGTCTCCTTCGCGGGCTCCGACCTGGACGCCTTCGCCTCCGACGGCCGGGACCAGAGCCTCTCGCTGTTCCTGCCGCACCCCGGCCAGACCGAGCCCGCCGTCCCCTTCGAACTGGGCGACCACTGGTGGCGGGGCTGGCGCGAACTCCCCGAGGACGTACGGGCGGTGATGCGCTCGTACACCCTGCGGGCGCTGCGCCGCGACGCCCGGGGCCGCACCACCGGCATCGACATCGACTTCGTGCTGCACGGAGTGGAGCCGGACGCCGGAGTCCCCGCGGGTCCGGCGTCCCGGTGGGCCTCGCGCGCGGCGGCGGGTGACCGCGTCGTCCTGCTCGGCCCGGCGGTCGAGGACAACCGGGCGATCCGCTTCCGGCCGCCCGCCGACACCGACCTGACCGTGCTGTGGGCGGACGAGACCGCCCTGCCGGCCGCCTCCGCCATCCTGGAGTCGCTCCCGGCGGGCACCCGGGTACGGGCCTGGCTGGAGGTCCAGCACCGCGAGGACGTCCAGGACCTGTCCGTGGCGGCCGACGCGGAGATCACCTGGCTCGTGCGCGACAGCGGCTCCCCCATGGCCGCCGACGCCGTACGGGCCTCCCGGCTGCCGTCCGCCGAGCGGCCGTACGCCTGGATCGCGGGCGAGTCCGGGTGCGTGAAGGAGATGCGCCGTCACCTCGTGCGCGAGCGCGGGATCGACCGCAGGCGCGTCACGTTCGTGGGCTACTGGCGACGCGGGCTGACGGAGGAGCAGCTGCGCGAGGAGGAGTAGCGGCGCGCACCGGTGAGGGCCCCTCAAACAGAGGCGTACGTCACTGCCGGAACCCGAGGGACGGGGTCGCGTAACAAACTTAGGTTAGGCTAACCTTAGTTGAACGACGCGGCCTCGTCCCTTCCGTCTCCCCGGCTTCTCGGCTTCTCGTCTCCGCCCTCGCCCTCGCCCTCTCACCCGAGCCGTCCCGCTCCGCCACCCCGCCCGGACGCTCCCTCTTCCCCGCACGGAGGACCCCCACATGCGCTCGCACCTGCTCAATGACACGACCGCGGAGCGGTATCGCCGCTCCGTGACCGAAGGAATAGAGCGGGTGGCGGCCAAACTCGCCACCACCGACCGTCCGTTCACGGGCGTCTCGGTCGACGCCCTCGCGCCCCGCATCGAACGGATCGACCTGGACCGTCCGCTGCACGACACCAGCGCGGTCCTCGACGAACTGGAGGAGGTCTACCTCCGGGACGCCATCTACTTCCACCACCCCCGTTACCTCGCGCACCTCAACTGCCCCGTCGTCATACCGGCCGTGCTCGGCGAGGCCGTGCTGTCCGCCGTCAACTCCTCCCTGGACACCTGGGACCAGTCGGCCGGCGGCACCCTCATCGAGCGCAGACTCATCGACTGGACCAACGAGCGCATCGGCTTCGGACCCGCCTCCGACGGCGTGTTCACCAGCGGCGGCAGCCAGTCCAACCTGCAGGCGCTGCTGCTGGCCCGCGAGGAGGCCAAGACCGACGACCTCGGCCGGCTGCGCGTCTTCGCCTCCGAGGTCAGCCACTTCAGCGTCAAGAAGTCGGCGAAACTCCTCGGCCTGAGCGCCGACGCCGTCGTGCCGATCCCCGTCGACCACGACAAGCGCATGCAGACACTCGCGCTCGCCCGCGAACTGGAGCGCTGCAAGAACGAGGGCCTGGTCCCGATGGCGGTCGTCGCGACCGCGGGCACCACCGACTTCGGTTCGATCGACCCGCTGCCCGAGATCGGCGAGCTGTGCGCCCGCAACGGGGCCTGGATGCACGTCGACGCCGCCTACGGCTGCGGCCTGCTCACCTCGCTGAAGAACCGGGACCGCATCGACGGCATCGAGCGCGCCGACTCCGTCACCGTCGACTACCACAAGTCCTTCTTCCAGCCGGTGAGTTCGTCCGCCGTGCTGGTGCGCGACGCCGCCACCCTGCGCCACGCCACCTACCACGCGGAATATCTGAACCCGCGCCGCATGGTCGAGGAGCGCATCCCCAACCAGGTCGACAAGTCCCTGCAGACCACTCGCCGCTTCGACGCGCTCAAGCTGTGGATGACGCTGCGCGTGATGGGCGCCGACGGCATCGGCGAACTCTTCGACGAGGTCTGCGACCTGGCACAGGAGGGCTGGCGGCTGCTGGCCGCCGACCCGCGCTACGACGTGGTGGTCGAACCCTCGCTGTCCACCCTGGTCTTCCGGTTCATCCCGGCCGCCGTCACCGACCCGGCCGAGATCGACCGCGCCAACCTCTACGCCCGCAAGGCTCTGTTCGCCTCCGGTGACGCCGTCGTGGCGGGCACCAAGGTCGGCGGACGCCACTACCTGAAGTTCACCCTGCTCAACCCCGAGACGACGGCCGACGACATCGCCGCCGTCCTCGATCTGATCGCCGGCCACGCCGAGCAGTACCTGGGAGAGTCCCTTGACCGCGCTTCCTGAATCCGCCGAAGGCACCGGAAAGACATACGACTTCGTAGGGATCGGTCTCGGCCCCTTCAACCTCGGGCTCGCCTGTCTGACCGAGCCGATCGCCGAACTGGACGGCGTCTTCCTCGAGTCCAAGCCGGACTTCGAGTGGCACTCCGGGATGTTCCTGGAGGGCGCGCACCTGCAGACCCCGTTCATGTCGGACCTGGTGACCCTCGCCGACCCGACCTCCCCGTACTCCTTCCTCAACTACCTGAAGGAGTCCGGCCGTCTGTACGCGTTCTACATCCGCGAGAACTTCTACCCGCTGCGGGTCGAGTACGACGACTACTGCCGCTGGGCCGCGTCGAAACTCTCCGGCGTGCGCTTCTCCACCACGGTCGCCGAGGTGACGTACGAGGACGCGGCCGGGGTCTACGCCGTACGGACCGAGGCCGGTGACACCTACCGCGCCCGGCACCTGGTCCTCGGCACGGGCACCCCGCCGTACCTCCCCGAGGCGTGCGCGGACCTCGGCGGCGACTTCATCCACAACTCCCGCTACCTGCGCCACAAGAAGGAGCTGCAGGCGAAGGAATCGATCACGCTGGTCGGCAGCGGGCAGTCCGCCGCCGAGATCTACTACGACCTGCTCAGCGAGATCGACGTCCACGGCTACCGGCTGAACTGGGTCACCCGCTCTCCGCGTTTCTTCCCGCTCGAATACACCAAGCTCACGCTGGAGATGACCTCCCCGGAGTACATCGACTACTTCCACGCGCTGCCCGAGCAGACCCGCTACCGCCTCCAGACGGAGCAGAAGGGCCTGTTCAAGGGCATCGACGGCGAGCTGATCGACGCCATCTTCGACCTGCTCTACCAGAAGAACCTCGGCGGGCCCGTCCCCACCCGGCTGCTCACCAACTCGGCCCTGAACAGCGTGCGTCACGAGGACGGCGGCTACACCCTCGGCCTGCGCCAGGAGGAGCAGGGCAAGGACTACGAACTGCGTTCGCAGGGCCTGATCCTGGCCACCGGCTACAAGTACGCCGAGCCCGCGTTCCTGGCACCGGTCCGCGACCGGCTGCGCTACGACAGCCGCGGCAACTTCGACGTGGCCCGCAACTACGCCGTCGACACCACCGGGCGCGGCGTCTTCCTGCAGAACGCCGGCGTGCACACGCACAGCATCACCAGCCCCGACCTCGGCATGGGCGCCTACCGCAACGCGTCCATCATCCGTGAGCTGCTCGGCACCGAGTACTACCCGGTCGAGAAGTCGATCGCGTTCCAGGAGTTCTCCGTATGAGCCGCACCGGCATAGGTGTCCTGACCGTCCGCCCGCTCGATCCGGTCCAGGACGCCGGGTTGCTGCACGGGTGGGTGACGCACCCCAAGTCCGCGTTCTGGATGATGCAGGGCGCGAAACTGCACGACGTGGAGCGCGAGTACATGGCCGTCGCGGCCGCCGAGCACCATCACGCGTACCTCGGCCTGTGCGACGGCGAGCCCGCGTTCCTGATGGAGAGGTACGACCCGCGCCATGTCGAGCTGGTCGGCCTGTACGAGCCCGAGCCCGGCGACGTCGGCATGCACTTCCTGGTCGCGCCGACCGACACGCCCGTGCACGGATTCACCCGGGCCGTGATCACCACGGTGATGAGGCACCTGTTCGCCGACCCGGCGACCCGGCGTGTCGTCGTCGAACCCGACGTGAACAACACGGCCGTGCACGCCCTCAACGAGGCCGTCGGCTTCGTGGCCGAGCGGGAGATCCAGAAGCCCGAGAAGCGCGCGCTGCTGAGCTTCTGCACGCGGGAGCGGTTCGAGGCAGCGGTAGGAGCAGCCGTATGACCCTGTCCGACGCCGTGTCCCACCTCTCCCCCGAACGCTGGGAACACGCCAACCGCCTCCTCGTCCGCAAGGCGCTCGCCGAGTTCGCGCACGAGCGGCTGATCACGCCGGAGGCAGCCGGGGACGACCGTTACGTCGTCCACAGCGACGACGGCCTGACCCGCTACGGGTTCACCGCGACCGTCCGCTCCCTCGACCACTGGCAGATCGACGCCGAGTCGGTCACCCGCCACCGGGACGAGAGCGAACTCCCGCTCGCCGCGATGGACTTCTTCATCGAGCTGAAGAAGTCGCTCGGCCTGAGCGACGAGGTCCTGCCGGTCTATCTGGAGGAGATCTCCTCCACTCTCTCGGGCACCTGCTTCAAGCTCACCAAGCCGCGGATCACCTCCGCCGAGCTCGCCGGGGCGGGGTTCCAGGCCATCGAGACGGGCATGACCGAGGGCCACCCCTGCTTCGTCGCCAACAACGGGCGGCTCGGCTTCGGTGTCCACGAGTACCTGTCCTACGCGCCGGAGACCGCGAGCCCGGTCCGGCTGGTGTGGCTGGCCGCGCACCGCTCCCGGGCCGCGTTCACCGCGGGGGTGGGCATCGCGTACGAGTCCTTCGTACGCGACGAACTCGGCGAGCCCGCGCTGGCACGGTTCACCGCCACGCTCACCGGCCAGGGGCTGGACCCGGAGGACTACCTCCTGATCCCCGTGCACCCCTGGCAGTGGTGGAACAAGCTCTCGGTGACGTTCGCGGCCGAGGTCGCCCGGCGTCACCTGGTGTGCCTGGGCGAGGGGGACGACGAGTACCTGGCCCAGCAGTCGATCCGGACGTTCTTCAACACGTCGAGTCCCGGGAAGCACTATGTGAAGACCGCTCTGTCGGTCCTCAACATGGGCTTCATGCGGGGACTCTCGGCCGCCTACATGGAGGCGACGCCGGCGATCAACGACTGGCTGGCCCAGCTCGTCGAGAACGACCCGGTGCTCAGGTCCACCGGCCTGTCGATCATCCGCGAACGTGCCGCCGTCGGCTACCGCCACCTGGAGTACGAGGCCGCCACCGACCGCCACTCCCCGTATCGCAAGATGCTCGCCGCCCTGTGGCGGGAGAGCCCCGTGGCCTCGCTCGGGGAGGGCGAGACCCTCGCGACGATGGCCTCCCTCCTCCATGTCGACCACGAGGGCGCCTCGTTCGCGGGCGCGCTCATCGAGCGGTCGGGGCTGACGCCGGTGGAGTGGCTGCGCGGCTATCTGCGGGCCTACCTCACCCCGCTGCTGCACAGCTTCTACGCCTACGACCTCGTCTACATGCCGCACGGCGAGAACGTCATCCT
The DNA here is from genome assembly GCF_042887295.1 of Streptomyces sp. NPDC057950. NCBI lineage: Bacteria > Bacillati > Actinomycetota > Actinomycetes > Kitasatosporales > Streptomycetaceae > Streptomyces > Streptomyces sp. NPDC057950. Next base: position 159,531 of record NZ_JBHVPP010000004.1, read on the forward strand.
GGTCCTCGAGGACGGCGCCGTGCGGCGCGCGATCTACAAGGACATCGCGGAGGAGATAGCCGTCATGGACGCGCACGCGGTGCTGCCGCCCGCGGTCGAGCGGATCCGCGTCGAGGTCCCCGAGGACACGAAGCTCCTGTCGATCTTCACGGACGTCTTCGACTGCTTCTTCCGCTTCCTGGCGGCGAACCTCGCGGCCGAGGGCATCCTCGAAGAGGACGTCTTCTGGCGGACGGTGGCCGAGTCGGTGCGCGCGTACCAGGACGCGACGCCCGAACTCGCGGAGAAGTTCGCGCGGTACGACCTGTTCGCACCCGAGTTCGCGCTGTCCTGCCTCAACCGGCTCCAGTTGCGCGACAACCGGCAGATGGTGGATCTGACGGATCCGTCCGGAGCGCTGCAACTGGTCGGCACGCTGAGGAACCCGATCGCGGGCCGCTGAACCGGGTGGGGCTCAGGGGACGGTCCCCCTGAGCCCCACCTCCGTCCTGCGGGGATCAGACCCCGGGCCAGGGAACCTGGGGCGACTTGTAGTAACCGATGCCCAGCGCGTCCCAGCGCGGCGCCTGGGCGGCGAGCCGCACCTTGTAGGTGTCCCAGTCGTGCGTCGAGGCGGGCGACCAGCCGAGTTCGGCCACTCCGGGCAGCCGCGGGAAGGCCATGTAGTCGATGTCCGCTCCGGTGACGAGGGTCTCCGACCACAGCGGCGCCTCGACGCCCCGGATCGCCGACGCGGGCGCGCCGGGAAGGTAGGTGCCGGGATCCCAGTCGTACGCTCGCCTCACCTCGACCAGACCCGCCCAGTCCTGCCCCAGCGGGGTGTCCTCGGTGTACTTCATGTCGAGGTAGATCCGGTCGGCCGGCGACAGCACGAGCCCCGTCCCGTTCCGCGCGGCCTGCGCGACCTGCTCCTTCTCCGCGGCACTGGTGTCGTCGAGCCCCCAGTACTGCGCGAGCGCGCCCTTCGCCGGGGTCGCCCCGGTCAGCTGGTGCCAGCCCATCACCTTCTTGCCGTACTTGGCGACGAGGGGCTGGACCTTGTTCATGAAGGTCACGTAGTCGGCATGGCTGGTGGAGTGGGCCTCGTCCCCGCCGATGTGGAGGTAGGCGCCGGGCGTGAGCGCGGCCAGCTCCCGGATCACGTCGTCCACGAAGTCGTACGTCGCCGGCTCGCCCACGCACAGGGAGCTGAAGCCGACGTCGGTACCGGTGTAGAGCGGCGGCGCGGTCCCGTCGCAGTTCAGCCGGGCGTACGAGGCGAGCGCGGCGTTGGTGTGCCCCGGCATGTCGATCTCCGGGACGACGTCCAGATATCGCTCGGCGGCGTACCGCACGATCTCCCGATACTGGGCCTTGGTGTAGAAGCCCGCGGGTCCGCCGCCGACCTGGGTGGAGCCTCCGTACGCGGCGAGGCGCGGCCAGGAGTCGACGGCGATGCGCCAGCCCTGGTCGTCGCTCAGGTGCAGATGCAGCTTGTTGATCTTGTACAGGGCCAGCTCGTCGATGTACCGCTCGACCTGGGCGACGGTGAAGAAGTGCCGGGAGACGTCCAGCATCGCGCCGCGGTAGCCGTAGCGCGGGGTGTCCTCGATGGTGCCGCCCGCGACCAGCCAGGGGCCAGGCTGCACGGAGTCGCTCTCGACGGCGGCCGGAGGAGCTGGCGCAGGGTCTGCACCCCGTGGAAGAGGCCGGCCGGTTTGCCCGCGGTGATGGTGACGCCGCTTCGGCCGCTGTCCAGCCGGTACCCCTCGTTGCCCAGGGTCCGGTCGCCGAGCCGCAGCCGGATACCGCCGGAGCCCCGGTCGGTGACCGGCAGCCGGTAGCCGGTGGAGGGCCGCAGGACGCCGGCCAGGTAGGCGCCGACCCGGCGGACCTCGCGCGAGTCGTCGACCCGGATGCTGGTGTCCCGGGTGATGCCGTACGGTGACCCGCCCGCGACGACCGAGGCGGGTGCCGGGACAACCCGGCCCAGCGGCACGGCTGTTCGGCCGGACGCGGAGGCTGTCGCGCCGACGACGGAGATGCTTGCGGCCGCCACGAGCAGCAGCGTACCGAGAAGGCGGGGCGTTCTGTGCTGTCTCACATGCGCTCCCTTCAGGTCCCACGAGCTGTCATGAGCCCCTTGGCTTCCCTGGGCTCCGATGGGTATAGACCACTCTGCCGCAGAGCCGGTGAAACAATCCCCCTCATGGCGGAAATCATCCAGAAGGACGGGACCTGGATCTTCGACGGCGACGCGCTGCGGCTGACTCCGGGGCGCGACAGGAACGTGAGCCTGCTCCGCCGTGCCTTGGGTGAACTGACCGTCCCGCTCGGGGCGTTGGCCGGAATATCCTTCGAACAGGGCAAGCGCAGCGGGCGGTTGCGACTCCGGCTGCGGGACGGCGCCGACCCGCTGCTGCAGGCCACCGGCGGCAGGCTCGCCGAGCCCAACGACCCCTATCAGCTGACCGTCGAGTCCGAGCGCTACGGCGTCGCCGAGTACGTCGTGGACGAGGTCCGCAACGCGCTGCTCCTGGACCAGGTCCCGGCCGGCCCGGTCGACGGCTATCTGCTCCCCGGTCCCGCCGTACCGCTGTCCGCCTCCGCGGGCGACGGCACGGCGAGCTTCGACGGGGAGCAGGTGCGCCTGGAGTGGAACTGGAAGACCGAGGACGCGAAGGCGTCCGCCGGCACCCGCCGGCTCGCCCTGCGCGACATCACGGGCGTCGAGTGGCACCCCGCGGTCGGCCTGGAGAACGGCTGTCTCCGCTTCACCGTGCGCGGTGCCGGCACCAAGGCTCCGCCGAAGTACGACCCGCACGCGGTGGAGCTGTGGGGCTTCAAGAAGGATCCGCTGATGGCGCTGGTCGCGGCGGCGGTGCAGGCGCGACTCGACCATCCGACGGCGCCTCCCGGGCGGCCGCCGGTGAAGGGGACTCCGGTGCTCCCGCACCCCGCCCCGGAGGCCGACCACGACGCCCTGCTGCGGCGTCTGCGCGAACTGGGCGACCTCCACAGGTCCGGCGTCCTGACGGACGACGAGTTCGCCCTCGCCAAGCAGGCGGTCCTCAGGCGCATGTGAGCGCCTGAGGACCGCCTGCGGCGCGTACACCCCTGCGTGCGGGCGTACGGGGTGGCCTACTTGGCCCGGCGGGCCACCGTGAAGTGGTCGACCTCGGCACCGGTCTCGGCGATGCCGCGCACCGTCAGCGTGGTCAGGCGGCCCCTCGACGCGGGGGTGACGTCCACGCGCAGGAACGAGTAGTTGAGGTAGCGCACCCGCGACCAGGCGACCGTCTCGTTCTGCTTGCCGTCCTTCAGGTTGATGAAGGAGGCGACCGAGTCGACCTCGTTCTCGTGACCCTCGTACGACTCCGCCGCGCTGAACGCGTACAGGCTGCGCCCGGCCGCGCCGGCCGTCACGTACACGACACCGTCGGTCTCCGGGTACGCGGTGCCGCCGATGGGGAGCTTCTTGGTGACCTTGTTGCCCTTGATGACGTCCGTGCGCTCGTACTGGTGGTTGTGGCCGTTGATCACCAGGTCCACCGTGTACTTCTCGAACAGCGGCACCCACTCCTGTCGCACGCCCCCCTCCGAGGCGTGCGCCGTGGAGGTGCAGTAGGCGCAGTGGTGGAAGAAGACGACCACGAAGTCGACGTCCCTGGAGGCCCGGAACTTCTTGAGCTGCCCCTCCAGCCACTTGGTCTGGGTGCCGCCGGAGATGCCGAGGTTGGCCGGGATCTCGAACGAGATGTCGTTGGCGTCCAGCGAGATGACCGCCGTGTTGCCGTAGACGAAGGAGTACACGCCCGGGAGGTTCTTCGCGTCCGGGCCGTTGTCCGGGAGGCTCCAGCGGGCCTCTTCGCCGCCGTAGCCGTTGGGCGAGTACCAGGCCTCCATGTCGTGGTTGCCGTACGCCGGCATCCACGGGACCTGCTTGGCGACCGTCTCGGTCTGGGCGAGGAACTGGTCCCAGATGCGCGAGTCGAAGCCGGTGTCCTCCGTCTTGCCCGCGCCGGACGGGTCCGCGTACGCGATGTCGCCGGCGTGCAGGTGGAAGGCCGGGTTCTGACCGAGGAGCAGGGCGTCGTTGGCGAGGCCGTGGTAGCCGACGCCCTCGTCACCGAAGGCCGTGAAGGTGAACGGCTCGGAGCGGTCGGGCGCGGTGGTGAAGGTGCCGAGGGTGCCCAGCAGGTGGGACGCCGCCGGGTCGAAGCCCGCGTGGCCGACGCCGTAGTAGTACGTCTTGCCGGGGCGCAGGTGGGTGAGCTTGGCGTGCAGGTAGTACTGGGTGTGGTCACCGCTCACGCCGACACCGGCGGGGGTGTAGAGCGTGCGCACCTCGGCCTCGATCTTGCGGGAGAGGTCCCAGGGGTGGGCGCCGATGCGGATGTACGGCTTCTTCACCGCGGTCGGGACCTGCCAGGAGACCGTGATCTCCGTGCGCGGGTCGTTGCCGAAGGCGAGGTGGCGGCCGAAGGGGGCGACGAGGGCACCGTCGACCTTCTCGGTCTGGGGCGCGGTGGACCGGGTCGGGACCGCGGCCTGCGCGACGGCGCCCGGTACGAAGGCACCGCCCGCGACGGCGCCGAGGGTCACGGCTCCGCCTCTGATCATGTTGCGCCGCGAGAACTTGGCGCGGAGATACTCGTGCTGCTCGGCCATGCTCATGTTCTCGGCGAGCTTCTCCGGTACGCCCATGCGTGGAGTGTCCATGGGCTCAGAAGTTGCTCCCGGCAATCGACGCGACGCAAGACGGAGTATGGACAGATCGCAAACAGCGGTCCATAAGAGATTCAACAGCCCCTTGCCCGATATCGGGCAGGATTCTTGCGAATCGACTCTTCGTACTCCAGGATCAACGGGTGCACGACGAACTTGCCGATCATCTGACGCGCTCCACGCCCCTGAACCGGGGCGAGGCGCTACGGGTGATCCAGGACGTGCTCGCCTATTTCGACGAGCCGACCGAGGAGTACGTCCGCCGCCGCCACCGCGAGCTCCAGGCCCAGGGCTGGGTCAACACGGCGATCTTCGAACGGATCGAGGCGGACCTGAAATACCGGGCGGTCGCGCCGCCGGAGCTCACGCTCCGGCAACTGCGCCGCATTGTCTACGGCTGAGGAATACGTATATATGTGCGGAATCGTCGGATACATCGGCAGGCGTGACGTGACCCCGCTGCTGCTCGAAGGTCTGCAGCGGCTGGAGTACCGCGGCTACGACTCGGCGGGCATCGTGGTCACTACGCCGAAGTCGGCCGGCCTGAAGATGGTCAAGGCCAAGGGCCGGGTCCGCGACCTGGAGGCCAAGGTCCCCGCGCGCTTCAAGGGCACCACCGGCATCGCCCACACCCGCTGGGCCACCCACGGCGCCCCTTCCGACGTCAACGCGCACCCGCACATGTCGGCCGACAACAAGGTCGCGATCGTCCACAACGGCATCATCGACAACGCCTCCGACCTGCGGAAGAAGCTCGAGGCCGACGGCGTCGAGTTCCTCTCCGAGACCGACACCGAGGTCCTCACCCACCTCATCGCCCGCTCCCAGGCCGAGACCCTGGAGGAGAAGGTCCGCCAGGCGCTGCGCGTGATCGAGGGCACCTACGGCATCGCCGTGATGCACGCCGACTTCCCCGACCGCATCGTGGTGGCCCGCAACGGCTCCCCGGTCGTCCTCGGCATCGGCGAGAAGGAGATGTTCGTCGCCTCGGACATCGCCGCCCTGGTCACCCACACCCGGCAGATAGTGACGCTGGACGACGGCGAGATGGCGACCCTCAAGGCCGACGACTTCCGCACGTACACCACCGAGGGCACCCGGACCACGGCCGAGCCGACCACCGTCGAGTGGGAGGCCGCGTCGTACGACATGGGCGGCCACGACACGTACATGCACAAGGAGATCCACGAGCAGGCCGACGCCGTGGACCGCGTGCTGCGCGGCCGTATCGACGACCGATTCTCCACCGTGCACCTCGGCGGCCTGAACCTGGACGCCCGCGAGGCGCGTCAGATCCGCCGGGTGAAGATCCTCGGCTGCGGCACCTCGTACCACGCGGGCATGATCGGCGCCCAGATGATCGAGGAGCTGGCCCGCATCCCCGCGGACGCCGAGCCGGCCTCCGAGTTCCGCTACCGCAACGCCGTGGTCGACCCCGACACGCTGTACGTCGCGGTCTCCCAGTCCGGCGAGACGTACGACGTCCTCGCCGCCGTCCAGGAGCTCAAGCGCAAGGGCGCGCGGGTCCTGGGCGTGGTCAACGTCGTCGGCTCGGCGATCGCGCGCGAGGCGGACGGCGGCATGTACGTGCACGCCGGCCCCGAGGTCTGCGTCGTCTCGACGAAGTGCTTCACCAACACCACCGTCGCCTTCGCGCTGCTCGCGCTGCACCTCGGCCGCACCCGTGACCTGTCGGTCCGCGACGGCAAGCGGATCATCGAGGGGCTGCGCAGGCTGCCCGCGCAGATCTCCGAGATCCTGGCGCAGGAGGACGAGATCAAGAAGCTGGCCGAGCAGTACGCCGAGGCCCGCTCGATGCTCTTCATCGGCCGGGTCCGCGGCTACCCCGTGGCCCGCGAGGCCTCGCTGAAGCTCAAGGAGGTCTCGTACATCCACGCCGAGGCCTACCCGGCCTCCGAGCTCAAGCACGGTCCGCTGGCGCTCATCGAGCCCGCGCTGCCGACGGTCGCGATCGTCCCCGACGACGACCTGCTGGAGAAGAACCGCGCCGCCCTGGAGGAGATCAAGGCGCGCAGCGGCAAGATCCTCGCGGTCGCGCACCGGGAGCAGGAGAAGGCCGACCAGACGATCGTCGTCCCGAAGAACGAGGACGAGCTGGACCCGATCCTGCTGGGCATCCCGCTGCAGCTCCTCGCCTACCACACGGCGCTCGCGCTGGGCCGGGACATCGACAAGCCGCGGAACCTCGCGAAGTCGGTGACGGTCGAGTAGGACGGGCCGCCCGCGGCTCCCCGGACATGAACGGCCCCCTGTGCGCGCCACCTTCGCACAGGGGGCCGTTCCTTCCAGGCCGGAGCCGCCTGTACCCCGGCCCGCGCCGGGCTCAGCCGGTGGCCGTCACCCCCCGGCCGGCGGCGCGTCCGGGAAGCGCGGTGGGCCAGTGGGCGAGCGCGGCCGTGGCCGCGTACCAGGACAGCAGTCCGCCGGCCGCGGCGAACCAGCCGCCGGCCTTGGCGAGGGCGGCACTGTCGCCGAACTGACCGACGGCCAGCAGGAGCAGGGCCACGAACAGCAGCGCGTACGTCCCCCGGGCGAGCAGCGGGGCGCCGCTCGCGCCGGCGGTCAGGCTCAGCGCGACGAGCGCGAACAGGAGCAGGAAGAGGCCGGTGGCGTTGGCGGACATCCGCCCGTCGGAGGTGACGCCCCAGGTGAACCAGAACGCGCCGAGTGCCGTGAACGCCGTGCCCGTGAGGGCGTCGCGGTCGCGGAGGGCGAACAGACCCGCGACGAAGAGCGCGATCCCGCCGACGTACGTGGCGAGGGAGACGGAGTCGGCCGCCGTCACTCCGTCGATCACCCGGGTGTTCCCGAGGCCGAAGAGCAACAGGGTGAGACCGAGGGCGAGTTGACCGAGAGTCGAGGTGGTGCTTCCCGAGGAGACGTCATTGTCCACGGCGGGGTCCCTTCATGCGGGTGCAGTCGTGCTGCGTGGTGCCGGCCGAGGGATGGGGCCGGTGACCGGTATGTACCCTTCACAAAGGCACAATCCACCTTGTCGCACGAATGGATTCGCGGGTTTTCGAGCACGTGTCAAAGGGAGTTGACGATCCGTCGGGAAATCGCCCGGATCACCCCGCCTGGGACAACACCGAGTTGACGACCGGTCAGGGAATGACGATCACCGGGCGCCGCGCGCGCTTCGCCAGCCGCCCGGCCACCGAGCCGAAGATGCGCCCGACGAGGCCGTGCGTGGAGCCGACGACGATCGCGTCCGCCTCGTACTCGCGCCCCACCTCCTCGAGTTCGTGGCAGATGTCTCCGCCGCGCTCGACGAGGATCCACGGCACCTCGGCCAGGTACTCGGCGCAGGCGAGCTCGAGTCCGAGCACCTCGGTGCGGTGGTCGGGCACGTCGACGAAGACCGGTGGTTCACAGCCCGCCCACACCGTGGTGGGCAGCCGGTTCGCGACATGCACGATGATCAGGCCCGAGCCCGAGCGATGGGCCATGCCGATCGCGTACGCGAGGGCACGTTCACTGGACGTCGAACCGTCGAAACCGACGACGACGCCGTGTTTGAAGGCGGGATCGCAGGACTGGCGGGTTTCTTCCGCCGCCAGGGGCTCGGCCGCCGTGGGATCGGCGAGCGGGCGCTTGCGGTCCGCGGGATCGAAGAATTCGTGACCGGCCATGGGTATCTCGGCGTTTGGATCCTCGTGGTGGGGACGACAACGATCGGCAGAGCTGTGTCCGGGAACAGTCTTCCCAGCCCCATACCCCCAAGGGTACGGCGGCACTCCTCCTCTGCCCAGATACCGCGTGCGCTGTGCGGCGTTCCCCGGAGCATGCATGAGAGGCGCCCGTAACGCAATGGTTGCTGCCCCGTACAGGCGGTTTGCGCAGGGTTCACCCGGGGATGCGCCCCCGCGGACCGGACACCGCCGGCCGGGCAGTGACCGGCCGGTCGAACAGGCGTTGAACAGGTGAGCCACCGCCATGGAGAGCAATGGAGTACCAGGGAACCAGGGAGCAGACCGTGCCCGGACCAGAGACCGTGTCCCGCCCCTCCTCCGGAGCACGCCCCGGACCGCCCCCCGCGCCGGACACGGCGAGCGAGGTGGCACGCTGGGCGGCCTTCAGCTGCGTCCTCGTCCCGGTCGTCCTCGTCTGGTTCGGCACCTCGCTCGCCGGGGCCGCCGGCACGGCGCTGGGCCTGGCGGCCGTGACCACGGCGTGCCTGGTGCTGCTGCGCCAGTCGGAACGGGGCGCGGCGCGCATGCGCGCCGACGAGCGGGCCCCGCACCGCGCGCGCCACGGCAGGAGCGGACCGCGGGAGCGCGGCCCCCGGGACCGGACACGTCAGGACCGCGACGGACAGGACCGGGACGGACGGGATCCCGCCGCCCGGAATCCTGTCGCCGGCGTGCGGGATCCCGGTGTGCGGGATCGTGACGGCGGAGATCATCGCGGCGGAGATCGGCACGCAGGAGGTCGCGTCACGGGAGTTCCCGGGCCCGGCGGCGGCCCGGTGGGCGCTCCGGTGCCGGCTCCCGGCGCGCAGGATGTGGCCGACACGCACATCATGAACGGCTTGCCGGGCAGGGGTGGCTCGGGGGCGCACAGGGGCGGGCGCCGCGGTGCGGGAAAGAAGCCGGTCGACTGACCGGTTTGTGCGCACGCCCCCGCTGCTTTTCAGCCAACTTCGGTCTCCCGGGCATCCCTTGCCCGAACAACCCCCCAACCCGCGTTCGACCTGCGCCTAAAGGCCCCTGGAGGCCTCGTGCACCCTATGTGGATTGGCCACTGACACGAGGCGCACTTCCCTGCACGGCCCGCGAGTGCAACGCTTCGTGATCGAATGCTTCACGCCAAGTTGCCATGTCGACATTCTGTCGAGTGTCGAAGTGGTCACCCAGGCGCGACGGGACACAGTAGATTCGATCTTGACTGTCTTACGGCGGGGGACTCGTGCAGGACCGAGGGGAAACGTGCAGGAGCGACACAACCGAGGAGCCGCGACCACCGAGGGGGGCTTAGCAGTATGAGCCACGACTCCACTGCCGCGCCGGAAGCCGCGGCCCGGAAACTCTCCGGGCGACGCCGCAAGGAGATCGTCGCGGTGCTGCTGTTCAGCGGCGGCCCCATCTTCGAGAGTTCCATACCGCTGTCGGTGTTCGGGATTGACCGCCAGGACGCCGGCGTGCCGCGCTACCGACTTCTGGTGTGCGCCGGCGAGGACGGCCCGCTGCGGACCACAGGGGGCCTGGAACTCACCGCGCCGCATGGCCTGGAGGCGATCTCGCGAGCGGGCACCGTCGTGGTGCCCGCCTGGCGCTCGATCACCTCGCCGCCACCGGAGGAAGCGCTCGACGCGCTGCGCCGGGCGCACGAGGAGGGGGCCCGCATAGTCGGACTGTGCACCGGTGCGTTCGTACTGGCCGCCGCCGGACTGCTGGACGGCCGCCCGGCGACGACACATTGGATGTACGCGCCGACGCTGGCCAAACGCTATCCGTCCGTACACGTCGATCCGCGTGAGCTGTTCGTCGACGACGGTGACGTACTGACATCGGCGGGCACCGCGGCCGGAATCGATCTCTGTCTGCACATCGTGCGGACGGACCACGGCAACGAGGCGGCCGGCGCGCTGGCCCGTCGTCTGGTGGTCCCACCGCGCCGGAGCGGCGGACAGGAGCGCTATCTCGACCGGTCTTTACCAGAGGAGATCGGCGCCGACCCCCTCGCGGAGGTCGTCGCCTGGGCGCTGGAACACCTTCACGAGCAGTTCGACGTCGAGACGCTGGCGGCGCGCGCGTACATGAGCCGCCGCACGTTCGACCGCCGCTTCCGCTCGCTGACGGGGAGCGCGCCGCTGCAGTGGCTGATCACCCAGCGTGTGCTGCAGGCGCAGCGGCTGCTGGAGACGTCCGACTACTCGGTCGACGAGGTCGCCGGACGCTGCGGCTTCCGCTCGCCGGTCGCACTGCGCGGGCACTTCCGGCGCCAGCTCGGCTCGTCCCCGGCCGCCTACCGGGCGGCGTACCGGGCGCGTAGGCCGCAGTCCGAGCGGCCGTCGGACCCGGACGGTTCCATGGGCTCGGCCGGGCAGTCACCGGTCCTGAGCCAGGAGAGTGCGGTCCCGTCGCAGACCCGTCGCACGGCGGCCGCCGGTGCTCTGAGCCCGGCCTCGGCGCTGTCGACCGCGATGGATCCGGGCAAGCCGGGCGCCGAGCTGTACGCGGCGGGGCGGCCGAGTCTGCCCGGGCAGCGCAGCGCGCCCTAGCGCTCGGGCGCCGTGGCGCCCTGGCCACGTCACACCGCCCGGCCGTGAACGGCCCGGGGCCCTCGGGTCCCGGGCCGTCGCCGTGTGCGGTGCCCGCGGCCCGAGGGTCCCGGGCCGTTGCCGTCCCGGACCTGCCCGTGCGCCGGGGCGCGCCGTAGGGTTGGGGCCATGAACGATCGCATGGTGTGGATCGACTGCGAGATGACCGGGCTCTCGCTGTCGGAGGACGCACTCATCGAGGTGGCCGCGCTGGTCACCGACTCGGAGCTGAACGTGCTCGGCGAAGGGGTGGACATCGTGATCCGCCCGCCGGACGCGGCCCTGGAGACGATGCCGGACGTGGTGCGCCAGATGCACACGGCCTCCGGCCTCCTCTCCGAACTCGCCGCGGGCACCACCCTGGCCGACGCCGAGGAACAGGTCCTCTCCTACGTGCGGGAGCACGTCAAGGAGCCGGGCAAGGCCCCGCTGTGCGGGAACTCGGTCGGCACGGACCGGGGTTTCCTGCTCCGCGACATGCCCACACTGGAGGGCTATCTCCACTACCGCATCGTGGACGTCTCCTCCGTCAAGGAGCTGGCCCGCCGCTGGTACCCGCGGGCGTACTTCAACAGCCCGGACAAGAACGGCAACCACCGCGCCCTCGCCGACATCCGCGAGTCCATCGCCGAACTCCGCTACTACCGCGAGGCGATCTTCGTCCCGCAGCCGGGCCCCGACTCGGAGACCGCCCGCACCATCGCGGCGAAGCACGTACTGCCCGTGGAATGACGCGTGTCCGGGGTCCCGGGGGACCCCGGACAAAAGCCGGGCGCGAGCACCCCTCCGGACCCTGTACACTTTTTCTCGGCCGGTCAGGGAAACCAGGACCGGACATGGTGGGTGTAGCTCAGCTGGTAGAGCACCTGGTTGTGGTCCAGGATGCCGCGGGTTCAAGTCCCGTCACTCACCCTGACAGACCGAGGCCCGGTCCGCGCAAGCGGACCGGGCCTCGGTCATGTGCGGACCCTGGTCATGTCCGGTGCCCGGTGCCCGGCCGTACGCGGGAAGCTCCGCCGGGCGAAGTCCGCGGGCAGCGATCGGCACGGGCCTCGTGGGCCGGGGCCAGGCCGGGGGCCGGGACTCCCTCCGCGAGGCGCCGGACACCGGACGCCGGAGATCCGACGCCGGACGCCGAGGCCGGGCGCCGGATGCCGGACGCCCGAATCCACGCACCCGGCATCGGACAGCCGGCCTCAGGCACCCACCCGGCCCTCGGACCTCGGACAGTCCCCCTCGGCCACCCGGCCTCGGACACCGCCCCTCCGACAGTCCGCCTCAGGCACCCGGCGCGGTGTCGGCCGCCCGCCACGCCTCGGCGAAACGGTGGACGTTCTCGAAGCGCTCCCCGGGATCGGTCCGGGTGGCACGGACGATCACCGTCTGCTGGGCCGCGGTGCCCCGCCAGGCGCGCTCCTCGTCACCCGCGTCCAGCAGGAGCCGGGCGGCACGGCCCAGCGTGAACACGGTCGTCCGGGTGTCGATCACGGCCCCGCGCACCCATTCCTCGGGAGCCATGAACCGCCGGGAGCCCGGCAGACGTTCCTCCTCGACCACGAACGGACCCGGCCGGTACTCGTCGAGGTCGACCAGATGGGCGACGTCACGGTCGAAGTCGTACAGCAGCGCCCCGTCGTAGAAGTCGACGGCGACCTGGCCGGCCGCCTCCACCGCGAGGTGGGCGTCCAGGACCCGGTCGAAGGCGCGCAGGACCGCGTCGGCCGGCAGGGCGCGGAAGCGTGCCATCGCGCCGGCCGGGTCCGTACGGTCGCGCTCCCCGTCCACCTCCGCGGGGTACAGCACCTCGCCCTCCCGCCAGGGCATCACCACCGCCCAGCCGCCGCCCTGCACGGCGATGCGGTGCACCTGCGGGACGATCGCCCGGTGCCGCACCGACCGGTGGAAGGCCCAGCCGCGCTCCAGCGAGCGCCGGCCGTGGTCGGTGACCGCCTCCTTGAGGAACCACCGGCCGCCGTCGAGCAGTCTCACCCCGTACGACACGCACCCCGAGTCCTGCTCGCGGAACGCTCGGAACACCTCGCCCACCCGGCCCAGATAGGGCTCCACGGCGGGCACTTCATCGACTCCCAGCAAGGGATGCAGGACCATACCCGCCAGATTGCCCTACGGAGCTCTTCCCGTGCGGCAACAGCGTCAACAGCGGCGGGGCGGCTGCGCCGTCAGCGGTACGGAGCGGTGCGGGACAGCGGCCGTGACGGATGCCGGTGACCGTGACTGTGACTGTGACGGGAGTGTGGCGGCGGAGCGGTGGCGCGCGGCGTCAGGACGACGCCCGCGCCACCAGCTCGGTGGGCAGCACGACCTGACGCTTCTCCAGCTCGCGCGACACCGCCGGGCGGCGGTCGGCGATCTCCCCGAGCAGCAGGTCGATCATCGCCCGGCCCATCTCCTCTATCGGCTGGCGCACACTGGTCAGGGGTGGATCCATGTGGCGGGCGATGGCCGAGTCGTCGTAACCGACCAGGGCCACGTCGTCCGGTATACGGCGGCCCGCCTCGCGCAGGACCTGGCGGGCGCCGGCCGCCATCACGTCCGAGCCCGCGAAGACGGCGTCCAGATCCGGGCGGCGGGCCAGCAGCTCGGTCATCGCACGGCGCCCGCCCTCCTCCGTGAAGTCGCCGGCCGCGATGAGTCCGTCGTCCACCGGGTGGCCCGCGGCACGCAGACCCTCGCGGTAGCCGTCGACACGACGCTGGGCGCCGAAGACGTCGAGGCGGCCCGCGAGGTGGGCGATCCTGCGGCGCCCCCGGGCGACCAGATGCTCGACGGCGAGGCGCCCCCCGCCGTAGTTGTCGGAGTCCACGGACGGCAGCGTCTCGTCCGCCGAGCGCCGACCGCTGATCACCGCCGGGATCTCCAGCTGGGAGAGCAGGTCGGGCAGCGGGTCGTCCGCGTGCACCGAGACGAGCAGGACGCCGTCCACGCGGTGCGCCGCCAGATACTGGGCCAGGCGCTGCCGCTCCCGATCGCTGCCCGCGAAGATCAGCAGCAGCTGCATCTCGGTGTCGGAGAGCTCCGCGCCGACACCCCGGAGCATGTCCGAGAAGTACGGTTCCGCGAAGAACCGGGTCTCCGGCTCGGGGACGACGAGCGCGATCGCGTCCGTGCGGTTGGCGGCGAGCGCGCGCGCCGCTGTGTTCGGAACATAGCCGAGCTCCGCCACCGCCGCCTCGACCGCGGCGCGGGTCGCGTCGCTGACCCGCGGGGAACCGTTGATCACCCGGGACACCGTGCCGCGGCCCACACCGGCGCGCGCGGCGACCTCCTCGAGGGTCGGCCGCCCGCCGCTCCGGCCCCGCGCTCCGTGGCCTACCATGGTCCGCCTCCCGTCGACGCCGCGCTTCTGAGCGGCTGGCCTGGAATCTAACAGTCCCGTTCATGGACAGGGGCCCGGCCGCGGTGGCAACCTCACCGGGGCTGCCGGTGCCGGCCTCGCCGACACCGTCGACCGGCCCCGTGAAGCCACCTCGGTACGAGTGGCTCCGCCCGTCCCCCCACCCTCTTTCGCCCTGCCTCCCGGAGTTAGTTAACAGGCCGATAACTGAACGCGTCTCTCCGTGTCCGCTCCCTTGACACCCCCGCGCGAACCGACGACTCTTCAACACATCACCTGTGGGAGCGCTCCCACGGTACCTGACACCAAAACATCCCGCACGTTCCCCGCCCGAGCCGCAGCGAGAAAAACGGGCCCAACAATGCAGTTGGCCGGGGGGTCGGCACGTCAGGCAACAGGAGGACGCAATGCGCACGAGTACCCGCCGGTCCCGCAGGCTGGGGGCCCTCGCGGCTGTCGCCGCGCTGACCACAGGGCTGCTGGCCGGCTGCGCCAACGACTCGAACGACGGATCGTCGAAGTCGGGCGACGGCGGTGGGGGCGGCAAGGGCAAGACCACTCTGACGATCGGCACCTTCGGTGTCTTCGGCTACAAGCAGGCCGGTCTCTACGACGAGTACATGAAGCTGCACCCGGACATCTCCATCAAGGAGAACGTCACCACCCGTACCGACGTGTACTGGCCCAAGACGCTCACCCGTCTGCAGGCCGGCTCCGGCACCGACGACATCCAGGCGATCGAGGTCGGCAACATCACCGAGGCCGTCCAGACCCAGGCCGACAAGTTCGTCGACCTCGGCAAGGAGGCCGACAAGTCGCAGTGGCTGGACTGGAAGACCGCCCAGGCCACCACCAAGGACGGCAAGACCATCGGGCTCGGTACGGACATCGGTCCGATGGCGATCTGCTACCGCAAGGACCTCTTCAAGCAGGCCGGTCTGGAGACCGACCGCACCAAGCTCGCCGCGCAGTGGAAGGGCGACTGGGCCAAGTACGTCGACCTCGGCAAGCAGTACATGAAGAAGGCGCCGAGCGGCACCAAGTTCGTGGACTCCGCCTCCTCGGTCTACAACGCGGCGCTCGGGGGCGAGAGCCAGCGGTACTACGACAAGGACGGCAACGTCATCTGGGACAAGTCCACGGGCGTGAAGAAGTCCTGGAACGCCGCGATGACGGTGGCGACCAGCAACATGTCGGCGAAGCTGAAGCAGTTCGACCCGACCTGGGACCAGGGCTTCGCCAAGGGTTCGTTCGCGACGGTGGCCTGCCCCGCTTGGATGATGGGCTACATCCAGGAGAAGTCCGGTGACGCCGGGAACGGCAAGTGGGACGTGGCGGCCGCGCCGACCGCGGCCAACTGGGGCGGTTCGTTCATCGGCGTGCCGACGGCGGGCAAGCACCAGAAGGAGGCCATCGCCCTGGCCAAGTGGCTGACCGCGCCCGAGCAGCAGGCGAAGGTCTTCGCCAAGCAGGCGAGCTTCCCGTCGACCCCGGCGGCGTACGACAGCCTGAAGCCGGCTGCCGCGACGACCTCGTACTTCTCGGACGCGCCGATCACGCAGATCTTCGCCGACTCGGCGAAGACCATCCCCGTCCAGGTCTTCGGCACCAAGGACCAGCCGATCGGCACCGCGATCACCGACGTGGGCATCCTCCAGGTCGAGCAGAAGGGCAAGTCCCCCGAGCAGGGCTGGAACGCGGCCAAGGCGGAGATCAAGGACGTGCTCGGCCAGTGACCAGCTCCAAGGAGGCTCTCGCGCACACCGCGACGAGCGCCGACGCCGCGCCCGGCTCCCAGCCGGGCGCGGCCCGGGGCGCTCAGGGTCGCGGTACGCCGCCGCCTGGCCCGGATTCCTGGCGCAGCCGGCTGTACCGCTGGGACATGAAGGCGTCTCCGTACGCGTTCATCGCCCCCTTCTTCGTCATCTTCGGTGCCTTCGGGCTCGTGCCCCTGCTCTACACGGCCTGGTACTCGCTGCACAACGTGCAGTTGTCGGGCCTGGACCACCAGACCTGGGCCGGGCTGGACAACTACAAGAACCTGTTGTCCTCGGAGTTCTTCTGGAACGCCCTGGAGAACACCTTCAGCATCGGCGTGATCTCCACGGTGCCGCAGTTGCTCATGGCGCTCGGAATCGCCCACCTGCTCAACTACCGGCTGCGCGGCTCCACCGTGTGGCGGGTCGTGATGTTGACTCCGTACGCCACCTCGGTGGCGGCGGCGACGCTGGTCTTCACGCTGCTGTACTCGTGGGACGGCGGCATGATCAACTGGCTGCTGCACTTCGTCGGGGTCCACCCGATCAACTGGCGTGAGTCGGACTGGGGTTCGCAGTTCGCCGTCTCCTCGATCGTGATCTGGCGGTGGACCGGCTACAACGCGCTGATCTACCTCGCGGCGATGCAGGCGATCCCCACCGACCTGTACGAGTCGGCGGCTCTCGACGGCGCGGGCCGCTGGCAGCAGTTCCGCCATGTGACGGTCCCGATGCTGCGGCCGACGATCCTGTTCACGGTGGTCGTGTCCACGATCGGCGCGACGCAGCTGTTCGGTGAGCCGCTCCTGTTCGGCGGGGTCAGCGGCTCGAAGGGCGGCTCCGCGCACCAGTACCAGACGCTCGGCCTGTACATGTACGACCAGGGCTGGGGCATCGGCAACCTCGGCAAGGCGTCGGCGATCGCATGGACGATGTTCCTGATCCTGCTGATCGTCGCCGCGATCAACCTGCTGGTCACCCGACGGCTGAGGAAATCCCAATGACCACCACAGAACTGACTGTCCCTCAGGCTGCGGCGAAGGGGACCCCGGACGACCGGGGACCCGGACGGCGCCGGGTGCTCGGCGCGGGCAAGCAGCTGCACGCGGGTCCGGTCACCTATGTCGTGCTGGCCGTCTTCGCGCTGGTCTCGCTCGCTCCGCTGGTCTGGACGGCCATCGCGGCCTCCCGCAACAACGAGCGGCTGGCGCAGACACCGCCGCCGCTGTGGTTCGGCGGGAACCTGTTCAAGAACCTCCAGGCCGCGTGGGACCAGGCCGGGCTCGGCACCGCGATGCTCAACTCCACGATCGTCGCCGGGACCATCACCGTCGGTACGGTCGTCTTCTCCACTCTCGCCGGGTTCGCCTTCGCCAAACTGCGGTTCAGGTTCTCCAGCACCCTGCTGCTGCTGACCATCGGCACGATGATGATCCCGCCGCAGCTGGCCGTCGTACCGCTGTACCTGTGGATGAGCGACCTGGGCTGGTCCAACCAGTTGCAGACGGTCATCCTGCCCACCCTGGTGAGCGCCTTCGGTACGTTCTTCATGCGGCAGTACCTGGTCCAGGCGCTGCCCACCGAGCTGATCGAGGCGGCGCGGGTGGACGGCGCGAGCAGCCTGCGCGTCGTGTGGCACGTCGTCTTCCCGGCGGCGCGGCCGGCGATGGCGGTCCTCGGTCTGCTGACCTTCGTGATGGCCTGGAACGACTTCCTGTGGCCGATCATCGCCCTCAACCAGCAGAACCCCACCGTGCAGGTGGCCCTCAACTCGCTGGGCACCGGTTACGTCCCCGACCAGGCCGTGATCATGGCGGGCGCGCTGCTCGGCACGCTGCCCTTGCTCATCGCCTTCCTGCTGTTCGGAAAGCAGATCGTGGGCGGCATCATGCAGGGCGCGATCAAGGGCTGACCCGCCGTACCGCCGCCCGTGGGGGCCGGGTCACCGCCGCCCCGGCCCCATCGTCCCCCTCACCTCCCCGTCTCCTCCCCTTTTCTCCTGCTCACCGTCGTTCTCCACGACCTTCCATGGGAGCGCTTCCATGCCTGAACCCGCATCGCCCGTGACCTTTCCCCCCGCGTTCCTCTGGGGCGCGGCGACCTCCGCGTACCAGATCGAGGGGGCGGTACGGGAGGACGGCCGCACGCCCTCCATCTGGGACACCTTCAGCCACACGCCCGGAAAGACGGCCGGCGGTGAGACCGGTGACATCGCTGTCGACCACTACCACCGCTTCCGTGACGACGTGGCCCTGATGGCGGAGCTGGGCCTGTCCGCGTACCGCTTCTCGGTCTCCTGGTCCCGGGTGCAGCCGACGGGCCGCGGACCGGCGGTCCAGCGGGGTCTGGACTTCTACCGCAACCTGGTCGACGAACTGCTGGCCCATGACATCAAGCCGGCCATCACCCTCTACCACTGGGACCTCCCCCAGGAACTGGAGGACGCGGGCGGCTGGCCCGCGCGCGACACGGCGCTGCGGTTCGCCGACTACGCCCAGATCGTGGGCGAGGCGCTGGGCGACCGGGTGGAGCAATGGATCACCCTGAACGAGCCGTGGTGCAGCGCGTTCCTGGGCTACGGCTCCGGGGTGCACGCGCCCGGCCGCACGGACGCGGCGGCGTCGCTGAAGGCCGCCCACCATCTGAACCTGGCGCACGGCCTGGGCGCGAAGGCGCTGAGGTCCGTGATGCCGGCCCGCAACTCGGTCGCGGTGAGCCTCAACTCCTCGGTCGTCAGGCCGCTTTCGCAGAGTCCGGCGGACCTCGCGGCGGTCCGGCGCATCGACAACCTGGCCAACGGCGTCTTCCACGGCCCGATGCTGCACGGCGCCTACCCGGAGGGCCTGTTCGAGGAGACGTCCGCGATCACGGACTGGTCGTACGTCCTGGACGGCGACCTGGCGGTGATCAAGCAGCCGCTCGACGCGCTGGGGCTGAACTACTACACCCCGACGCTGGTGTCGGCGGCGGAGGCGACCGCGTCCGGTACCCGTGCGGACGGTCACGGGGCGAGCGCGTACACGCCGTGGCCGGGCGCCGACGACGTGATGTTCCACCAGACTCCGGGCGAGCGGACGGAGATGGGCTGGACGATCGACCCGACGGGCCTGCACGACCTGATCACGCGCTACACGCGGGAGGCGCCCGGCCTGCCGCTGTACATCACGGAGAACGGCGCCGCGTACGACGACAAGCCGGACCCGGAGGGCCGCGTCCACGACCCGGAGCGCATCGCCTATCTGCACGGCCACCTGTCGGCGGTCCGTCGCGCCATCGCCGACGGCGCGGACGTCCGCGGGTACTACCTCTGGTCGCTGATGGACAACTTCGAGTGGGCGTACGGCTACGACAAGCGCTTCGGCGCGGTGTACGTCGACTACGCGACCCTGGCCCGTACGCCGAAGTCGAGCGCCCACTGGTACAGCCGGGCGGCCCGGACGGGGACGCTGCCGCCGGTGACGACCGCGGCCGAGTAGGTCACGGTCCGGGAGGGCGGAGGGCTTGCCGCCCTCCGGAGACGGGGGCGGGGGATCGGGGGCGGGGGGATCGGGGGGCGGGGCGCGGCGTCCGGAAAGGGGGCCGCGCCCCGGCCGGATGGGGGGTGGTCCCGGCCGGGACGCTCTTCCCGTGGGGGAGGACTCGGTGGCCGCCGGGCCTACTTGTAGGCGCCGAACGCCTTCGAGAACGCCCCCGCGTCCTGGACGACCGAGCTGCAGGTCGCGTCCGCGGAGTTCTTCGCGCCGCCCGCGCACTGCTTGTCGCGGCTCGCGGACCACATCGACAGCCAGCCGAGCCCCTTGGACTTGGCGAACGCCACCAGCTGGGCGGCGTCGTCGACCTTGAAGATCTCGGACGCCACGTCGTTGACGCCGATCATCGGGGTGACGGCCACGGTCTTCCAGGCCGCGCTGTCGGAGAGTCCGAGGACGCTCTTGACCTGGGCCTGCGTGGCGGTGGCGGCCTGCTCGGCGTAGGTGCCCATGTCACCGCTGTACGAGGGGCCGTAGTCCATCGCCATGATGTTGACGGCGGAGATCTTCACGCCGTTCGACCTGGCGTCGGACAGGAGGTTCACGCCGTCCTGGGTGAGGCCCTCGGGCATGACGGGGAGCGTGAAGGACACGTCGAGGCCCGGGTGCCGCTGCTGGAGCTTCGCGATGGCCTTCGCGCGGTCGGTGTTCGCGGTGGTGTTGGGCAGCGCGCCGCCCTCGACGTCGAAGTCGACCTTCGTCAGCCGGTACGCGTCCACGGCCTTCCCGTACGCCGTGGCCAGCGCGTCCGCCGACGAGCAGGTCGTCGCCAGCTCCGCGCCGGAGGCGCCGCCGAAGGAGACGCGGACGTCGCCGCCCTTCGCCCGCAGCGCGCCGATCTGCGCGGCCACCGCGTCACCGGCGAGGTCGCTCACCCCGCCCCACTTGGGCGTGCAGCCGCCGCCGTCGGTGATGAAGGCGAGGTTGTAGTTCTTGACCCCGGTGGCCGTGGCGCTGCCGACCAGGTCGAAGGCCGGGTAGAGGGAGGTGTCGACGTAGGGCACGAAGCCGGCGCCCGCGGTGGTGCCGCCGGTGCTCGCCGGGGTGGAGGGCGTCGGGGTGCCGGCCGGGGTGGACGCGGGAGTGGTCGGGGTGCTGCTGCGGGAGGCGGTCGGGGTGGGTTTCGGCGTGGCCGTGGGGGTGGCCGGCCGTGTGGGGCGGCCGCTCGGTTCCGGGGTCGCGCCGTCGTCCACGGAGCACTTGGCGCCGTCGATGACGCAGCCCTTCGGGTCCGCGGTGCCGTTCACGACGAAGCCGACGGTGACCGACTCGCCGGCCGCCAGGCCGTCCTTGTCCCAGGACGGCGGCTTCACCGTGACGTGGCTTCCGCTCACGGCGGACTCGCCGTTCCACAGCGAGCCGAGCCGGCCGCCTGAGGGCAGGTCGAACTCCAGCGTCCAGTCGCTCTTCGTCCGGCCGGTGTCGTTCGTGATCACGTACTGAGCGGTGTAACCCGTGGACCAGTCACTGGTCTTGGTGTACGCGGCGCCGACACCGGCGGCGAGCGCGGTGCCGGAGAACAGGAAGGCACCGCCGCCGACCACGGCAGCGGCCACGACGCCGCCTATCGCCTTGTTCCTGCCACTGACCTTGCGCCGGTGCGTACTGCTCATCGCGTGCCTGCCTTCGCGGTTTCACGGGAGTTCGCTGGGGATCCCCAGGGGGTGCGGGCAGCACGCTAGCGATCCGGAATCGGGCAAACCGCTTCATCCGGACGGAGGCCGGCGATCTTAGGGTGCGCTTAAGGAAGGCATCGGGAACGGTTAAAGGTCGAGACCTGTCCGGGCCGGTTCGAGGCCGTGGACCGGCCGGCCCCGGCACCGACTCAGCTCACGCCGACGCCGCGTCTGCGTCGCCGTACCGCCCCCCGGTGCCCGCGTCGCACCGGCGCCCGCCCGTCCAGCTGGATCCATATCCGCACCTCGGTGCC
This sequence comes from Streptomyces sp. NPDC057950, assembly GCF_042887295.1. Taxonomy (NCBI): domain Bacteria; kingdom Bacillati; phylum Actinomycetota; class Actinomycetes; order Kitasatosporales; family Streptomycetaceae; genus Streptomyces; species Streptomyces sp. NPDC057950. The sequence continues at coordinate 181,093 of NZ_JBHVPP010000004.1, forward strand.
TCCCAGCACCGACGACCCCAGCCGTACGTCCCCGCCCGTCGACTCCGCCAGTCGCCGCACGATGTCCAGCCCGAGCCCGGTCGAGCCGTCACTGCCCGAGCCCCGCCCGCGGGCCATCGCCGACTCCGGGTCCACGATCCCCGGTCCCGCGTCCGACACCAGCACGATCACCGCGTCGTCGCCGTTGTGCACGTCGACCGCGAAGGCCGTGCCCTCCGGGGTGTGCCGGAAGACGTTGCCGAGGAGCGCGTCGAGCGCGGCCACCAGGTCGGCCCGCGCGACCGGTATGCGGACTGGACGGTCCACGCCCGCGACCCGCACCTTGCGGCCCTCGTCCTCGGCGAGCGCCGACCAGAAGTCCATCCGCTCGCGGACCACCTCGGACGCGTCGCACCCGGCCCCGGCACCGAGCGCCACCGTCCGCGGCTTGGCCTCACGCGCCGTCCTGATGATCGTGTCGACCTCCCGCTCCAGCTGTGCCACGGCCGCCCGGGTCTGCTCGGCGGCCGGTCCGTCGCCGAGCGAGGCCGTGTTCAGCCGCAGTACGGTCAACGGGGTGCGCAGGCGGTGCGAGAGGTCCGCCGCCAGCTCCCGCTCGTTCGCCAGGAGTTGCACGACCTGGTCGGCCATCGAGTTGAACGCGACCGCCGCCAGCCGCAGTTCGGTGGGGCCTTCCTCGGGGACCCGCGCTCCGAGCTTGCCCTCCCCCAGTTCGTGCGCGCCCTCGACCAGCCGCTGGGCCGGCTGCACCATGCGTACGCCCAGCCGGTCGGCGACCGCGACCGAGCCGACGATGAGCGCGACTCCGACCGCGGCGAGCACCGCCCAGGCCGTCCCCACGCCGTTGCTGACCTCGGACTCGGGGACGTACACCTCGACGACCGCGATCTCGCCGGAGCTCAGCGCGGTGGGCTGGAGCAGGGTGGAGCCGCCCGGGACCTCGGAGGTGGAGGCCCGGCCCAGTGCGCGGGTGGCCGCGATGTCCTTGGCGGCGGCGCGCTGCCGGCCGATGTCGACCGCCCTGGCGGCGTCGCTCGCCGGTATGTGCACGGCCATGCCGTCGTCGGAACCGGCGGAGGCGACGACCCGCTCCAGCTGGTCCCGGTCGGTGGTGATGGAGAGCGCGGGCGCGACGGCCGCGGCCTCCCGCTCGGCGTTCGAGAACGCGCGGTCGCGGGCCATCTCCTTGATGACGAGCCCGAGCGGCACGGCGAAGGCCACCACCACCATCGTGGTCACCGCCACGCACACCTTGACCAGTGCCCACCTCACAGCGGCGGCTCCGCTCGCGGGAACTCCGTCCGCGGTGGCTCCAGCTTCACGCCGACACCGCGCAGGGTGTGCAGATAGCGCGGCCTCGCCGCCGTCTCGCCCAGTTTCCGCCGCAGCCAGGACAGATGGACGTCGATGGTCTGGTCGTCCCCGTACGACTGCTGCCACACCTCGGCGAGCAGCTCCTTGCGGGCCACGACGACACCGGGCCGGCCGGCGAGGAAGGCGAGCAGGTCGAACTCGCGCCGGGTGAGGTCGAGTCGGACGCCGTCCAGCTCGGCCCGGCGGCGCAACGGGTCGATGGCCAGGCCGCCGACCCGGATGACCGGCGACGCGGGCGCCTCCCCCGCCGACCGCGAACGGCGCAGGACGGCGGCCATCCGCGCGGACAGGTGCTCGACCGAGAACGGCTTGGTGAGGTAGTCGTCCGCGCCGTCGTTCAGCAGGCGGACGATCTCCGTCTCGTCGTCCCGGGCGGTGGCGACGATCACGGGGACGTCGGTGATGCCGCGCAGCATCTTCAGGGCCTCGGCCCCGTCCAGGTCGGGCAGACCGAGGTCCAGGATGACTACGTCGAAGGGGAAATGGGCGACCTCGCGCAGCGCCTCCAGCGCGGTGCCGACGCTGCGCACCGTGTGCGAGGCGTCGGTCAGATGCCGGATGAGGGCCGAGCGTACGAACTGGTCGTCCTCGACCACGAGCACACTTGCCATGGGCGGCACCGTACGCCATCCGTGCGATGCCGGTCCGGCGCCTGTGGACAACTCCCGCCGCACGACGGGAACGAGACACCCGTGGGGCACGTGGGGCAGTATGGCCGCGATGCGCAGAGGACTCGTACACGTACTGGCTTGGACGCTCGCCACGGGCGCGGCGGTCACGCTGTCGTGGTGGGGTGTCCACACGGTCATGACGGGGACGGCGTACGACCCGCCGCGGGCGCTGCCCGTCACGGTGGACGGCTCCGTCACGCAGAAGGCGAAGCCGCTCCCCTCCCCGACCGCCCGGACCGGGACGCCGACCGCCGCCGCGACCCCCGAGCGGAGCCGACGGCCGGCCGCCACTCCCCCGCCCTCCAAGTCGCCCTCGTCCGTGCCGAGTACGAGCGCCTCCGCACAGGGCGGACCGGCGGGTCGGGTCAAGAGTTACGACACCGACGGCGGACGGGCGGTCTTCGACCTGGGCACGGCCTCCGCGACGCTCGTCTCCGCGACGCCCGGCTCGGGCTGGTCGATGCAGCTGTGGAAGACCGAGTCGTGGATCCGGGTGGAGTTCACCTCGGGTGCGGATCGGGTGTCGGTGTTCTGCACGTGGCACGACGGGCCGCCGCATGTGGAGATCGGCACCTACTAGGGCTTGTTGGCCTCGGGCCGCGCCCGGTGGGGGCCGCGCCCGGTGGGGGCCGCGCCCGGTGGGGGCCGCGCCCGGTGGGGGCCGCGCCCGGTGGGGGCCGTGCCCGGTGGGGGCCGTGCCCGGTGGGGGCCGTGCCGTCAGCGGAACACCGAGGGGGGTGGAGCCGGTGAGGCCACCGCCGCCGCGTCCAGGACCGGTGCCGCTCCCCCGGTGAAGTCGGCGAGCTGTCTGCCGTGTTCGACCCGTCCGGGGTGCGGGTCCGAGGCCGCGCGGCGGGTCAGTTCGGCCAGCGGCAGCGGCCGGTCGCAGGCGACGAGGACGGCGTTGCCGAAGCGCTTGCCGCGCAGCACCGTCGGGTCGGCGACGAGGGCCAGTTCGGGGAAGACCGCCGCGGCGGTGGCGATCTGGCCGCGCAGATGGGCCAGCGGCGGCCCGTCGGCGAGATTGGCGGCGTACACGCCACCGGGTTTGACGACCCTGCGGACGTCGGCGAGGAATTCCACGGAGGTCAGGTGGGCCGGGGTCCGCGCGCCGCTGAACACATCGGCGATGACGAGGTCCGCCCAGCCGTCCGGCACCTTGGCGAGACCCTCACGGGCGTCCACGGAACGCACCCGGATACGGGCGTTGGGGTCCAGCGGGAGTTCACGCCGGACGAGTTGGACGAGGAGGCCGTCGCGTTCGACGACCTGCTGGGTGGAGCGGGGGCGGGTCGCGGCGGTGTAGCGGGCCAGGGTGAAGGCGCCGCCGCCGAGATGCACGGCGTGCACGGGCTTGCCGGGCGGGGCGACCAGGTCGATGACGTGGCCGAGGCGGCGCTGGTACTCGAAGCTCAGGTGGGCGGGGTCGTCGAGGTCGACGTGGGACTGCGGGGCGCCGTCGATCAGCAGGGTCCAGGCGCGTGGGCGGTCCCGGTCGGGTATCAGCTCGGCGAGCCCGCCGTCGACCGTCTCGACGAGGGGCTCGGTGGGCGCCTGGCCGCGCCGCGCGTTCTTCGACCTTCCCATTCCGCCATTATCAGGGGCTCCGGGACGGTCGGCCCAGCGGCCGCTTCGGGCGGTCAGCGACAGTTGTCCGCGGCCTCGATGAGCCGTGCCGCCTCGCCCAGCGCCGCCCGCAGGACGGCCGGGTCGGTCGCGAGGTCCGCCTCCCCCGGCGGCAGCAGCCAGTCCGAGCCCTCGACCGGCGGCTCGGGGGCCGGCCGCAGGCCGCGGCCGACGGTTCGCGTACAGGTACTGCCCGGCACGTCCCAGGCTTCGGCGGTGCCGCGCGGCACCAGGAAGCCGAGGGTGTCGCAGCCGCCGTCGAGCAGAACGGGCCCGACGGATTCGCAGGCGCCGCGGCGGAGGATGTCGACGGCCTCCAGGCCCTGGCGCGCCGGAACGGTCACCAGGTCGCAGCCGGCGACCGGCTGCGGTGGGGCGCCGTACTCCGGGGACGACCCGTACCCGGCGGTCGACAGCGGTCTACGGAACTCGGTGCTCTCCAACCCGGCCTCCAACACGGAACCCCTCCTCCTGCACGAGCGGGTCGGGAGTTCGGGTGCGCTCCCGGTCCATCGGGTTCAACGCGTCAGAACGTCAACGGCTACGGCGGAACGCCGCCGCAAAGGATGGCAGTTCATGGCAGATCATGCATGAGATATCCGTTTTGTAGCCAAACCCAGCGTGGCGACGTCGTCACAGCAGGTACGTTCTTGCTCCGCCGGAGCAGGGCACCACACGGCATGACACAGACACTTCGCCCTGGTTCCGGCATGGTTCGACGGTTCGCAAGAGAGGGCCCGACCATGGCGTCGTCAACGGTGACCTCGTCCCAGTCCCCCCGGCCACCGCGGCCGAACCTCGCCTTCCGGCGGCTGCGCGGACAGCGCTCGCCCGGCGAGTTCGCCGCGGCGGTCCGGCGGGCCGCGCGCGAGATCGGTGAGCGGGTCAGCTGCGACGCGCGCTATGTCGGGCGGGTGGAGGCCGGCGAGATCCGCTGTCCCAACTACGCGTACGAGCGGGTGTTCCTGCACATGTTCCCCGGCCGCACGCTGACCGACCTGGGCTTCTCGCCCCGCTCGTCCGTGCGCGGACGAGGGGCGCGCGGCACGGACGAAGAGCCCCCCGCACACACCACAAGCCTTTCGTGCACCACGGGTGAGACGGAAGGGGCGTGCGAGACGTATGAGACCACGCCGAACCCACAGGACCCACAGGACCCACAGGACCCGTACGACCCGCACGACCCGCACGACCCGCAGAACCCGCACGAGCACCATGAACAGAACCACGAGGAGAGCGACGTGCAGCGTCGCGCATTCATGACCGGCGGCACCGCCACCATGGCGGCAGCCACACTGGGCCCCTTCGCGGGCACGTTCGGCGGTACGGCCGAGGCCGAGGCCACGGACCACCGTGTCCGCCGTGCCCACCGGGTGGGGACGTCCGAGGCGGGCGCCCTCGAAGAAGCCGTACGAAGGATCCGGCTGCTCGACGACCGGCACGGGGCCGACGGCCTCTACCGGCGGGCCGCCGCCCCCCTGCGCACCGCGTACGAACTGCTCGACGCGGGCACCACCCGTCAGCGGACCGCCGACCGGCTGTACGCGGGGGCGGGCGAACTGGCCATCTCCGTCGGCTGGTTGGCACACGACTCCGGGCGCTTCGACGACGCGCGCTCGCACTACGCCGAGGCACTGGCGACCGCACGGATGTCCGGCGACCCCGGCCTGGAGGCGCACGCCTTCTGCAACACGGCCTTCCTCGCCCGCGACGCGGGCCGCCCACGTGAGGCGGTGCGCGCGGCGCAGGCGGCGCAGCGGGCGGCGCACCCGCTCGGCTCCTCGCGACTGCTCTCGCTGCTCGCGCTGCGCGAGGCGGGCGGCTGGGCGGGGCTCGCGGACCGCGCGGAGTGCGAACGGGCCCTCGTCCGCGCCCAGGCCCTCTTCGAGCGCGGCGCCTCGGAGACCGACCCCGAGTGGATGACCTTCTACGGAGAGGCCGAACTGGAGGGCCTGGAGGCGCAGTGCTGGTCCACGCTGGGTGACTGGCCGCGCGCGGCCCGTCACGCCCGTCGCGCGGCACACCTGCAGGATCCGCACTTCACCCGCAACATCGCCCTCTACACCGCGGAACTCGCCGACGACCTCGCCCGCGGCGGCCGCCCCGACGAGGCCGCGGTCGCGGGTCTGCGCGTCCTCGACCTGCTGGGCGAGGTCCAGTCCTCCCGCATCCAGACCATGCTGGCGGCCACCGCGCGGGTGCTGCTGCCGCACCGCAGGGCGTCGGGCGTCTCCGCGTTCCTGGAGCGCCACGCGAATCTGCCGCGGACCGCGTGAGCCGGCCCGGGTGCGAAGGGCCCGGTGTGAAGGGCCCGGCGAAGGGCCCGGCGAAGGGCCCGGCGAAGGGCCCGGTGTGAAGGGCCCGGTGTGAAGGGCCCGGCGAAGGGCCGGACCCGGTCCACGCGCTCTACGCGGTCAGATGCCCGAGGTCGTTCCAGGTCTCGATGGCGGGCTCGCCGTAGGCCCAGCCGAGCACCGACAGCGAGGTCGGGTTGAGACGGATCCGGGCGGCGAAGTCGAGGGGGAGGCCCAGCCAGCGCGCACCGATGGAGCGCAGGATGTGCCCGTGCGCGAAGACCAGTACGTCGCGGTCGGCGGCGCGGGCCCGGCCGACGACCTCGTCCGCGCGCGCGGTGACCTGCTCCAGGGTCTCGCCGCCGGGCACCCCGTCGCGCCAGATGAACCAGCCCGGACGTACGGCCTGGATCTCGGCCGGGGTCATCCCCTCGTACGCGCCGTAGTCCCACTCCATCAGCGTGTCCCAGGAGGTGGCGCGCTCACCGAAGCCGGCCAGCTCGCACGTCTCACGCGCGCGTGCCAGCGGGCTGGTGAACACCTCCGCCCCGGGGAGCCCGTCGAAGGGCGCCCGGTGCAGTCGCTCGCCCAGCGTCTCGGCTCCGCGCCGGCCCTCGTCCAGCAGCGGTACGTCGGTCCTGCCGGTGTGCTTGCCGGACAGCGACCACTGCGTCTGTCCATGCCGGGCCAGCAGGATGCGCGGTGCCATGAGGAGAAGCCTTCCCGATTCGCCGGATAAATGGGTCACTCCATCATCGCGCACCCCCGCGAGGGGCAACCCGCAGGGCGATCTCAGCGTCCTTGACGACCGGGGGCGCTTCCAGGGGCCGTTCGCATACGCCGTAAAATCCGGTGCGGCCACGCATCGTCACGGACAGACTTGCGCACCGTCACACCGCGAGCGGTCGCTCGCGCGGTGCCGGTGCGGCCGCCGACGGGGTCGCCGGGGCACGACGAGCAGATGGGGGAGGGCGATCGGATGCCGCAGACCGATGCACGGCGGACCGGGACGGCACCGCGCGCCCGGCTCGGCCGGTGGACCGAGCTGCGCCCGTCCGCACCTCAGCTCCGGCTGCGCTGGTGGACCGAGCTGCCGCTGATAGTCCTGGTGTACGCGTCGTACTCGGCGGGCCGGCTGCTCGCCCGGGGCGACACGGACAGCGCCGTCGGTCACGGCCTGGAGATCCTGCGCATCGAAAAGGCCCTCCACCTCAACGCCGAGCACCCGCTCAACCGGCTGTTCACACGCGAGGCCTGGCTCGGCGTGCCCGCCGACTTCTGGTACGCGTCACTGCACTATCTGGTGACGCCCGCCATCCTGATCTGGCTCTTCCGCTCCCGCGCCGACCTGTACCGCGCGGCCCGCACCTGGCTCATGACGTCCACCCTCATCGGTCTGGTCGGCTTCACCCTGATGCCGACCTGCCCGCCCCGGCTGCTCTCGGCGGGCCACGGCTTCGTCGACACGATGGCCCAGTACAGCTCGTACGGCTGGTGGGGCGGCGAGGCGAGCGCTCCACGGGGTCTCGGCGGCATGACGAACCAGTACGCGGCGATGCCGAGCCTGCACGTGGGCTGGTCGCTGTGGTGCGGAGTGATGCTGTGGCGCTACGGCCGCACACGCGTCGTCCGGCTCGCGGGCATCGCGTACCCGCTGCTCACCACGATCGTCGTCATGGGCACGGCCAACCACTACTTCCTCGACGCGGTCGCCGGCGTCGCGGTGATGGGAACGGGGCTGCTGCTCGCCCCGCAGGTGACACGGCTCGCGGACCGTGTGAAGACACTCCTGGGTACCCGGATCCCGTGGATCGCGGGCGCCTCCCACGACGCGGGTTCCCCGATTGTCAGTGCCGGATGCCAGACTTCCACGGGTGAACGCATTCCCCGACAGCGCGAGTCCCGCACCGGACCGGGAGCCGACCCCGGTGCCCCTCCCAAGGATGCGGGGGACGGAGCTGCGGACTGGGATCTCCCCTCCTCCACCGAAGCCGGGAGTCTGGGGAAGACTCGCTGAGCTGCGCGGCCCGGCGGTACCGCCCAAGGCCCTGGACGCGCGCGCTCTCGCGGCGCTCGCCGCGAACCCCGGCTGCGAGCGGCGCGCCCTGCTCGACGGCGCGGGTGTCGACAAGGCGCAGCTGGCCGAAGGGCTGGGTTCACCGTCCGCCTTCGGCCAGTCCCAGTTCGCGTTCATGCGGGGCAACGCGTTCGAGGCCCGGGTCAAGGCGGACGGCGGCGCGGAACTGCTGCGCCTCGTGCACGAGAAGCTGGACCCCGGCGCCGAGCCGCCCCGGGCCGGGACGGTCCCCGACCTGACCGCGGCCGGCCCCGAGGGCCGCACCGCCCGAACCGCACTCGCGCTGCGCGACGCCACCAGCGCCGGCGCCTGGACCCTGCTCGACCACCCCATGCTCGCCCTCGACGTCGCGGGCTCCCCCGCCTTCCTCGAACCGGACGCCGTCGTCGTGCACCCCGACGGGACGTGGACGGTCGTCGAGATCAAGTCCTTCCCCATGCTGGACGGCTCGGCAGACCCGGCGAAGGTGGGCGCGGCCGCCCGTCAGTCGGCGGTGTACGTCCTCGCACTGGAGGAGGTCGCCGCGCGCCTGGACCCGGCCCCCGACGTCCGCCACCGCGTCCTGCTGGTCTGCCCCAAGGACTTCTCCAACCTCCCGACCGCGTCCGCCGTCGACGTCCGCAAACAGCGCGCGGTCACCCGCCGCCAGTTGGACCGCCTCACCCGTGTCGAGGACATCGCGGCCGCCCTCCCCGAGGACACCTGCTTCGCCCCCGGTCTGCCGGCCGAGCGGCTGACAGCGGCGGTCGAGGCCGTCCCCGCGGCCTACGCCCCCGAGTGCCTGGCCGCCTGCGAGCTCGCCTTCCACTGCCGCGCCCGCTCCCGGGAGGCCGGCGCGGTGACCGCGCTGGGACGGTCACTGCGCGCGGAGCTGGGCGGTCTGACCACCGTGGACGACGTACTGGCGGCTGCTCGCGCGGACGCCGGGGACCCGCAGGATCCGGCGGTCGCCGCCCTGCGCGCGGCGGCCCGGCTGCGGGCGGAAGCCCTGCGCGGACACGAGCGGGCGCACCCCACCGGCCGGGCCGCGCTCGCGGAGGTGGCCGCGTGTCGCTGATCGCCACCCTCGCCCGGCTGGAAGCCGTCGAGAGCGGGCGGGCGCAGCCCCTCGCCACCGTCCGCCACCGGCATCTCTCCGACCGGCCGCTCGTCCTCGTGCCCCTGATCACCGCCGGTGAGGCCGGGGCCCCTCTCGGGGCCCTGGTCGGTACGGACCGGGACGCGCCGCGGCTGCTGGTCGTGCCGCAGCCCCGGGACCGTGATCTGCGGTTCGCGTTCCTCGCCGAGCTCGCGGACGTCGTCCTGCCGTACGTCGGCTCCTACGCGGACGTGGTCGAGGCCGCCGAGCGCAACGAGACCGATCCGGAGACCGGGAAGCGGGTCAAGGTCGAGGTCGAGCTGTGCGCGGACGCGCCCCAGCTGATCGTGCCGAGCCGGGCCGGTGCGGAGTTCGTGCGACTCCTCGGGCGCTCCATGCGGTTCCGGCGCACCGCGGAGCAGGAGCCGGAGGCACCGCATCCGGCGCCGCCCCGGGTGCCGCTGCTCGGGCGGTGGCTGACCCACTTCGGGGAGCGGGCCCGGGTGCCCGGTTCCGCTCTGCTGCTCGCCCTCGGCGACGTGCTGTCCCGGCACTGGGCCACCGGCCAGAGCAGCCTGGAGGACCAGCACCTGGGAGCGCTGCTCGCCTGGATCGATCCCCCGGCGGGCGAGTCGGGCGCGCGGGCGGCCCTGGAGGCGGAGCTCCGGCGGGACTCCGGCGGCCAGCTCGTCCGGCCGCCCGCGGGACCGGCCACCGATCCCGCCTTCGACAACAAGCTGCTGGCTCCCGCCATCGAGCGCTACGACCGCGCGCGGACGGCACTCGCCGCCGCCGAGGACGGTCTGGAGGCCGACGACCGGCTCGGTGAACTCACCGCGGCGGAGCGGGAGATCCGCGGCCTGGTGGAGCGTGTCGCCCGGCCCACCTGGGACGCGGTGTGGCAGGGCCTCGACATGCTGCGGACGCTGCCCGAGGGAGCGCACGCGGCCGACCGGTGGACCCGCGACCGCTGGTCGTTCACCGGTCACCGCGACCGGGTCCTCGCGGGTGAGCCACCGCAGCCGCGCCGCGACGACGCGGTCACGGCGGCGAACAAGCTGGCCACGCGCGAGCGTGAACAGGCCCGCCTGGACGCGCAGGAGGCTCTCGACGATCCGCTCGTCATGGCCGGCCGGCGCCTGGTCGGCGAGGCCTTCACGGGCGAGGTCGTCGATGTCGTCATGGCGTACAGCGAGAGCAGACGCCCGAGCCCCCGCCCCCTGGTGACCGTCCGCACGGACGACCGGCCGCATCTCGGTGAGCGCACGAAGGTGTACCGGTCGCTGGACGGCAAACCGCAGGCGGCCGAATACGTCGGACACGCGCGAGCCACCGGACCGGAGGAGGAGGACGGTCTGCTCGTGCTGCGGGTCGTCGACAAGATGGGCCGCGGCAAGGAGCCCGAGCCCGGGTCCGTGCCGGAGAAGGGGGACCTCGTCTGCTTCACGCTCTTCGAGCACGAGCAGCGCGGCGGCGCGAAGCTGCCCGACCCGGAGAACACACCGTGGACGCACGGCGGCCCGCCGGGCGACCCCGACGCCGTACCGCAGCCGGATCCGGTGACGGAGGAGGACATCCTGTGACCACGGTCTTCGATCCCGGGGCCGCGGCCGCCCGCGCCACCGACGCGATCCTGCGCGACACCCTGCACGGCACCCACCGCGGGGTCGTCGTCGACTCCCCGCCCGGCGCCGGGAAGTCGACCCTCGTCGTGCGCGCGGCACTCGAACTCGCCTCCGCCGGACGCCCCCTGATGGTCATCGCACAGACGAACTCCCAGGTGGACGACCTGGTCGTACGGCTCGCCGAGAAGGACCCCGAGCTGCCGGTGGGGCGCCTGCACAGCAGTGACGCCGACCCGTACGACAAGGCTCTCGACGACCTGGGCAACGTCCGCAAGTCGGCGAAGGCCACCGACCTGGCGGGCCTCCCGGTCGTCATCTCGACCGCCGCGAAGTGGGCCCACGTCAAGAACGTCGAGCCCTGGCGGCACGCGATCGTCGACGAGGCGTACCAGATGCGCTCCGACGCGCTGCTGGCCGTGGCCGGCCTCTTCGAGCGGGCGCTGTTCGTGGGCGATCCGGGCCAGCTGGACCCTTTCGCCATCGTGGGCGCGGAGCAGTGGGCGGGACTGTCGTACGACCCCTCGGCGTCCGCCGTCACGACCCTGCTCGCGCACAACCCCGAACTGCCGCAGCACCGGCTGCCGGTGTCATGGCGGCTCCCGGCGTCCGCGGCCCCGCTGGTCTCGGACGCGTTCTACCCGTACACGCCGTTCCGCAGCGGCACCGGACACGGTGACCGGCTGCTGAACTTCGGTGTGCCGTCGGACGGTTCCGGGCCCGACCTGGTCATCGACGAAGCCGCGGAGACGGGTTGGGGGCTCCTGGAGCTGCCGGCCCGGCACACGCCGCGCACCGACCCCGAGGCCGTACGGGCGGTGGCGCAGGTCGTACGGCGGCTGCTGGAGCGCGGCGGCGCGGCGACCTCGGAGCGGTCGCCCGATCCGGCACCGCTGACGGCGGACCGGATCGCCGTCGGCACGGCGCACCGGGACCAGGCGGCGGTGGTGCGGGCGGCGCTGGCGGATCTCGGTGTCACGGACGTCACCGTCGACACGGCGAACCGGCTCCAGGGCCGCGAGTTCGACGTGACGGTGGTGCTCCACCCGCTCTCCGGGCGCCCGGACGCGACGGCGTTCCACCTGGAGACGGGACGACTGTGCGTCCTCGCCTCCCGGCACCGGCACGCGTGCATCGTGGTCTGCCGGGCGGGGGTGACGGAGCTGCTGGACGACCACCCCTCCACCGAGCCCGTGCAGCTGGGTGTCACGGTGAAGTTCCCGGACGGCTGGGAGGCGAGCCACGCGGTGCTGTCGCATCTGGCGGAGCACCGGGTGAGATGGCGGCCCTGAGACTCCGATCCGCCCCGTTCCACGGGCCCCCTTGCGCGAGCGGGGGACAATGGACGGTGGCCCACCCACGAAGCGGGCCCCTGAACCGTACGAGGAGGAGAAGACATGGCGGAGCCCACGCCGCGTCGGAACGAACCGCGGCTACGCCCCGCGCCCCTGCTCTTCGAGCCCGCGGAGGCGGCCGGTGACCCGGAGCACTTCTTCGATCTCGAGTCGATAGACGATCCGAGGGCGCTGCTGGCGCGGGCCACGGAGCTGACGCTCGCCTTCCGGGCGGCGGCCGACCGGGCGCTGGAGTTCCAGGCCATCGCCGCCGCGCAGCTCGCCGATCCCCGCCGCTTCGACCGGCTCACGTCGGCCGACATCGCCGAGCGCGCCGAGTGGACCGAGGACTACGCGAAGAAGATGGTCGAGTTCGGCCGTGACCTGCTCCGGGGGGCGGACGGGAACGGACACGGGCACGGGGTGGGCGACCACGCCTGACCGGCACGGTGTGACCGCCGGGGGCCCGCCCCCGGCATCCCGCCGGCGTCCCCGGCACCCGTGCACCCCTGCACCCCTGCACCAGGCGGCCTCCTGGTGCCAGGTGGACGGCGCCCGCAGGGTCTCCTGGCATACGCCGGCGGCGGGTGACATACCCCATTCGCGACCCCCCTGTCCCGATTTTCCGCAACCCTCGGAGACGGGATGCTCACCGACGGTAGACCTTGTCGTCATGAGCAGCACACGGAACAACGCCGGCACCTTCCCCCACGGCACCGGCGCCCCGCTGTCCGACCGGTTCGACGCCGCGGGCGTCACCGCGGACGGGGCCGCCTGGCTCGCCTCGGCAGGAACGTATCCGCGCAGCACCCTCGCCCTCTGGCAGGACCGGCCGACCGCGCCGGTCGTACTGCCCTGCGGCACCGCTTTCGACGTCGTCAACGCGCCCGCGATCTTCGGTCGGCGGATGCTGGACCGCCTGTGGGACGAGGGGCCGGGCTCCGGACCGGTGGCCGTGTTCCGCGGGCGGATGCTGCTGTTCAGCGCCCCGGGCACGGCCCAGCGACTCCCGTCGCTCCTGGAGTGGGAGGAGCGGGGTTCCCGCGGCGCCGAGGGCTCATGGGACGCCTGGGACTCCGGCGCCCTCAGCGCCTTCGACGACGGCCACGGCGACGGCTTCGACGACCGCATCGGCGACATCGACAGCAGCAGGACCATCAACGGCATCAAGCGCGTCAAGGCCGTCGACGGCTTCCAGGACCCGCGCGGGCCCGTGGGGCGGCGCGGCGGTCGGGGGGACGCCGGGCCGTCCGGTGCCACCGGCGTCACCGGACGGCCCGGTGTCACCGGCCATCCGGCCTGTCCGGGCGGCCTGGGGCGGGTCGGCGCGATCCCTCCCCTGCTCTGTCACGGCACCGGCGACGCGGTGACCGTCCCCGCCCCGGGAGACGGCCGTACGACCCGCGTCCGCACCCCGGGCGACCGCGTCGGCGCTACCGGCCCGGACCCGGCCGCCCGTCCCGAATCCCGCTGGCTGGTGGCCCCCGACACCCGGCATCCCTGGCTCCCCGGCGCCGAGATCCTGGTCTGGGCGGCCATCCGTGCGGCCCGCGCGGCGGCCTCCGCGGCGGTGCGGATATCGATTTTTCCTCCCGCCGATCAGGATGCTAAGGTCTACGACGTCAGCAGGCGCCGCTAGCTCAGTTGGTTAGAGCAGCTGACTCTTAATCAGCGGGTCCGGGGTTCGAGTCCCTGGCGGCGCACGCTAGCGATGGCGAGGCTTGTTCGCGGAAACGTGAACACGCCTCGCCATCGTCATGTCCACGAGCGCTCAGCCCGTCGTGATCTTCACCGTCCAGTCCCCCGCGGCCGTCCAGTCCTCCACCGCGACGCGCACCTTCTCGCCGGGGACCGTGAAGCTCTCACCGAGCTCCACCGGCGCGTCCGCGAGCGGCGGGTAGACCGACTCGCCCCAGCAGGACTCCGAGTGCGGGTGGGCGTCGACGACCTGGATCGGGCCGTCACCGGAGGCAGCCCCGCTGCGGACCCGGTAGACGAGGATGCCCTGCGTACAGGTCGTCCCGTCGTTGCCCGCCGAGCCGCGCGCCTCGAAGGCGAGCGCGCTGTCGGGCCCCGTACGGACGACCGCCAGCTTGGTACCGCGCCCGGAGCCGAAGACCGGTACGCCGGAGCCGACGGGCACGGGACCCGGAGCGCCGCCGGAAGCGCCGTAGGGGTCCGCCGCCGGGGGCGCACCGGCGGCCGGTGCTCCCGCCGCGCCCACACCGGCCGCCGGCGGCCCGGCGCCCAGGGGCTCCAGCGTCAGCCGTGTACTCCCGTGGGCGCCCACACACACCACCTGCCGCGGCTCCAGCCACCCCAGCTTCCATTTGTGCCAGCCGAACAGATCCGGCGCGAGGCCGAACTGGCTGCCCATGAGGTCCCAGTCACCGACGTACGTGTCCCAGTCGCCCTTGCCGTCGGAGGGCCGGTGGTAGAGGTCGGGCAGGTCGAAGACGTGCCCCGTCTCATGGGCGAGGACGAGCCGGTCCGGCGGGTGCTTCTCGAAGACCGTGACGACGCGGCTGATGTCCTTGCCGTCGGCCCGCAGCGGGGTCTCGAGGTTGACGACCTTCGTCGCGTCGGAGTCGACGCCCGGCGCGTCCGGATCGGCGACGAAGTAGACGATGTCGTAGCGCGAGAAGTCGACCTGCCGGTCGGCCGCGCCGATCGCGTCGCGCAGATAGGCGGCGCGCCGCGCGGAGTTCCAGTCGCGCCGCATGGCGTACGAGGTGGACGCGTGCGGCATCCGGATCCACGCGCGCTGGGGATGCGGGCGCAGCGTGAACCTGCCGTAGGAGGCGCGCTCGAAGAAGCGGCTGGTGGACGGGAAGTAATCGGCCGTCAGTTCGGCCGGCGTGGTGCGCGGGCGGGAGTCGGGGAACGAGAGGAAGACCAGTACCGCGTCGAGGGGACGGGTGGGGCGCGGGTAGGCGGCGTTCCAGACGTCCAGGCCCTCCGAGTGGTGGACGTCGGTCCGCTGCAGGGCGCAGGGGGCGAAGAGGGGTTCGGCGAGGGCGGGGCCCGTGACCAGGGAGGTCGCGACCACCGCCGCCAGCGAGGTGAACGCGGCCGCGGTACTGCGCCAGCGGGACGCCCCTTGGGGAGCGAGACCCAGCAGGAGCTCACAGGCGAGACTCCTCAAGGGGAGCTGACGCGGCACGTCGACCTCCGGGCGCGGATTTCAGGACACCGCACCCAGCTTGTGTTACTTCGTACTACTTTGCCCTGTTTGTCTGCACCAGAAGAGTGAAGGGTCGCATGTCACCGGCCTCCCGGCCGACACCCCGAACACTCACGGAACGTCACATACGATCGGTGGGCGAAGGATCCGGTCCAGATCCAGGCAGAAACGATCTGTCAGAACGGGTGGTTGTTCAGGGACACTGGAGAGTGGCTGCAAGGCCCCGAGGGCAGCCTCTATGATCGGCACACTTTCCTGCACGGACACGGCTTGTTCGGCCGTCCAGCACCGGCCGACCACTCCGAGCGACCCATACGAAGAACGAGTGCACTGCGGGAGCGAGCGGTGAGCGGAACGTCCGAAGGGCCGGCGCCCGCGGCAGGCCTCGACCGGCCGGCCATCACAGAACGTCACACCACTACATCTCCTCGTACCTCCACCGGATCGCCCTCCGCCGCATCCGCACCATCCGTCTCTCCGTCCACCTCCTCGTCCGTCTCTCCATCCACCTCCTCGTCCGTCTCCACGTCCGCCTCCTCGTCCGGCGCGTACGACCCCGCGGAACAGCTCCCCGACCCGGCCGGGCCCCCCGGGACGTCACCGCGCACGTTTCGCGCCGCCTTCGCCGCGGCGCCGCTCCCGATGGCCGTCGTGGACCGGGAGGGCCTGGTCGTCACCGCCAACGAGTCGCTGAGCGCACTGCTCGGCTTCGGATCCGGCGCGCTCACCGGACGGATCGCCGCCGATCTGGTGGACCTCGCCTCCGACGCCCGCACCTGGCACGCCTACCGGGAGGTACTGCGCGGCCGGCAGGCCCGGCTGCGCTGCACCCGGCGGCTCAAACACCCCGACGGGCACGCGCTGTGGGTTCAGGTGACCGTCGCTCCGCTGCCCCCGG
Organism: Streptomyces sp. NPDC057950; assembly: GCF_042887295.1. Lineage (NCBI taxonomy): Bacteria > Bacillati > Actinomycetota > Actinomycetes > Kitasatosporales > Streptomycetaceae > Streptomyces > Streptomyces sp. NPDC057950. The sequence goes on from NZ_JBHVPP010000004.1 coordinate 197,251, forward strand.
GCGAGGAGGCCGTGCTGCTGTCCGTCACGGACCTCAGCCCCCGCCGTGAACTCCAGGCGCGGCTGCGGCACTTGCAGATGCATGACCCGGTGACCCGGCTCCCCAACCGCACCCTGTTCTTCGAACGTCTGACGTCCGCCCTGGAGGCGGGGGCGTACGAGGACGGCGGCACCGGCCGGATCGGGCTCTGCTATCTGGACGTGGACGGGTTCAAGGCGGTCAACGACACGCTCGGCCACCGGGTGGGCGACCGGCTGCTCGCGACCGTCGCCGAGCGGCTGACGCGGTGCGCCGACGCGGCCGGCTCCGGGCGGGCGACCACTCCGCTGGTGGCCCGGCTGGGCGGCGACGAGTTCGCACTGCTCGTCGAGGGCTCCACGGGCACCGACCAGGTGGCGGAACTCGCCGAGTCGGTCCTGACGTCACTTCAGGCGCCGTTCGACCTCTCCGGCCGGCGGCTGTCGCTCTCCGCGTCGATCGGGGTCGTCGAGCGCCGCGCCGCCGGGACCACCGCGACCGGTCTGATGCAGGCCGCGGACACGACGCTGTACTGGGCGAAGGCGGACGGCAAGGGCCGCTGGACGCTCTTCGACCCGGAGCGCAACGCCCACCGCATGACCCGCCAGGCACTCGCCTCCACCCTCCGGGCGGCCGTCGAGCGGGATGAATTCGCCCTGGAGTACCAGCCGTTGGTGGGCATGGAGGACGGCGACGTGCGCGGTGTCGAGGCGCTCGTACGCTGGAACCACCCGCAGTTCGGCATGCTGACGCCGAATCGGTTCATCGGACTGGCCGAGGAGGACGGTTCGATCGTGCAGCTCGGCCGCTGGGTGCTGGCCACCGCCTGCCGACAGGCTCGCCGCTGGCAGCTGGACCATCCGGACGCGCCCCCGATCTTCGTCAGCGTCAATGTCGCCGTACGGCAGGTGTGGGACTCCGACCTGGTCGCGGACGTCGGGGAGATCCTCGCAGAGACCGGCCTCGCCCCGCATCTGCTCCAGCTGGAGCTGACCGAGTCGGCGGTGATGGGATCGGCGGGCCGGCCGCTGCAGTCCCTGCAGGCCCTCAGCGACATGGGCGTCCGGATCGCCATCGACGACTTCGGCACCGGATACTCGAACCTCGCCTACCTCAGCCGGCTGCCGGTCTCCGTCCTGAAGCTGGACGGTTCCTTCGTCCGCGGCTTCCGGTACGACGCCCGAGACGGCGGCTCCGCCCGGCCGAGCCCCGCCGACGAGGTCATCGTCGAGGCGCTCATCCAGCTCGCGCACCGGCTGGGCCTGACGGTCACCGCCGAGTGCGTGGAGACCGCCTCCCAGGCGTCCCGGCTGCGCGGCATCGGCTGCGACACCGGACAGGGGTGGCTGTACTCCCGCCCGGTGGCGCCGGACCGTATCTCCGCGCTGCTGACCGCGGCCTGCGCTCAGGCCTGAGCGCCCGGGTCCGCCGGGGCCCCCTGGCCCGGACGGGCCTTCGGCAGCCCGTAGACGTCCGCGATCAGTTCGTACGAGCGCAGGCGTACGTCGCCGCTGTGGGCGTTGCCCGTGATCATCAGCTCATCGGCGCCGGTGCGCTTGTGGAGGTCGTCGAGACCCGCGCGGACCTCGTCGGCGGTGCCGTGGATGACGTTGGCGTTCCAGGACGTGATGAACTCCCGCTCCATCGGCGAGAAGGTGTACGCCTCCGCCTCCTCCGGCGTCGGGACGAGGCCGGGGCGGCCGGTGCGCAGACGGACCATGTTCAGCGCGGCGGCCATCACCTGGCGGCGGGCCTCCTTCTCGTCGTCCGTGGCGAGCGCGGAGACGCCGATCAGGGCGTACGGGGAGTCCAGTACCTCGCTCGGCCGGAAGGACTCGCGGTACAGGTCCAGGGCCGGGATCGTGTTCTGCGCCGAGAAGTGGTGCGCGAAGGCGAAGGGGAGGCCGAGGACACCGGCCAGGCGGGCGCTGAAGCCGGAGGAGCCGAGGAGCCAGACCGGGGGGCGGTGCGGGGACTGGACACCGCCGGGCGAGGTGGCCTGGACCGGGCCGGGCACGGCGTGGATACGGCCGTAGGGGTGGCCTTCGGGGAAGTCGTCGTCCAGGAAACGGGTCAGCTCCGCGAGCTGCTCGGGGAAGTCGTCGGCGCCTTCGCCCAGGCGGTCGGTGCGGCGCAGGGCCGCCGCGGTGGCGCCGTCCGTGCCGGGGGCGCGGCCGAGGCCCAGGTCCACCCGGCCCGGGGCCATGGCCTCCAGGGTTCCGAACTGCTCCGCGATGACCAGGGGGGCGTGGTTCGGGAGCATGACGCCGCCGGAGCCGAGGCGGATGCGGGTGGTGTGGGCGGCCAGGTGGGCGAGGATCACCGCCGGTGAGGACGAGGCCACGCCCGGCATGGAGTGGTGCTCGGCCACCCAGTAGCGGTGGAAACCGCGGGATTCCGCGAGGCGGGAGATGGCGACGCTGGTGCGCAGGGCGTCGGTGGCGGTGCGGCCGGCGCCCACGGTGACCAGGTCCAGCACGGAGAGGGGTACGGGGGCGGTGCCCTGGGCGGTGCCTCGGATCTCGTCCGTGTTGTCCGTCGCGTCCACCGGTGGGCCTCCTGATTGCGTACGTCGTGCGGTCCTTCCCCGCGAAACAGGAGACAGTCCCCGCTTATTCCCGCCCACTGGGGTTCGTGGCATCCCGACCCTGGGGGCTCCGCCCTCAGACCCCCGCCGAGGGGCTGTGCCCCCCTGGACCCCCGCATCGCCCGAAGGGCTCGTCCTCAAACGCCGGACGGGCTGAAATGCCCGCCCCTGGCCTCAGCCTTTCAGCACTCTGTCAGCGCAGGCCCGCATCTCCAGCCCGTCCGGCGTTTGAGGACAAGGCCCTCAAGGCCGGACGGGGGTCTGGGGGCGGAGCCCCCAGGGGACGGACGAGACACCCCGGGTCAGGACTGGACCAGCGGCTCACGGGTGAAGAGCGCGCCGAGGGCCGGCGCGTTGACGCGGCGGTCCGCCAGCCGCAGCGCCTCCCAGACACTGACCTGGTTCGCGGTGAGCACCGGCTTCCCCAGCTCCTTCTCCAGCGCCGTCAGATGCGCCACCGTGTGCAGAGCCGTGTCCGGCAGGAGCACCGCGTCGGCATCGGCGTGATCCCCGTCCCGCGCCAGCGCGAACACCTCCGCCTCACCCCACGTCCCGACCTCCGCCCCCGTCAGGACCCCGGACGCCCGCACCGAGACCACCTCCACCCCGGCCTTCCGGAGGAAGTCCGCGAACAGTTCCGCCACGTCGTCCGGATACGTCGCGGCGACAGCGACCCGCCGCGCCCCGATCTCCCGTACGGCGTGCGCGAAGCCGAAGGACGTCGAGGAGGCCGGCAGGCCCGCCGCACGGGCCAGGGAACGCACCTGCTCGTGGGCGCCCTCCCAGCCGTACACGAAACTGGCGCTGGTGCACGCCCAGACCACCGCCTCCGCCCCGGACAGCCGCAGCTCCTCGACGCCCGGCGAGAGCCGCGTCAGGGAACCCATCTCGAGCAGGGCGTCCACCCGGTGCGCGTCCTCACCGATGTCCGTGTGGATCAACGGCAGCCGGATGTCGCTGCCCAGGAGCTGCTCCATACGCGGGTAGTCGTCCTCGGCCGAGTGGCCCGGGTAGAGGAATCCGAGTGCGGTCATGTCCAGCCTTCCTGTTCTTCCGGCAGTACAGGAGCCCCGTGCGCCGACTGTCCCCCAGAGCCTGAGGGGCGGGGAAGGTGTCCCCGGACCAGCCGCTGGCGCGGGCCCACTGCCCGGGTACCCAGATGACGCAGCGCCGCCCACATCGTCACCTGGTTGGCCGATATGACCGGAATATTCAGTTCCGTCTCCAGCTGGGCGATGACGTCGTACGTCGGCAGATTGGTGCAGCTGATGAAGAGCGCGTCCGCCGGGCCGTTGCGGACGGCGCGGTGGGCCATGTCCACCACGTCGCGGTAGGGCACCTTCCAAATATGCCTGGTCAGGCCCATGAAGGCACGCCCGGTGACCTCCGTGCCCGCCTCGGCGAGGTACTCCTCCAGGGACCGGGTGACCGAGACCGTGTACGGAGTCACCAGGGCGATCCGGCGCGCGCCCAGCTCGGCCAGGGCCTCCAGCAGCGCCCCGGACGTGGTCAGGGAGGCCACCTCGCCCGCCCGCCGCATGGCCTCGCACATCGCCCGCTCCCCCGCGACCCCGCCCACGAAACTGCCCGAGGCGCACGCGTACGCCACGACCTCGGGCGCGACGGCGTTCAGCGCCCGGACCGCGTCGCCGAGCGTCTCGTGCTCGGAGACCAGGCGTGCCAGGTCCAGGCCGACCTCGACCGGCACGAACGGGGTGCGCGTGACGCGCAGGGAGACCTCGTCCGGGACCCAGCGCCACAGCTCCCGGTCGAGGGCGAAGTCGAAGGGCGCGACGACACCCACCCCGCGCTGCGGTCGGGGACCGCCCAGAAACGAGATGTCCAGGGAGACGTCCATGGCAGCACCGGCCTCACGAAGGCGGAAGGTGGGACCCACACGGAGGCACCGACGGACAACAGGCCGTGCGCGCCACCGTGTTGACGAAGGTAGGTTCGGGTGCGAGCGTGGTCAATCCGCGCATCTCAGACGGCTCCGGCCCCGCCCCGCTCCCCCGGCTTCGCCCCCTCGGCCGCGCCTCACGCACGGCCCGCACTCCCGTCCCCGTACGCTCGCCCCGCAGGTTCCTCCCGCAGGTTCGTCCTCTCAGGAAAGCGGACTCGCATTGCGAAACGGTTTCCCCCGAACGCCCCGCCCGGTGTCCGCGACCGCGTCCACGCCGCTGTCCGCCGCCGCGTCCGGGGACCGCACCACGCTGCTCGTCCTGGACGCCGAACCGCTCCCCCGCCTCGGCAGGCTCACCGGCCGGGTACGGATCGAGCACGCCGACGAGTCGACGCTCGCCGAGCGGCTGCCGCGCGCGGACGTGCTGCTGGTCTGGGACTTCACCTCGCGGGCGGTGCGGCGCGCCTGGCCGGGCGAGGGCCGGCGACCGCGCTGGGTCCACACGGCGAGCGCGGGTGTCGACCATCTGCTGTGTCCCGAACTCGCCTCGTCCGACACGGTGGTGACCAACGCGCGGGGCATCTTCGACCGGCCGATCGCCGAGTACGTCACCGCGCTGGTGCTGGCGATGGCCAAGGATCTGCCGCGGACCTGGGACCTGCAGCGGCGGCGGGAGTGGCGGCACCGGGAGTCGCAACGGGTGGCGGGCACCCGCGCCTGCGTGGTCGGTTCCGGGCCGATCGGGCGGGCGATCGTCAAGTCGCTCAAGGCACTCGAGGTGACGACGGCGCTGGTGGGACGCACCCCGAGGACCGGGATCCACGGGCCCGGGGAGCTCGACCGCCTGATGGCACGCGCCGACTGGGTGATCTCGGCGGCGCCGCTCACCGAGGCCACGCACGGCATGTTCGACGCCCGGCGCTTCGGGATGATGCAGCCGTCGTCCCGCTTCATCAACGTGGGGCGCGGGCCTCTGGTCGTCGAGGACGCGCTCGCCGAGGCGTTGTCGAAGCGGTGGATCGCGGGCGCTGCCCTCGATGTCTTCCAGCACGAGCCGCTCGGTCCGGACAGCCCGCTGTGGGACGTTCCCGGGCTGATCGTGTCCCCGCACATGAGCGGGGACACGGTCGGCTGGCGGGACGAACTCGGCGCGCAGTTCGTGGAGATGTACGAGCGCTGGGAGGCGGGCCGGCCGCTGCCGAATGTGGTGGACAAGAAGCGCGGGTACGTGCCCGGACACTGAGCCGCCGAACTTCCTGGAGGGGCAGGCCGATGACCGAACTCACCGAGCTGACCGCGGTCCAACTCGTCGACGGCTATCGCAAGGGCGAGTTCGGCCCGGTGGACGCGGTGCGGGCGGCACTGCGCAGGGCCGAGGAGGTCCAGCCGGCCGTGAACGCGTTCGTCCGCCTCGACACGGACGCGGCGCTGGCGGGGGCGGCGGAGTCCGCGGCCCGCTGGCGGCGAGGCGAGCCCGCGGGGCTGCTGGACGGCGTCCCGGTCTGGGTCAAGGACATCCTGCTGCTGCGCGGCGGGCCGACCCTGCGGGGCTCCAGGACCGTTTCCCCGGAGGGTGGTTGGGACGAGGACGCGCCGTCCGTCGCCCGGCTGCGCGAGCACGGCGCCGTCTTCCTCGGCAAGACGACCACACCCGAGTTCGGCTGGAAGGGCGTCACCGACTCACCGCTGTCGGGGGTCACGCGCAATCCGTACGACGTCTCGCGCACGGCGGGCGGCTCCAGCGGCGGCAGCGCGGCGGCCGTCGCCCTGGGCGCGGGACCCCTGGCGCTGGGCACGGACGGCGGCGGCAGTGTGCGCATCCCGGCCTCGTTCTGCGGGATCTTCGCGCTGAAGCCGACGTACGGGAGGGTGCCGCTGTATCCGGCGAGCCCCTTCGGGACGCTCTCGCACGTGGGGCCGATGACCCGCGACGTGGCCGACGCGGCGCTGATGATGGACGTGATCAGCGGGCCCGACGCCCGTGACTGGTCGGCGCTCGGGCCGGTCGGCGGTTCCTTCGCGGACGCGCTGGAGGGCGGGGTGCGCGGGCTGCGGGTCGCCTACTCTCCGTCCCTCGGCGGGCAGGTCGCGGTCCGCCCGGACGTCGCGGCGGCCGTGCGGCGCGCGGTGGAGCGGCTGGCGGCCCTGGGCGCGTACGTCGTGGAGGCCGACCCCGACGTCAGGGACCCGGTGGACGCCTTCCACACCCTGTGGTTCGGCGGAGCAGCCCGGGTGGTGCAGCGACTCGGGCCGCGGCAGCGGGAGTTGCTGGACCCCGGGCTCCGGGAGATATGCCGGCAGGGCGCACGGCTCAGCGGCCTGGACCATCTGGCCGCCGTGGACGTCCGGATGGACCTGGGCCGCCGCACGGGCCGTTTCCACGAGTCGTACGACGTACTGGTGACGCCGACGCTGCCGATCACCGCGTTCGAGGCGGGCACCGAGGTCCCCGGGGGCTCCGGGCACCGGCGCTGGACGGGATGGACCCCGTTCACGTACCCCTTCAACATGACGCAGCAGCCCGCGGCGTCGGTCCCGGTGGGTACCGACGCCGCGGGGCTGCCCGTCGGCCTGCAGATCGTCGCCGCCCGTCACCGTGACGACCTGGTCCTGCGGACGGCGCACGCGCTGTACGAGGCGGGGGCGGCCGGGGTCGCCCCGCCGCCCGGCTTCGCTACGTCCGCCGGAAGCTGAGGCTCTCCCCCAGCGCGCCGGAGCGCCACAGGTCGTTGCATGCCTCGGCCATGGTGTCGAGGCCCTCGACGATCTGGCCCCAGACGATGCCCGGCACCCAGCCCACGTCACCGTTGAGCAGCAGGTTGTTGCGTTCGTAGAAGACGGCGAGGTCGACGACCGTGGTGCCGGGGCGCACGTTCGCGTCGTAGCCGTACGCCTTGGTGCCCAGCTCGGTGCCCGCGAAGGCGAAGTAGCAGAGGTCGCCGGGGACGGGGGTCACCGTGGGGTTCTCCAGCGGGGGTTCGCCGGCCGCGAAGGGCGGGAACAGGGCGTAGATCTCGTTGCGCGCGTATTTGGCGTGATAGACGTCACCCGCCAGGGGGAGGGCGTCCCACACCGCCGCGCAGGTGAGGGGTGCCCGGTCGTCGAGCAGTCTGGCCGTGCAGTGGACTCCCCGCTCGACCAGGGAGACTTCGATGTACCGGTCGGTCATGCGCTCGGTCATGCGTTCCATGGTCCCGCCGGGGTCAAGGGCGCCTCGTCGACGGACGGCGCGCGCGGTGGCCGGAATGGATCGTGTGGTCCCGGGTAGCCGCGCCGCCATGGCTCCACCACTACGCAATGACGGAAGAGACGGGCCCGGTGCGCGGACACGAGGTCCGAGCCGGCGGGCGCTGCTCACGGGTGTCTCGGCGCTCGGGGCGGCCGGCGCGCTGGGCGCCGCGGGCTGCAGCCGGGTGGCCACGGCCGCCGGTACGGACGGCGGCGATCTCCTCGGCCGGCTGAGGGCGCAGGGTGTCGTGCGGCTGGGTATCGCGGGCGAGATCCCGTTCGGCTACATCGACCGGAACGGCGACCTGACCGGAGAGGCGCCCGAACTCGCGAAGGCGGTCTTCGAGCGCCTGGGGGTCGACCGCGTCCAGCCGGTCCCGACGGAGTTCGGCTCGCTCATCCCCGGGCTCAACTCGCAGCAGTTCGACGTCGTGTCCGCCGGGATGTACATCAACGCCGAGCGGTGCGAGCAGGTCATCTTCGCCGACCCCGACTACCAGATGCTCGACGCCTTCATCGTGCGCGAGGGCAATCCGAAGGACCTGCACGACTACAAGGACGTCGTGGCGAAGAAGGCCAGGTTCGCGACCGGCACCGGGTACGCGGAGATCCAGTACGCCGTCGAGGCCGGGTACAAGGAGAGCGACATCCTGATCGTGCCCGACCAGGTCGCCGGGCTGAACGCCGTCGAGGCGGGGCGCGTCGACGTCTTCGCCGGGACCGCGCTGACCGTCCGCGAGGTGGTCGGGAAGTCCCGCAAGGCCGAGAGCACCAAACCGTTCGCACCCCTGGTCAAGGGCAAGCCGCACGTCGACGGCGGGGGCTTCGCGTTCCGTTCGGCCGAGACGCGCCTGCGGGACGCCTTCAACGGGGAGCTGCGGAAGATGAAGAAGAGCGGCGAGCTGTTCCGCATCCTGCGGCCGTTCGGCTTCACCAGGGCCGAGATGACCGGCATGACCGCGAAGGAGCTCTGTCGCGGATGACGCCGGGACTCTGGGAACTCGTACTCAAGGGGATCTGGGTCACCCTCCAGCTGCTGTTCCTCGGCTCGCTGGTGGCCGGAGCCGTCTCCTTCGTGGTGGGCGTCGCACGCACCTCCCGGCGGTGGATCGTCCGCTTCCTCGCGGGCCTCTACACCGAGGTGTTCCGCGGGACCTCCGCGCTGATCATGATCTTCTGGGTGTACTTCGTGCTGCCGCCGGCCTTCGGCTGGCAGCTCGTCCCGCTGTGGGCGGGCACGCTGGCGCTGGGGCTCACCTACGGGGCGTACGGCGGCGAGATCGTGCGCGGCGCCCTGAACGCCGTCGACCCCGCCCAGCGCGAGGGCGGCATCGCGCTCAGCTTCACGCCCTGGCAGCGGATGCGGCTGATCCTGCTGCCGCAGGCGGTGCCCGAGATGATCCCCTCCTTCTGCAACCTGCTGGTCGAGCTGCTCAAGGGCACGGCCCTGGTCTCGATCATGGGCATGGGCGATCTGGCCTTCAGCGGCAACCTGGTGCGGCTCGCGCTCCAGGAGAGCGCGGAGATCTACGCGTACATCCTGCTGATCTACTTCGTGATCGCTTTCGTGATCACCCGGCTGATGCGCGTCCTGGAGCGGCGGCTGAAGGCCGGGCTCGGCAGGGCGCCCGAGCGCCCCGCCGCCGCGCGGGAGACGCGCCGCGCCGGTGCGAGCGGAGTCGGCGCGGCGAGCGGAGGTGCCTCATGACCCGGTACAGGACGGCCGACGTGGGAGGTGTCGCATGACGTGGGACTGGAGCGCGGTCGGTGACTTCATGCCGCTTTTCCGGGACGGCCTCCTGGTCACCCTGAAGGCGCTGGCCCTCGGCTCGTCGATCTCCTTCGCCCTCGGGCTGGTGTGGGCGCTGCTGATGCGGGCGCCGACCCGCTGGGTGCGCTGGCCGGTGGGGGCCGTCACGGAGTTCGTGCGCAACACCCCGCTGCTGGTGCAGCTGTTCTTCCTCTTCTACGTGCTGCCCGAGTGGAACATCACGTTCTCCGCGCTGACCACCGGGGTCGTCGCGATCGGGCTGCACTACTCGACGTACACGATGCAGGTCTACCGGGCCGGAATCGAGGGCGTGCCGGCCGGTCAGTGGGAAGCGGCCACGGCGCTCAACCTGCCCCTGCGGCGCACCTGGACGGCGGTGATCCTGCCGCAGGCGATCCGCCGCGTGGTGCCCGCGCTGGGCAACTACGTCATCTCGATGCTCAAGGACACCCCGATGCTGATGGCGATCACGGTCCTGGAGATGCTCGGCGAGGCGCGGCTGTACTCGCAGGAGCACTTCCAGTTCACCGAGCCCCTCACGGTCATCGGTGTGGCCTTCATCCTCATTTCCTGTCCGGCCTCCCTTCTTCTGCGAGCCCTGGAGCGACGTCTTGTCCGTTGACATCGACAATCAGACCCCCGACACCCGTCACCAGCGGACCCAGGAGCTGATCCGGTTCGACAAGGTCACCAAGCGCTTCGGGGACAACACCGTCCTGGACGGGCTGGACTTCCGTGTCGACCAGGGCAAGCACGTCACGCTGATCGGGCCCTCGGGCTCCGGCAAGACGACGATCCTGCGGCTGCTGATGACCCTGGCCAAGCCCGACGAGGGGACGATCACGGTGGCCGGGGAACGACTCTTCCCGGCGGAGGAGAAGCAGATCCGTGAGGTCCGCAAGAAGATCGGGATGGTCTTCCAGCAGTTCAACCTGTTCCCGAACATGAAGGTGCTCCGCAACATCACCGAGGCGCCGGTCACCGTGCTCGGCCTGCCCAGGGACGAGGCCGAGGAGCGGGCCCGCGAGCTGCTCGACCTGGTGGGCCTCGCGGACAAGTGCGACGCCTACCCGAGCCAGTTGTCCGGCGGGCAGCAGCAGCGGGTCGCGATCGCGCGGGCGCTGGCGATGCGGCCGCAGGTGCTGCTGCTGGACGAGGTGACGTCCGCGCTCGACCCCGAGCTGGTCGCAGGGGTCCTCGACGTCCTCCGTGACATCGCCCGCACCACCGACATCACCATGCTCTGTGTGACCCACGAGATGAATTTCGCCCGTGACATCTCGGACCAGATACTGATGTTCGATTCCGGCCGTGTCATCGAGGCCGGTCCGCCGGAGCGGATGTTCGGCGATCCGGAGCACGAACGTACCCGGGATTTCCTCAGCGCGGTCCTGTGACTACAAGGAGTGAACGCGGGAAGGTCCGAGGTCCGACCCTCGGCGCATGCCCGACGGGCCATGACCCTGGCATATGCCAGGGTGTCACGCCGCTGCTGAGAGCACCGCGGGGGACGAACATTCTGGCCAACAGCCCCTCCTCGTGCACCGTTTGACAGTTATCGTGGAGAAGCTCAGCTGTCCGGACCGAGGACCCAGGAAGCGCAGGGGGAAACCGTGGCGCTGATGAACGAGCCGACCGCGCCGTACCACTCGGCCCAGGACGCCCTGCGCGTCCTGGAGGCGGTGGCCCGGCACTCCGGCGGCATCACCGACGCCGAACTCGCCCGCCGGACGCGCCTCGGGCCGGACCGACTGCCCGCACTGGTGCGGATGCTGCGCCGGGAGGGATACGTCGAGCAGGTCACCGACGGCGTGTTCGTCGCCGGTGCCGCCCTCGGCCGGCTGGACTCCGCTCACGGCCGTGACCTGGCGCTGCGCGAGAAGCTCCAGCAGACCATCGACCGGCTGCGCGACTCTGTGGGCGCCGCGATCTACATCAGCCGCTACATCGACGGCGAGGTGGAGGTCACCCAGTGCGCCGAGGGCCCGGCGACCCCCGCGGTCAACGAATGGGTCGACTTCCGTTCCTCCGCCCACGCCAGCGCCGTGGGCAAGAGCCTGCTCGGCCAACTCGACCTCAACGCCCGCCGCGACCACCTCTCCCGTCACCGGATGGCCCGCCTCACCTCGCGCACCATCACCGACGAGCGGCTGCTGCTGTCCCGGCTCGACGCCCAGCCCCCGACGGTGCCGGTGCTCGACCTCCAGGAGTACGCGATCGGCACGGTCTGCGCGGCCGTCCCCATCACCGCGGGCTCCTCGGTCGGCTGTCTCGCCCTGTCCCTTCCGGTCGAACACGCCCACCGGCTGCGCCGGGCCGCGGACACCCTGAACCGCGAGGCGACCCCGGTGCTCGTGTCGCTCGCCCTCTAGAGCCTGCCCTTCGGCGGCCGGCCGGCCGCCAGGAGCCGACCCGACCCGGGTGGTCCGGAGCACCCCGTCGGACCAGGTAGTATTTCTTTCGTCGCCGACCGCGGAAGCGGAAGGCGGGAGTCATGCGCCGCTAGCTCAGTTGGTTAGAGCAGCTGACTCTTAATCAGCGGGTCCGGGGTTCGAGTCCCTGGCGGCGCACAGATTGAAGGCCCTCCACAGCAGTGGGGGGCCTTCACGCGTGTCCGGGATCCGGCTCAGCCCGCCGTGACGAACTCGGTCAGCACCCGCGCCAGCAGACCGGGGTCCCTCGCCCCGCACAGTTCCCGGGCGGAGTGCATCGACAGCCCCGGTACGCCCACGTCGACGGTGGGGACCCCCAGCCGCGCCGAGGTGATCGGCCCGATCGAGGTCCCGCACGGTATGGCGTTGTGGGAGACGAACGGCTGCCAGGGCACCGAGGCCCGCTCGCAGGCCGCGGCGAAGACGGCGACCCCGGTGCCGTCGGTGGCGTACCGCTGGTTGACGTTGACCTTGACGACGGGGCCGCCGTTGGGCAGCGGATGGTGGTCCGGGTCGTGGCGCTCGGCGTAGTTGGGGTGCACGGCGTGCGACATGTCGGCGGAGACGCAGAAACCGCCGGCGAGGGCCCGGTGGAAGTCCTCGGCGCTGCCGCCCCGCGCGCCGACGGACCGGCTCAGCACCCGCTCCAGCAGCGGCCCCTGAGCCCCCGACCAGGAGCCGCTGCCGACCTCCTCGTGGTCGAAGGCGGCGAGTACGGGGACGTACGCGGGCGGCCGTGCGGCGGTCGCGGCGGCGACCAGCGCGGTGACGCCCGCGTGCACGGAGATCTGGTTGTCGAGGCGGGAGGAGACGAGGAACTCCTCGTCCGCGCCCAGGTAACCGGGCGGCTGGACGTCGTGCAGCATCAGGTCCCAGCCCAGGATGTCGGCGACACGGGCGTCCGCCTCGTCCGCGACCCGGCCGAGCAGGGCGCCGGGCCGGGTGCCGCCGAGCCCCCACAGGGGGGTGAGGTGCCGCTGCGGGTCCAGCGCGACCCCTTCGTTGACACCGCCGTCGAGGTGGATGGCGAGCTGCGGCACACGCAGCAGCGGCCGGTCGACGCGGACGAGGCGGCTGGAGCCGTCCCGCATCATCAGCCGTCCCGAGATGCCGAGGTCCCGGTCCAGCCAGGTGTTGAAGGGCACACCGCCGTAGACCTCCACGGCGATCTGACGCCACCCCGCCGTGCCGGTGTCCGGTTCGGGTTTGATCCGCAGGTTCGGGGAGTCGGTGTGGGCGCCGACGATCCGGAACGGCGTACGGGCGGGAGCGCCTTCGGGGACGTACCAGGCGAGCAGCGCTCCCGCGCGGACCACGTACCGGCCGCCCTCGGCGCCGGCCACCCAGTCGTCCGTCTCGCGCAGCTCCAGGAAACCCGCCTTCTCCAGGCGCTGGGCCGCGTTCGCGACCACGTGGTACGGCGAGGGGCTGGCGCGGACGAAGGACAGCAGATCGTCGCTGTGACTGCGGTCATGCGTGGGGGACATGGGCGCTCACGCCTTTCGGGAAGGACTGACGAGGGTCGAGGAGCGGGTCGGCGGCCCGTCCGGCCGAGTGCACGGTTCGGGGGACGGAGGACGGGTCGCCGGGGAACTCACGGGCCGTGGCGGGGTACCGCGGTCCGCGGACACCTGGGGAGGGGGCGCGGTGGTCCGGACCGGACCGTCGCCCGGGGAGGGACCGACGGAGGGGTCACCGCGGGACACGGGCGGGGTGTGCCGCGGGTCCCGGCGTCAGTCGCCGAAGCCCGGCACCCTGATCAACAGGGGCATGACAAGAATATGACCGAGGTCCGCCCATGGCGTCCCGGCCGTCGGCCGTCACGGGTACGGCGACGACGGCCTCCGTGACCCGGATCCGGATCAGGTGACGCATGTTCCCTCTTTCCTCGACGCGGCACCGTCCTCGGCACGCGCGACACGGGTGTCCGGGTGCATCCTCCCCCTGTCGGGCGGCCGGGATTCCTCCGCGCGCCGAGACCTCCGCACGGCTTCCGCGGGCCGTGCGGACAGACCGGTACACACCGTCGGAACGAGGGGGAATCCGAGGTGGCGTCAGCCCTGCGCCGCCGGCAGCAGGTCCTCGCGTCCCCGCGCCCGGTACTCGGCCAGCAGGCCCCGCACGTCCGCCTGCCCGAGCCGTCGGTAGGCCGGCGCGCCTGACGGCCGCCACCACACCGGGTCGGCGCAGCGAAAGCCCGCGCGCCGCAGCGCCGCCCGGTGGATCTTGTTGGTGGCGGTGACCGGCATCCGCTCCACGATCCGCACGAAGCGGGGTGCCATCTTGGTCCCCAGGTCGGGCTGCCGGGCCAGGAAGGCGGCGAAGGCGTCCGGGTCGAAGGGGACACCGTCGCGCGGCGCCATCGTCGCCATCACCTGGTCCCCCGCCACCGGGTCCGGCACCGCGTACACCGCGACGGCCGCCGCGCCCCGGTACCGGGCGAGGATGTTCTCGATCATCGCGGCGGCGAGGTTCTCGCTGTCGACGCGCAGCCGGTCGTCCGTGCGGCCGGCGAAGTAGAGGAAGCCGTCGGAGTCCCGGTAGAAGAGATCGCCCGTCCAGTACCAGCCGTCGCGGCGCCGGGCCAGGTCGGCGGCCGGGTTGCGCCAGTACCCCTCGAAGGGGCTGGCTCCGCGGTTCACCAGTTCCCCTATCGCCGCACTCCCGTTGAGCAGCCGGCCGTCCGGGCCGAAGACGGCCGCGGGGCATTCGGCGCGGGTCTCCGGGTCGATCACGGCCAGGTCGTCGCCGGATGCCGCCCGCCCGATCGCGCCCGCCGGAGTGCCGGGCGTGCGCTGGATGGCGGCCCCGCCCTCCGAGGATCCGTATCCCTCCACCAGCCGGACTCCGAAGCGCTGCTCGAAGGCGGCCGCGTCGACCGCTCCGGCCTCCGTCCCGAATCCCGTCCGCAAGGGGTTGTCCCGGTCGTCGGGACGGGCGGGCGTGGCCAGCAGGTACTGGACGGCACGGCCCACGTAGGTGAAGTACGTGGCTCCGCAGGCCCGTACGTCCGGCAGGAAGCCCGACGCGGAGAAGCGGCGCCGGAGCGCGACCCGCGCGCCCGCCGCCAGCGCGGGCGCCCAGTCGGCGATCACCGCGTTGCCGTGGAACATCGGCATGCAGACGTAGTGCGTGTCCTGCGGGCGCACCCCGAAGTGGTCGACCAGTGAGCGTCCGGCGGCGGCCAGCCGGCCCTGGGTGCAGATCGCGGCCTTCGGGGCACCGGTCGAGCCGGAGGTGAAATAGAGGAGGAGGCGGTCGTCCGGCGACACCGACGACACCTCGGGCCGCACCCCGTCGTACGGCGCGAGGAGGTTCTCGTACGCCTCGGTGCCGGTCACCAGGACGCGGACGCCGGGGAGTTCGAGGCCGTCGAGGAGGGGCAGATGGGTCGGCTCGGTGATCAGGACACGGCACTCGGTGTGCAGGATGTCGCGGGCCAGTTCGGGGCCACGGCGGGTCGGATTGATCCCGGCGACGGCGGCGCCCCCGAGGGCGGCGGCGCTCAACCACATCGGGTACTCGGGGGTGTTGTCGAGCAGGACACCGAGGTGCGGCTCGGCGCCCGCGGGCAGCAGGTCGGCGAGGAGCGCGGCCCGTGCCGCCGCGGCCGCCGTCACCCGGTGATGGCTCAGGACCCGCCCCTCGAACCACAGCCCCGGCCGGTGGTCGCCCCACCGCTCCAGTACGAGCTCCGCGACGGTTCGCCTCATGAACCCCATGGAGGCGCACGATAACTGACGTGTCGTCAGAAAGGGAGTCCCGCGCCCTCGGACTCGCCGCCTCCCGTCCAGGCCGAGTCCCACGCCGAGGAGAACTCGTGGAAGCCCACCATGAAGCCGACGCAGAAGAGGATGACCACCGAGCAGAAGGCCAGGACGAAGACCGTGCCCGCCACCAGCACTCCCCGGCGCGGCGCGTGGGCCGTCGCCTTCTCCGGGCGGTCGGCGGCGTAGTGGACGGTGACGATGTCGCCCCCGACGACCGTCGCCGGGCCGTTCGGCTCCTCGAAGCGGATCGTGCGGCCGTCGCGCGCCATGAACTCGTACACGTGGTGCAGCGTCGTGGACACGGAGGTGTCACCACCACCGCCACTGATCGTGGTGTACGAGCGCAGACAGCGCGCCTCCGCGGTCAGTCCGCTGTTCCAGGCACGTCGCACGTCCAGCGAGCGGCGGATCACGGTGACCGCCATGAGGACCGCTCCGGCCATGATCAGCGCGGGTACGGCGTAGAAAACGACGTCCATGACATTCCCCCGTCTGTCGGTTCGGCTCCACGCACACCGTCATGGTCATGGCGATGTGCGTGGAACCTACCCGTGGGGGGTGGACCGGCGCCTCAAGGGAGGCTCAGAACATCCGGACCCGGCACCTTCAGAACGTGACGTCCGCGCACGAGTAGAACGCGTTCGCGGTGTCGGCGATCGTCCACACGCCGAGGATGACGTGGTGTCCGCTCAGACCGGTGGGCAGGGTGCCGGAGTGGGAGAGGGTGGACGGCGGGCGCTGGCCGTTGTAGGGGACCGTCAGGAACGGTGTGGTGTTCAGGTCGGCCCGGGTCAGCGCGTGGTTCTGGTTCCAGCCGGGCTTGGTGACGAAGTACTTGAAGTCGGTCGTGGCGTGCACGGCCGTGAACTGCCAGCGGAAGCTGTAGCTCTGGCCGCCGGTGACCCTGGTCGTGGGCCAGGCGCCGCCCGAGGGCGTCTTGGGCTGGTCGAGCTGGCCGAAATTGGTGTGGTTCGCGGAACAGATCCGGCCGTCCGCGGGGCCCGCCGCCGGGAAGCCCTTGGGACCCTCGACGCTCTGGGGCTCCCACTGGATGTCACCGCAGTTGGCGACGGTGCCGCCACTGGCGCACATCTTCTGCCGGCTGAGGGGCTGGTCGGTGTAGCCGTGGGCGCCGGCACTGCCGGTGGAGAGCACGAAGGTGCCCGCGGTGGCGAGGCCGACGACGGCCGCGTACCACTTGGCGTTGTTCCTGGTCGTCCGTATGCGCATGCTGCCGCTCCTGGAGGACGTGGGGGAGGTTCTCGTGAGCCGTGCGCGCGTTTTTCAGGTCTAGACCAAGTCCCAGATTATTGCGCCTTCTTGAACATGTCCAGACCAATCACACACGACGCCGGGTCCTGTCGTCCGGGCCGGGTCGCGCCGGAGCGCGGTACCTGGTCGGCCGCCCCGCGTCCCGCCGCGTGATCCGAACGGCGGGCCCCGCTAGGAGCCCTCCTTGCGCCCGGTGCAGAACGCCACCGTCAGGTCCTTGACCAGCGCCTTGCGTTCGTAGTCGTCGAGTTCGACCAGCCCGCGCAGGGTCAGCCGGGTCACCGTGTCCTCGACGGAGTCGACGACGGAATCGAGCACGGAGTCGCGGTGCCGGGCGTCCAGAGCGGCGATCCGGTGACGCTGCATCACGGCGGCGATCTCGGGCGCGTACTCGATCCGGGTCGGCTGCGCCGAGAACACCTCCAGACCGACCGGCGCCGCCTCCTCGGCCACCAGCCCGGTCAGCGCCTCGCCGACGGCGTCGGTGTTGCGCAGGGTCAGGTCCTTGACCACCGACGGCGGCAGGTCCGCCGGCAGCCG
The DNA here is from genome assembly GCF_042887295.1 of Streptomyces sp. NPDC057950. Classification (NCBI taxonomy): domain Bacteria; kingdom Bacillati; phylum Actinomycetota; class Actinomycetes; order Kitasatosporales; family Streptomycetaceae; genus Streptomyces; species Streptomyces sp. NPDC057950. The sequence continues at coordinate 214,772 of NZ_JBHVPP010000004.1, forward strand.
CGTGAGCACCCGCGACAGCGCCGCCTCCACACACTCGCGCAGATACGTCTCATGGTCCTCGACCCCGAGCACGGCCCGCGCCGTGTCCTTGATCCGCCACACGACGAGCACCACCACCCGCAGCGCCACGCCGTTCCCGTCGGCCACCGGCATCGGCTCGCTGCGCCAGTGCCGCAGCCGTACGTCGGCCCGGCGCCGGATCACCAGCGGGTTGATCCACATCAGGCCGGTGCGCCGGACCGTGCCCCGGTAGCCCCCGAAGAGACCGAGCACCCAGGCCCGGCCGGTCCGGCCGCGGGCCAGACCGCCGAAGCCGAACAGGCCGAGCGCGCCCGCTCCGGCGTAGGCACCCAACTGCGCGGGCCCGAGCCCGGCACCCGCGTGTCCGGGCAGCCCGAACGCGTGCCCCGCGGCCGACGGCAGCGACCCCGCCCACCAAGCGGTGAGGACACACCCGGCCACCCCGCAGGCCCCGGCCAGCACACCCGCCACCGCGGGCAGCACCCGCGCGGGCCGCTCCACCAGATCGGGATCGACCTCCGGCACCGGGCGCGCGGCCCGGCCCGACGCGGGCCGGCGCACCCGTGGCTGCTCGCGCTCCCCCTTTCGCACCTGCGCCCGCAGGGGGACGGTGGTGTCCGGCCGGCGCTCCACGTCATCGGACGCGAGCGGGACCGGCACCGGCTCGGGCTCGTCCCGGAAGAGCAGGTGGACGGGGATCTCGGTGGTCGCCTCGTTGTGGATGAGCCGGGCGGACCGGATGGCACCGCTCTCCGGAGCCCCCTCGGGCTCCGGAGCGGGTGAAGTGGTCGAAGTCATACCTGCCTCCATGCCTCCGCGCGTGGAAGTACGATCACGGACCGCGTCGGGACCGTGGGCCGTGCGGCCCCGTCAGGGACCCCCGTGACGACTCGGGGACCTGCGCCGCGCCCGGGTTCCGTGCGGCTCCGGGGACCCGGTCACGAGAACAGCCGCCGCCAGGTCTCCGGACCCGGACGGCCGTCCACCGCACCGCCCCGCCAGCCCTGCGCCCGCTGGAAGGCCTCGACGGCGCGCCGGTCCGACTCGCCCCAGTCCGGCCCGGGTCCGTGCGCGTAGTAGGTGCCGAATCCCCTCTTGACCAGCTGCTTTCCGAGCAGGGTGACGAAGGCGTTGCGCGCACCCGGCCGGAACATCCCGCGTCCGGGAAAGGCGGGAGGGGCGGCCGACGGCGCCCCGCCCGCCCCCGTGGTGCCCACGGCGCCCGTCGCGCCCGTGGTACCTGCGGTGCCCGTCGCGCCCGTGGTGCCTGCGGTGCCCGTGGTGGTCGCGGTGCCCGTCGCGGCCGTGGTGGTCAGGGCGCCCGTCGCGGCCGTGGTGGTCAGGGCGCCCGTCGCGGCCGTGGTGGTCGCGGTGCCCGTGGTGGTCGCGGTGCCTGCCGCGGCCGTAGTGGTCGCGGTGCCTGCCGCGGGCGGGATGTCCCTGCCCTTCTTCTCCACCAGGTACGACCAGGTGCGCGGCCCCGGCAGTCCGTCCGCGCCTGCCCCCTTCCAGCCCTGGGCGAGCTGGAAGGCCCGGGTGGCCCGCCGGTCCGCGTTCGACCAGCGCGGCCCCGGCCCCGAGGTGTAGAAACGGCGCCCGCCCCGCTCCACCAGGAGCCGGCCCAGCTGGGTGACGTACGCGTTGTTCGTACCGGGGCCGAAGGCGGACGGGCCCGGATAGGGGGCGGACTTGGTACCCGGTACCGAGGGCTGCGCGCCGCTCGCGCCGTCGGCCAGCCCCTTGTGACGGTAGGGCAGATAGCGGGTCGAGTTGCTCCAGTACGCGTACGGCGTGGACTGTCTGCGGGTGTGCGGGCGGGTCTGTTCGTAGGCGATGTAATACGTGTGCGTGTAGTCCGTCCAGCCGCCGAAAAGCACGACGTGCGAGCCGTTCTGGGGGTCCGCCGGATTATGGAAGAGAAGAATGTCGCCGGGCTGCAGCTGATCGCGGGAAATGCGTACGCCGAACGTGCCGAGACTGCCGGTCCATTCGTTTCCCGGCAGATTCCAGGCCATCGAGACGAATCCGGAGCAGTCCTGCCGGTATCCGTCCGACCAGTACGCGCTCATGCTGTACGGCACCTGCGCGGTGATCCACTTCTTGGCCCGGTTGATGATCGCCGCACGGGTCGTGGCGGGCACCTCGACCCCGGTCCCCGGCTTCGCGGGACTACCGGCCGGCCCATGCAGCGGAGCCTCGCCACCCTGCGGCGTGTCGGGCTCGTCACCTGCGGGGTCACCCGGCCGGGCGGGGCCGTGCGCGACGGCGACGGCCGGCACCGACGGGACCGCGACAAGGACAGCGCCCGCCGCCGCGGCGATCACGAAGGCCCGGTGGGACACCGGGCGGCCGACCGGTCCCGGGGGCACGGAAGGGGCCGGGAAACGCCGCCTGCGCACGCATCCGGGGCAATCGCAGTCACTCGCGGGATCGAATTCCTCGAATACCGGAGTCTCCATGCGTCGCCCCTCACACTCCAGATAGAAATCTCCGCTTTTCTGCACAGTCGTCAGTTTCTCAACTGTCGTCCGGTGTCGCATGTTGACGGTCCGAATGATGTACGGGGCCTCCCGACCGCGGGCAGGGCCGCACCGCGGTCGGGAGCACCCGTTCGCATCGGGTAGAGTTCTCGGGTCAGCAGGCGCCGCTAGCTCAGTTGGTTAGAGCAGCTGACTCTTAATCAGCGGGTCCGGGGTTCGAGTCCCTGGCGGCGCACCGACAGAAGGGCCCCTCGCCACAGGCGAGGGGCCCTTCGTCGTACGGAGACATCCCCTCTTCGTACAGACGTCCCAATTAGATCGTATGACCGGTTAACACCGCGTTTCCCACCTTGCGATCATGCCGGGCGCCGTAGAACCCTGGGCGACAAGGGACTGCCGGTATACGGCAGTTGGGGGTTTGGCCGGTTGTGTCCGTGGGGGGCTGGGGGCCCCGCTCACGAACGGGTGCCGAGGGGGCGCCGTACAACCGGACGGTCGCGTTTCCGCGGTCTTCCCGCGTGTGGACGAAGCGGTGACGCCGCCTGCCAGCATGCGTCCGCGACGGTCGAGGGGGATCCGAGCGGGCGACAAGAACCGACGAACACGCACGCGACCGTGCGTGTGGGGGGAATGACTCATGACGTCGACGCCGACAGGCGCCCGACAGGACTTCGACGCGTCCGGGACGGCCCGGCTCCGGGTGCCGCAACAGCGGACCGGCGGCCCCGGCAGGATCGAGAAGACCCTGCCGAGATACGACTACGAGCACTACAGCAGGCTCGCCGGACCTCTCAGACGGCCCGATCCGGGCAAGCCGTACAAGGTGGAGTACCGCTCCCTGCTGTCCCAGGAGCCGCACCGCGTACGGGCCGCCCTCATGCTGGGCGCGGCACCGCTGCTCTCGCTGGTCCTGCTCGGCTGGCTGCTCCAGCCGGAGCACTGGACCGAACGCGACTACCCGGCCCACGACTTCCTGCCGGTGCTCGACACCGTGATGCTCGTCTCGATCGGTCTGATCGAGTTCTTCCGCTGCATGAACGTGCTCTCGAACGCACACGCGACCCTGGTCGCCCGCGACCCGGTCCCGGTGGTGCCCGAGACCGGCACCAGAGTGGCCTTCCTCACGTCCTTCGTGCCCGGCAAGGAACCGCTGGCGATGGTGACCAAGACCCTGGAGGCGGCGGTCCGGCTGCGCCACCGGGGCCTTCTGCACATCTGGCTCCTCGACGAGGGCGACGATCCCGAGGTGAAGGAGGTCTGCGAGCGCCTCGGCGTGCACCACTTCTCCCGCAAGGGTGTCGCGAAGTGGAACCAGGCCAAGGGACCGCACCGCGCCAGGACCAAGCACGGCAACTACAACGCCTGGCTGGAGGCGCACGGCGACGCGTACGACTTCTTCGCCTCCGTCGACACCGACCACGTGCCGCTGCCGAACTACCTGGAGCGGATGCTCGGCTTCTTCCGCGACCCGGACATCGGTTTCGTGATCGGCCCGCAGGTGTACGGCAACTACGACAACCCCATCACCAAGGCCGCCGAGTCCCAGCAGTTCCTCTTCCACGCGCTGATCCAGCGGGCCGGCAACCGCTACGGCGCGCCGATGTTCGTGGGCACCTCCAACGCCGTGCGCATCAAGGCGCTGAAGCAGATCGGCGGTCTGTACGACTCGATCACCGAGGACATGGCGACCGGCTTCGAGATGCACCGCCACCGGAATCCGGCCACGGGGCGCAAGTGGCGCTCGGTCTACACCCCGGACGTGCTCGCGGTCGGCGAGGGCCCGAACGCCTGGACGGACTTCTTCACCCAGCAGCTGCGCTGGTCACGGGGCACGTACGAGACGATCCTGAAGCAGTACTGGAAGGGCTTCTTCTCGCTGCCGCCGAGCAAGCTCTTCAACTACACCATGATGATCATCTTCTACCCGATGTCGGCCCTCAACTGGATCCTCGCGGCGCTGAGTTGCGCGCTGTTCCTGGGCCTGGGCGCCTCGGGCGTGAACATCGACCCGACGGTCTGGCTGATGCTGTACGGCAACGCCTCCGCGCTGCAGATCGGCCTGTACGTGTGGAACCGCCGCCACAACGTCTCCCCGCACGAGCCCGAGGGGTCCGGCGGCGTCGCGGGCATGATCATGTCGGCGCTCTCCGCGCCGGTCTACGCCCGCTCCCTGATGGACGCCGTCCTGCGCCGCAGGAGCAGGTTCGTGGTGACCCCCAAGGGGGATTCGGCGAGCCCGGACACCCTGTTCGGGACCTTCCGGATCCACCTGTTCTTCATCCTGGTCTTCGCCGGCTCGATCGTCGCCGGACTCCTGCTCGGGCACTCCCATCCCGCGATGATCACCTGGGCCTGCTTCGCCCTGCTGATCACGGCCTCGCCGATCCTGGCCTGGCAGTGGACTCTGCGCCAGGCCAGGAGGAAGCCCCCGGTCCCGTCCGGGGAGACCGCTCCCCCGCCCGCGCCGGCCTCCGTGCCGCAGCAGGAGCAGCACGCCCCGCACCCGCCTCAGCACACGCCCGGCCGGGCGGCGGCGCGGGAGGACTCCGAACGGACCATGCGGATTTCCCCTGGGGGACGTAAGAAATGAAGGAAGGTACCCGCATCCGCCGCGCCCGCCGTCTCGCGATGGGCGGGGCGGTGGTCCTCGCCCTGGCCGGGATGAACGGCCCGTGGGTCTATCGCTTCAGCACGGAGAGATACCACCAGTACACGATCAACAAGCCCGAGTACAAAGCCGAGAACGGTCACTGGGACGTCGTCCGCTTCCCCAGGCGGTACCGCCTGAACACCATCCACGCGGCCCTGCTGCACACCGGCAAGGTCCTGCTGGTCGCGGGTTCGGGCAACAACCAGGACAACTTCGACGCGAAGAAGTTCGACACGCGGCTCTGGGATCCGGTCAAGGGGACCGTCAAGGCGGTCCCGACGCCGGCCGACCTGTTCTGCACGGGCCACACCCAGCTCGCCGACGGCACTCTCCTGATCGCCGGCGGCACCAAGCGCTACGAGACGCTGAAGGGCGACGTCACCAAGGCCGGCGGCCTGATGGTCGTCCACAACGAGAACCCCGACAAGCCGGTCACACTGCCCGCGGGCACCCGGTTCACCGGCAAGGAGAACGGCAGGACGTTCGTCTCCAAGGACCCGGTGCTCGTCCCGCGCGCGAAGAAGGTCTTCGACCGGGCGACCGGCGCGTTCCTGCGCAACGACCCGGGCCTGGGCCGGATCTACGTCGAGGCGCAGAGAAGCGGCCGGCGGTACGAGACGGGCACCCAGGACAACTACCGCGTCCTGGGCCTGACGGGCCCGGACGCGCGCAACACGTACGGCATCGCCCAGAAACTCGCCCTGGACAAGAAGGACTTCCAGGGCATCAGGGACGCGTTCGAGTTCGATCCGGTGGCCGAGCGGTACGTCAAGGTCGATCCGATGAACGAGGCCCGCTGGTACCCGACCCTGACGACCATGAGCGACGGCAGGATCCTCAGCCTCTCCGGCCTGGACGAGATCGGCCAGCTGGTCCCCGGCAAGAACGAGGTCTTCGACCCGAAGACCAGGAAGTGGACGTACACCAAGGGCATCCGTCAGTTCCCTACCTATCCGGCGATCAGCCTGATGCAGAACGGCAAGATGTTCTACTCGGGCTCGAACGCGGGTTACGGACCGGACGACGTGGGCCGGGACCCGGGCGTCTGGGACATGGCGACGAACAGGTTCACCAGACTGCCCGGCCTGAGCGATCCCACCATGATGGAGACCTCCGGCACGGTGCTGCTGCCGCCCGCGCAGGACGAGAAGTACCTGGTGATCGGCGGCGGCGGGGTCGGCGAGTCCAGGCTCTCCAGCAGGAGGACCCGGCTCATCGACCTCAAGGACAGGAACCCGAGGTTCGTGGACGGACCCGAGCTGGAGAAGGGCACCCGCTATCCGCAGTCCTCGATCCTGCCCGACGACACCGTCCTGGTCTCCGGCGGCTCCGAGGACTACCGCGGGCGCGGCGCCTCCGACATCCTCCAGGCACGGATCTACGACCCCCACGCCAACACCTTCGACCGGGTCGCCGACCCCCTGGTGGGCCGCAACTACCACTCGGGCTCGATCCTGCTGCCCGACGGCCGCGTGATGTTCTTCGGCTCCAACCCGCTCTACGCGGACAAGGCCGACACCAAGCCCGCCACGTTCGAGCAGCGCATCGAGATCTACACGCCGCCGTATCTCTACCGCGACTCCCGGCCCGGCCTGGCCGGCGGCCCGAAGACCGTCGCGCGCGGCGGCTCGGCGACCTTCGCCACGGCGCACGCCTCGTCCATCAGGACGGCCCGCCTGATCAGGCCGAGCGCGTCCACCCATGTCACCGACGTCGACCAGCGCTCCATCGCGCTGGACTTCAGGAAGACGGCGAAGGGGATCACGGTGACCGTGCCGAAGAACCGGAACCTGGTGGAGTCCGGCTGGTACATGCTGTTCGTGACGGACGACCAGGGAACGCCGTCCGAGGCCCGGTGGGTCAGGGTTCCCTGATCCGCCGGGGCCTGCCCACGTGACCGGGGGCGCCCTCCGCGCGACGGCGGAGGGCGCCCCCGGTCACGTACCGGCCGCCACGCGGAGGCCCTCACCCGGAGGACTTCCCGCGGCAGCCTTCACTCGGAGGGCTTCACCCGGACGCCTTCGCCAGCTCGAGCGCGTACTCGGGCCACCAGTCGCCCGCCTTCGGACCGCCCTTGCAGGTGCCGTCCGACTCGCCCGGCCGCTTCACCCACAGATAGGCGTCGACGAGCGGATCGGCGGTCTTCGTCGTCGGGCTCTCACCCAGCGCGCGTCCCGGCGGATTGCACCAGTTCTCGTCGGCCTTGCCGCCCGTGTACGGTCCGTTCCCGTTGCGGCTGGTGTCGATGACGAAGTGCTTGCCGCCGACCTTCGCGGACAGCCGCTTGCCGTACGCGACGGAGTCCCGGGTCGAGTAGAAGTTGGAGACGTTCACCGCGAAGCCGTCGGCCAGGTCGACGCCCGCCCGTTCGAGCGGCTGGAAGATCTGGTCGGGGTGGCCCCAGCCCGCGTTGCCCGCGTCCAGGTACACCTTCGTGTTCTTCAGGGACTTGAGCTTGGTGACGGCCTCCTTCAGAAGGAAGTAGCGCTCCTCCCGCAGCCCGGCCGGAGTGCACCGGTCGACCAGGTGCAGGATCGCGTCCGGCTCCAGGACCACCGTGGCGGGCCGGTCACCGATACCCCGGGCGACCCCGTCGATCCAGGTCCGGTAGGTGTCGCCGTCGGCGGCGCCGCCCTGCGAGAACTGGCCGCAGTCGCGGTGCGGAATGTTGTAGAGGACCAGTACGGCGGCCCGGTCGGCCCGCTGGGCGGCCTGCGTGAAGCCGCGCGCCTCCCGCTCCGGGTTCTCCGGCCCGATCCACTCGCCGGTCGGCCGCTCGGCGATCTTGCGGATCTGCTCGGCGTCGTCCTTCCTGCCCGCCTTGACGTACGTGGCGACCTGCTCGGCCGCGCTGCCCGCCGGGTTGACCCAGAACTGGTCGGGATTCCCGGGCTGCCGGGTGACCCCGGAGGCACCGTCGCGCTCGTCCCCGCCGCCCCCCGCGGACGAGCACCCCGCGAGCAGCAGGACCGCCCCCATCACCGCCATGGACGCCCGTGCCCCGGCCTCCTTGCCGCCGTACATGCAACTCCCCCTCGGATGCACCGCGTTGAGGGTCAATCGTGACATAGGTGTCTCCTCGTCCACGGAAACGCCCGAGCCCTGTCGGAGAGCTGTTACAGGCCCGCACGGGCTGGGTAGGCGCCGCCGAACGGAACCCGGCACAGCGGGACGACACGGACGGAGACGACAGGGAACGGGGGGACGACAACGGAATCGGGGTACGGGAGATGCATCTGAGCACCCGGGAGACAGGGCTCGCGGCGGCGCTGCTGGAAGCCACGGACACCCTCTCCGGCGGCTTCGACACCGCGCACCATCTGCAGCGCCTGTCGGACCACTGCGTGGAGATCGTCGGCGCGCACTCCGCCGGGATCATGCTGGTCGCGGGCGGCGAGGCGGTCTCGTTCGTCGGAAGCAGCCGCCGCCAGGCCATCGCGCTGGACCTGCTGACCGTCCAGGCCACCCCGCACCGCGGCGGCCCCTGCCTGGACAGTTACGGCACGGGGAGGCCCGTGCCGCACGTCCCGATCGGCGCCGCCGGGACCGCCGCCCGCTGGCCCGACTTCACCCGGCGGGCGCTGCACCACGGCATCGCCACGACCTTCGCGGTCCCGCTGCGCCGCCGCGAGTCCCTGCTCGGCGCGCTCAACGTGTTCGTATCCCCGCCGCCCGGCCCTCCGGAGCCGCCCGGCCGGCCGGAGTCACCCGGCGACGAGGAGAGCGTGCGGCTGGCTCAACTTCTCGCCGAGGCGGGGGCCGCCGGACTGCACAACCAGCGGCTGCACGCCGAATACCGCGCGCTGGCGGGGCAGTTGCAGTCGGCGCTCTCCCACCGCGTCCGCGTGGAGCAGGCGAAGGGGATGCTCGCCGAGCGCTGGAACACGGGGGTGGACCAGGCATTCGCGGCACTGCGCCGGTACGCGCGCCGGCACCGGATGCCGCTCGACGAGGCCGCGGCGCGGGCGGTGGAGGGCTCGCTGGACCGGGACGGCCTGGACGCCGAACGGCCCCCGCCCGTATGAGGAGTTCACCGGCCACCCCGGAAGCGGCCGTCACCTGGGCGGATCACACAGTGCCACCGGCTGTCGACCGGCGTCCGACAGCCTCTAGGCCGGAACGCCCATCGGCTCTACAGTTGCCTCGAACGCCCCCGGCTCAGGCCGGGCGCGCCATGCCGGTCGTCCCGATCACCGAGCTCCTCCCCGTGGTTCGCGATGTCCGGAATGGTCTCAGAACCTCCCGCGCCGTCGCCGGGTTACTCCCGCAGCCCGTGCGTGCGCGGTCGAGGACCAGTCCGGTCGGTGGCCCCGGGGGGAGCGGGCCGCCGGCCGGACCAGGTGTGCCGGGTCCAGGGGACCGGGCCGTCCGCGGGCCGCCCGGGTTCAGGAAGCCTTGCCGGTGAGGTACGCGGACACGACCACGTTCGCGGTGTACGTACGGCGGGTCCGGTCGAAGGTGCCGCCGCAGGTGACGAGCCTCAGCTCGGCCCGACCCGACTGCCGTGGCCCGTACGCCTGTTGGGCGTCGAAGTGATCGCGCGGGAAGACCGCGACGTCGTCCACGGTGAACTCGGCGACGGTCCCGTCGTCGCGCATCACCCGGACCGTCTGGCCCGGCCGCATCGCGCTGAGCTTGTAGAAGACCGCGGGCCGGGTCTCGGTGTCGACGTGCCCCACGAACAGCGCGGTCCCGGCCGACCCCGGCTGCACTCCGGCGGCGTACCAGCCGACGACGCCCGGCTGCTCGTAGGGCGGCGGATCGATGGCGCCCTGCGTGTCGAGCCCGCGGGCCACGACCGGCGCCCGCACCCCCATCGACGGAATGTCGACGCGCTGGGGCCGCGCCCCGCCGAGCGGCTTCAGCGGGGAAGGCATCCGGACCTCCGGCGGCCGTCCCACCGCCGCGATGTCTCCCGTGGTCGGCGCCGACATCCCCAGCCGTACGTCGGTCACCTCCCGGCCCCACAGCCACAGTCCGATCAGCAGCAGCACCCAGGCGAAGCCCGTCAGCAGCCGCCCGGCACCTGAGAAACGCTCCCTGTCCGGCATGTCACTCCGAGGTGTCCCGGCCGCGGCGGGCGCTGCGCAGCGCCACGGCCACCGCGGCGACGCCCGCGAGGACGAGACCGATCACCGCCTGGCGGGTCCCGGGGCCGGTCGCGCGCGCGTCCACGGCCACCGTGTGCCTGCCGTTCCCGTCGGCACGCGCGGTGCCGCCACCGCCCGCGTGCACCGGGGCGATGGGCGAGGCCGGGAGCGACGCGGGGGCGGAGAGCGTGGAGAGCGGTTCCGCCTGCCCGGTGACGGTCACGGAGCCCGCGACCTGCCGCCGGCCCTGCCCGCCCTCGCAGCCGACCGTCACGTCATAGGTGCCGGGCGACAGCGAGGTGCGGACCCGGGTCTCGCCGGTGAGCACGCCGTCCGAACCCGTGAGCCGCGCGTCCGACACGAACGCGGCGGACGCCGCGGTGCCCGTGCTTCCCGTGCAGCCCTGTGCCCGCAGCCGGATGTCGCTGCCGGGCGCGGGGACCGCGGGTGTCACCGAGACGCCCGCCGCGTCACTTCGGGGAGCGGTCGCGTACGCGGCGGGGGCCGGCGCGGCCAGGCAGGCGGTGGGAGTCAGCACGGCAGCGACGACCGCACCGGTGCAGAGAGTGAGTTTCCGTGAACCCATCGTGAACCTCCAGATATCTGGAGACTCCCCCCGACGGCCGCACGACGCATCCGCTGACGCGGACGACTACTCCGGACGGGTCACAAATGGTTTAGACCCGGTCGACGAGGTCCGCGATCGAGTCGACGATCCTCGAGGGCCGGAACGGGTACTTCTCGATCTCCTCGCGCGTGGTGAGACCGGTCAGTACCAGGTAGGTCTCCATCCCCGCCTCCAGGCCGGCCAGCACGTCGGTGTCCATGCGGTCGCCGATCATCGCGCTGGTCTCGGAGTGCGCCCCGATGGCGTTCAGGCCCGTCCGCATCATCAGCGGGTTCGGCTTGCCCGCGAAGTACGGCTGCTTCCCGGTCGCCTTGGTGATCAGCGCGGCGACGGCGCCGGTGGCGGGCAGCGGGCCCTCGGTTGACGGGCCGGTCTCGTCGGGGTTGGTCGCGATGAACCGGGCGCCGCCCCTGATCAGCCGGACCGCCTGCGTCATCGCCTCGAAGGAATAGGTACGGGTCTCGCCGAGGACCACGTAGTCCGGCTCGTGGTCGGTCAGGACGTACCCGATGTCGTGCAGCGCGGTGGTCAGACCCGCCTCGCCGATGACGTAGGCGGTGCCGCCGGGGCGCTGGGCGTCCAGGAACTTGGCGGTGGCGAGGGCGGAGGTCCAGATGTTCTCCACCGGGACGTCCAGGCCCATGCGGCGGAGCCGGGCGTGCAGGTCACGGGCGGTGTAGATGGAGTTGTTCGTGAGCACCAGGAACGGCTTACCGGACTCCCGCAGCCTTTTGATGAAGGCGTCGGCGCCGGGGATCGGCACGCCCTCGTGGATGAGCACACCGTCCATGTCGGTGAGCCACGACTCGATGGGCTTGCGCTCTGACATCTGCTGGGTCTCCTGCCGTCCTGGCGTTCGTACGCACTGGATCCGGGGGCGCCGGAACGACGCTGTGCCGACGCCCCCCAGCCTAGTCAGGGCCGTACGATCCCGAGCTGGTCAGGCCTGTTCGATCCGCACCCCGCTGATCAACCGGTACCCCGGGGCCGGGCGTGGGGTCCGGGGTGTCAGCTGCCCGTGGCCGACTTCCAGTCGTCGACGTACGACGTGAGGTTCTTGTCGATGTCGGCCCAGTCCGGCGCGAAGACCTCGACCCCGTCCATGAGCTTGGTCAGGGCGATGGCGTTGGCGTCGGTGGCCTTGACGTCCCCCCGCGCCGAGAAGCCTCCGCCGATCTCGCTGACCTGCTGCTGCGCCTTGGCGGAGAGCATGAAGTCGAGGAGCTTCCTGCTGTTCTCGCTGTGCGGCGCCTTGGCGACGAGGGCCCCGGCGTAGGGGAGCGCGAAGGTGGTGGGCCTGCCGGCGGCGTCGGCGGCCTTGTCGGTGGCCCGCGGGAACCAGATGCCGAGGTTCGGCATGTCCTTGGACTGCGCGTGGTTCATCTGGACGTCGCCGTTGGCGACCAGCAGTTCGCCCTTGTCGACCTTGGGGGCGAGCTTGCCGGTGGAGGCGGACGGGCCGACGTTGTTGGCCTGGAGCTTCTTCAGGTAGGCGAGCGCCGCGTCCTTGCCGCCGAAGTCGTGGATCGCCTTGATGAGCACGGCGGTTCCGTCACCGGCGACACCCGGGGTGGAGTACTGGAGCTTGTTCTTGTACGCCGCGTCGAGCAGCTGGTCCCAGCTGGTGGGCGCCTGCTTCAGCTCCTTCTTGTTGTAGACGAAGCCGAAGTAGTTGTTGACGACGGAGGTCCAGGTGCCGTCGGTGGCCTTGTCGGCGCCGTCCACCTGGTCCGAGCCCTTCGGGGCGTACTTCTGCAGCAGTCCCTTGCCGTCGGCCTGCTGGATGAACGGCGGGAGGGTGACGAGGACGTCGGCCTGCGGGTTGGTCTTCTCGCGCACGGCGCGCTGGACCACCTCGCCCGAGCCGCCCTCCACGTACTTGACCTTGATCCCGGTCTGCTTCTCGAAGTCCTTGAAGACCTGGTCGTACCAGCCGTCGCCGTTCTCGCCCTTGAGGCCGTCGGCGCTGTAGACGGTGACGACCTTGGCGTCCGAGGCGGCGGAGTCGCCACCGCAGGCGGTGAGGGTGGAGGCGAGGGCGAGGGCGCCGACGACGGCGGCGATCGACTTGAGGTGCGTGTTTCTGGGCATGGCGAGATGAACTCCTTGCGCGGCGGGGCGGATCGGTGACGAACTGGATCGGTGGATCGGTCGGTCAGCGGAAGGTCAGCGGTAGGTCGCCCTGGTCCGGATCCGGGACACGGCGAACAGGACGAGCACGGTGGCGGTCATGAGGACCACGGCGAGGGCGGAACCGGTGAAGAGGGCACCGCGGTCCGTGGCGGCGTAGATCTGGACGGGGAGCGGTGTCCAGTCCGGCGGGTAGAGCATCATGGTGGCGCTCAACTCGCCCATGGACAGGGCGAAGCAGAGGCCGGCCGCGGCGGTCAGCGAGGGCAGCAGCAAGGGCAGCCGCACCCGCCACAGCACGTACGAGGGCCGGGCGCCGAGCGAGGCGGCCGCCTGTTCGTACGCCGGGTCGAGTCGCACGATCGCGGCCGACACCGACTGATGGGCGAACGCCGTGACAAGAACGGCGTGCGCGAGGATGACGATCCACCGGGTGCCGTTGAGCAGCACCGGCGGCTTCGAGAAGGCGACGAGGACCGCCAGGCCGACGACGACCGAGGGCACGGCGACCGGCAGCATGAACAGCGCGTCGAGGACGCGCGCCCCCCGTCGCTTGAGGGCGTGCGCGGCGAGCGCCGCCCAGGTGCCGACGACCAGCGCGAGGACGCTCGCGGTGAGCGCCGTGACCAGGCTGGTGGTCAGGGCCTGGAGCGACTCGCCGCGGGTGGCGGCCGTGTAGTGCCCGGTCGTGAAGCCGGACGGGAGGGCGCTCGACCAGTTGGTGGCGAACGAGGCGGCCAGGACGACGAGGAGCGGCAGCGCGAACAGGGGCAGGAAGAGCAGGAAGAACACGGCCCAGGTGGCCCACTTCCCCTTGCGGCTATGCACCAGCACGACGGCTCACCACCCGGTACAGGCCGTAGAGGCCCACGGAGATCAGGACGTTGACGACGGCGACGACGCAGGCGCCCGGATAGTCGGACTCCAGGATCGCCTTGCCGTAGACGAGCATCGGCAGGGTCGTGACCCCCTTCGCGCCGGTGAACAGGACGATCCCGAACTCGTTGAGGCACAGCACCAGGACGAGGCTGCCGCCGGCCGCCAGCGCGGGCAGCGCCTCGGGCAGGATCACCTGTCGCACGATCCGCGCGGGCCGCGCCCCCAGCGAGGACGCCACCTCCAGCTGGGCGGTCTCGATGTTCGCGAACGCGGCGAGCAGGGGCCGCATCACGAACGGGGTGAAGTACGTGATCTCGGCGAGCAGTACGCCCCACGGCGTGGTGAGGAACTGGAACGGCCCCTCGGCGGCGCCGGTCGCGTCCGTCCACAGTCCGTTGGCGATGCCCACGCTGCCGTAGAGGAACAGCAGGGCGAGCGTGATGAGGAAGGACGGGAAGGACAGGAAGACGTCGATGAACCGGGCGACGGCCTTTCCCCCGGGGAACGGCACGAACGCGATGACCAGGGCGAGCGCGAACCCGAGGACGAGACATCCGGCCGTCGAGCCGACCGCCAGCCACACGGTGGTGCCGAGCGCCTCCCGGAAGGCGGTGGACGCGAACACGTCGCCGTACGCCTGCGCCGAGGTGCCTCCCGTGTCCGGCCGGAAGGACTGCTGGACGACGAGGGCGAGGGGGTAGAGGAAGACGAGGCCGAGGACGGCGACGGGCGGCAGCGCCCAGGCCCACGGCGGTATCCGCCGGCGGGACCCGGCGGGCGCCGTCGCGGGGGCGGTCGCCACGGCGCTAGCCATCCGCGGTCACCCCCGCCGACAGCAGTACGGCGTCGTCGGGGGCGAAGTGCAGCGTCACCGGGTCGCCGTGGACGGGGGGTTCGCGCAGCTCGCGGAGGTCCGTCATCACCCGGTGGCCCGCCACGTCGACGTACAGCCGGTGGGTGGAGCCGCGCCACTGCACCTCGCTGACGGTCCCGGTGACCTGGTTGGGGCCGGGGCCGAGGCCGACGAGGTGGGGCCTGACGCACAGGGTCGCCGAGGCGCCGGGAGCGGCGTCCGCGGTGTCGACCTTCAGCTCGGTCCCGGCGAGGGAGACGGTCCCGGACCCGACGGTCACGGGCAGCAGGTTGGCGTTGCCCACGAAGGACGCCGTGAACTCGGTCCGCGGCGACCGGTACAGCTCCCGCGGTGTCCCGCAGTCCCGCAGCCGTGCCCGGTCCATGACCGCGATCCGGTCGGCCAGGGTGAGTGCCTCGACCTGGTCGTGGGTGACGTACAGGATCGAGACGTCCGGCAACTCGCGGTGCAGCCGGGCGAGTTCGGCGAGCATTCCGGAGCGCAGCTGCGCGTCGAGGGCGGACAGCGGCTCGTCGAGGAGGAGCACGCCGGGCCGGATGGCGAGCGCTCGCGCGATGGCGACGCGCTGCTGCTGTCCGCCGGACAGCTCCCGGGGATGGCGCCGGGCGTAGGCCGCCATCCCGGTCATCTCCAGCGCCTCGGCGACCCGCCCGCGGATCTCGCTCCTGGCGACCTTTTGCGCCTTGAGCCCGAAGGCGACGTTGTCCTCGACGCGCAGGTGCGGGAAGAGCGCGTACTGCTGCACCACCATGCCGATGCCACGCCGGTGGGGCGGCAGGTCGGTCACGTCCCGGCCGCCGATGAACACCCGCCCGGAGGCGGGCCGTACGAACCCCGCGACGGCCCGCAGCGCGGTGGTCTTCCCGGATCCGGAGGGCCCGAGCAGCGCCATGACCTCGCCGGGTTCGACGGTCAGGTCGAGGGCGTCGAGGACCGTGGTGCCGTCGTAGGCGACGGACACCCGGTCGAAGCGGATTCCGCTGGTCATCGCCCGTTCCCGCCGGGCCGGTCGGATCCGAGGAGCAGGGCGGGCAGTTCGGCCACGGAGCCGAGCACGTGCCCGGCTCCGGCGGCGCGCAGTGCCGCGTCGTCGTGCGCGCCGGTCAGCACGCCCGCGACCAGGCCGGCGCCGGCGCGTACCCCGCTGAGCATGTCGTAGGAGGTGTCGCCCACGACCGCGATCTGCTGGACGCCTTGGGCGGCCCCGGTCCGCAGGAACGCCTCCAGGACCATGTCGGGGTACGGGCGTCCCCGGCCGCCCGCGTCCGCCGGGCACAGGGTGAGCGGTACCAGGTCCCGCCAGCCCAGGGCGTCGAGGATCGCGTCCTGGGTGACACGGGCGAACCCGGTGCTCAGCACGACGGTCCGCCCGGACCCGGTGAGCGCCTCGATCGCCTCGCGCGCCCCGGCGACCGGCGCGATGTGCCCGCCGTCGACGAGTTCCCCGTAGGCCCTCTCGAAGGCGGCGTTGGCCCGCTGGGCGAGGGGTTCCTCGCCGAACAGGTGCCGGAAGACGGAGATCTTGGACTCGCCCATGGTGGCCCGGACGTAGTCCAGTTTCCCGGCGTGGTCCGCGGATCCGGGCTCGACGCCCAGTTCTCCAGCGGCCACCGCGAACGCCCGCTCCACCAGGCCGCCGTCGGCGACGGTGGTGCCGGCCATGTCGAGGACGACGAGCCGTGTGTCCGTGGTCATTTCCTCCACCCTCTCTTTCACCATCCCAGTTCGTTGGCTGTGGTCTCGGCGATCGCCGGTGAACAGGTCATTCCGCGCCCGCCGGGCCCGGTGACGAGCCACACCGCGTCCCGCACCCGCTGCCGGTGCACGACCCGGCTGGTGTCCGTGCACTGCGCGTACACCCCGGCCCAGCGGCGCCGGATCTTCGGCAGCGGGCGTCCGAGGAAGGACTCGACGACCTCGGTGAGGTGGTCGTAGGGGTCTTCGAGGGTGTCGAAGGCGAAGGGGTGTTCGTACTCGTGGGTGTCGCCGATGGTCAGCCCGCCGTCCGCGCGCTGCACCATGAGCAGTTGCATCCGGTGCTCGGCGGCGGTCGGGGCCTGCGGCTGGAGCGTGTTGAGCTCGTCCAGGGCGGGGCTGCGGTAGGCGGGGTAGTACCGGAAGCTGTCGGCGTCGGCGACCGAGGTCGCGAGCGGCTCGCCGAGGGGGTCGGTCTGCATCATCTGCAGCCGTACGCGCCGCACGGGCAGCTCGGGACCGGCCAGCTCCCGTACGAGACCGCCCAGCCAGGCGCCCGTGCACAGCACGACGACGTCACCGGTGTGCACGTCCCCGTGGTCGTCGCGCACGGCGTGCTCACCGATCACGTCCCGGACCTCGCGCCCCGGCAGGAAGGTGTAGCCCGGGGACCGCAGCAGCTGTTCGCGCAGAGCGAGCTGGGCGGTGCGGGGCTCGACGGCGGCGTCGCGCTCGCAGTACAGGGCGGCCTCGAACGTCCCCCGCAGGGCCGGGTTCAGCGCGCGCGCCTCGTCGGGCGTGAACAGCTTGTAGCCGCGGGCGGCGGCGTCGTCACGGGCCAGGGCGGCCTCGGCGACGGCCAGTTCGCGCTCCCCCCGCAGCGGGGTCAGCGATCCGTTGGCCCGGAAGCCGAGGCCGGGCACGCGCGCCCCGATCGACTCCCACAGCTCCCGCGCCCGCAGGGCGGTCTCGAGTTCCTCTCCTCCGGCACGGCCGCTCACCCAGATCTGCCCGAAGTTGCGCAGCGAGGCCCCGCGGGCCTCAGCCTCGCGCTCGATCTGGACGACCTCGTGGCCGCGCTCCACTGCGTGCCAGGCATGCAGGGTGCCCACCACTCCGGCTCCGACAACTATCACTCTCACGACGGCAACGCTCCTCGGTACGGGGGAATCGGAAGGGTCCGCACTGCAACCAGATGGTGAACTGCCCATCACGTTTGGGCTAGACCCGTTATCTTGTCGTTATGAAAAGAGGCGGGCCGGAGCCCGCCCGAACATGGCTCGGATCATCCCCCCAGGTGGGCCGTGAAGGAGAAGCGGTCCCCCCGGTAGAGCGTCCGCACCCGCTCCAGCGGCCGCCGCTCCGTGTCCCGCGAGACACGGTGGATCAGGATCATCGGCAGGGCCGGCGGCGTGCCGATGAGCAGCGCCTCGCGCGGGGTGGCCAGCACGGTCTCGATGCGTTCGTCCGCGTCGCCGAACGCGATACCGAGCCGGTCGTGGAGGTACGCGTAGAAGGACGAGTCCGGCGTGAAGTCGCGGTCGAGGTGCGGTACGCGCGCCACGGCGACATACGTGCTCTCCAGCCCGACCCGCTCGTCGTCCGCGAGCAGCACCCGCTCCATGTGCCAGACGGGCTCGCCGCGCGTGAGCCCCGCCTCCGCCGCGAGCGTCTCGGGGCAGGGGAAACGATCGAGACTGATCAGCGTACGGCCGGGGGTGCGCCCCTGCCGCCGGACGCCCTCGGTGTAGCTCGCGAGGGACAGCGGCTGCTCCAGTTTCGGCCCCGCGACGACCGTCCCGCGCCCCTGCCGCCGCAGTTTCCCTTCGAGCAGCAGTTCGCGCAGGCCCTGGCGTACGGTCTCGCGGGCGACCCCGTACTGCTCGGCGAGGTCCCGCTCGGTCGGCAGGAGGCCGCCCTCGCCCAACTCCTCGATCAGCAGGGCGATGTGCGCCTTCACCGCGTAGTACTTGGGGATGCGGCCGTGCTCCGGGATGCCGGAGCGGACGGGGGCGCCGGGGGCCTGGTCGTTCGGGTAGTCCACGGGTGGGATGGTCGCAGACGGAACGCGCGGCCGTGCCCGCGGGAGGGCCCGGCGACGTACGGACCGGGCACACACCGAAGACTCAGCGGCGATCGGACCAGGTCCGCACCGAAGACTCAGCGGCGTACGGACCAGGTTCGCACCGAAGGCTCAGCGGCGATCGGAGCAGGTCCGCACCGAAGACTCAACGGCGCACGGACCAGGCACGCACCTAAGGCTCAGCGGCGATCGGAGCAGGTCCGCACCGAAGACTCAACGGCGCACGGACCAGGCACGCACCTAAGGCTCAGCGGCGATCGGACCGGGCCCGGCGGGCCGCCACGAACAGGGCGACGCCGGTCGCGAACACGCCGATCACGCCCGCCACGCCGAATCCGTGCGGCGCGCCGGGACCGGTCTCGGCGAGCTCGTCCGCGGCGGAGACTCCGCCCGTACCCCTGTCGCCGCCCGTACCCCCGCCGGTACCTCCGTCGCCGCCCGTCCCCCCGTCGCCGCCGCTTCCGCCGCCGTCACCACCGCCCGCGCCGGCGCCGGACCCGCCCCCGCCGGTCGCGGCACCCGCGCCGGTCCCGCCGCTGCCACCACCCTGGTCAGGGGTGGCGCTGCCGCCTCCGTCATCGCCGCCATTCCCCCCTCCGTCGCCACCGCCGTTGCCCCCGCCACTTCCCCCTCCGTCGCCACCGCCGCTGCCGCCCCCGCCGTTCCCCCCACCGGTGCCGCCGCCGTCGGTGCGGCCGTGGTTCTCCGCGGTCCCGGGGACGTCAGCGTCACCGCCCTCGATCCGGAACCGGTAGTCGTTCGACTCCCCCACCCAGTTCCCGTCGTCGCCGCGCCGCTGGACGACCGCCGCGTTGGCGACGACGTCGTTCGGCACGGCGTCCGAGGTCACGGCCAGCCTGACCTTCACGGTGACCGTCCGCCCCGGCCCCACCGTGAACCCCGGGAACCCGTCGTCGAACGCCCCTACGTTCTCGTCCTCGTCGCTCTTCTCGAACGTCACCGGATGCGGCTTCTCGCCCTCGAAGAACTCCATCCGCGCCTGCTTCGGCCGCAGCACCCGCTTGCCGTCCACCAGCACGACGACCGGATGGATGTCGCCGCAGGTGTGCGCCGTGGTGTTGGTCAGGTCGATGTACCAGGTCCCGAAGCCGCCACCGGCCTCGAAGGTGCCGGGCCCCCCGTGGATCCGGGTCTTGACCGGGAAGGCGCGGGTGTCGGGGGCGGCACAGGTGGGACCGGGGTCCGTGCGGGCGACGCGCGCGTGGGCGGGGACGCGCGCGTGGGCGGGGACGGGCGCCAGGGCGGGGACGGGCGCCAGGGCGAGGACGAGGGCGAGGGCGGGCGCGGCGGCGGCCGGGGCGAGCGGGAGGCGGTTCAGGACGGGTGGGAGGGACGGGCGCGGTCGCATGAAGGGCCTTTGCCGATCGAGGACGGTGGGGACCAGGAGCGTCAGGCGGTAACGGGCAACGGCACGCGAGACCCTGCCACTCCCGCCCGGCGACCCCGCGTCGCCACGCCCGCCCGGGACCCCGATCGGCCCCGTGGATCCCCTCGAACAGCGGACCCGGGAAGCGCGGAGGACGAGCGGGCGCACCCGAGCCCCTGCCTCACGCTCGAGGCTCCGGTTCCACGGCCCTCGCCGCCCTCGCCGCCTTTGCCTCCCTCGTCACCCTCGCCGCCCTCGCCGCCCTCGCGCGCCGCCTCTACGCCTCAGCCCTCTCCCCGCCCGAACAGCGGGGCCAGCAACA
Organism: Streptomyces sp. NPDC057950; assembly: GCF_042887295.1. Lineage (NCBI taxonomy): Bacteria > Bacillati > Actinomycetota > Actinomycetes > Kitasatosporales > Streptomycetaceae > Streptomyces > Streptomyces sp. NPDC057950. Next base: position 235,011 of record NZ_JBHVPP010000004.1, read on the forward strand.
ACTGCGCCGCCCCCTCCGCCACCCCGCGCGCCCCGCCGGGAGCGATCCGCACCGGAACCGTGTCCGTGCCCTCCCGCCGGGCCCGCTCCCCCAGCACCGTGCCGACACCCCGTACGAAGGTCTCCTGATGGGCCGCGACCGTACGGCCCCCGAGCAGCACCAGGTCGATGTCCAGCAACCCGACCAGATTCGCGGCCCCCGCGCCCAGCACGCGAGCCGCCTCGTCCACGGCCCCGCGTCCCACCGCGGCAAGGCACAGTGCCTCGACGCAGCCACGGTTGCCGCAGTCGCACAGGGGGCCGTCCAGTTGAATGACCTGGTGCCCGAACTCCCCCGCTCCGGTACGGGCGCCCCGGTGCACGGCCCCGCCGAACACGAGCCCGGCCCCGAGACCGGTACCGAGATGCAGATAGGCGAACGCCGCCTCCCCGCCCACGCGAACGCCGCCGCCGCTCCGACCGCCGTCGACTCCGCCGCCTCGCACCCGGTCACGGCCGACGCCGTGGCCCCCGGCACGGTCACCGGTTCCGTCACTGCCGTCGCGACTGCCATCTCGGCTGTCGTCGTGACTGCCGACGTGACTGCCGTCGTGACTGGCGTCGTGACTGCCGTCTCGGCTGCCGTCGTGCCTGCCATCTCGGCTGTCGTCGTAACTACCGTCTCGGCTGTCGCGGTGGCTGTCGTCGTGACTGCCGTCGTGCTTGCCGTCTCGGCTGTCGCCGTGGCTGTCGTCGTAGCTGCCGCCGTCACCGAACCCGTCACCGCGCCCGGCCCCCGGTTCACGCACAGGCCCACAGCCGCCCACCGCCAGCCCCAGCGCCGCCGCGTTGGTGTCCTTGTCCACCACCACCGGCACCCCGAGCCGCCCCGCCAGCGCGTCCCGCAGCGGGAACCCGTCCCACTCCGGAAACCCCGTGACCCGGTGCAGCGTCCCCCGCGCGTGGTCGAGCGGTCCGGGCAGCGCGACGCCCAGCCCCAGCACGGACACGCCGGCCCCCTCGATCAGCGCCTCGACCTCCCGCGCCGCCCCGCCGACGACTGCCCCCGCCCCGGCCCCCAGGCCGAGCGGCACCTTCCGCTCGGCGACCACCACGCCCGCGAGATCGCAGAGCACCGCCGTCAGCTCGTCCCGGTCGAGGTGGAGCCCGACCGCGTGCCCGGCCTCGGGGACGAGCCGCAGCACGGTACGCGGCTTGCCGCCCGTCGAGGCCCGCTGCCCCGCCTCCGCCGCCAGCCCGTCCGCCCGCAGCCGGGCGGTGATCTTGCTGACCGCCTGCGGGGTCAGCCCGGTGCGCTCGGCGAGTTCGAGACGGCTGATGCCCGTCGTGCCCGCCGTCCGCAGCAGGTCGAGCACGAGCGCCCCGTTGTGGCTGCGCAGGGCGAGCAGATTCGCCCCCGCCCCCTCGAGCCGCCCCGCCAGACTCGCTCCCGACTCCCCGCTGCTCCTGTTCACGTACGCCATTGTCCCCCGCGCTTGCACTTTGGCAACAGCGTTGCGAAAGTGGAGCCATGACAGGAAGCACGACTGACACAGGTCCTGAAGCAGGTTCCGCCCCCGGCGCCCCCCTCCGCGTGGCCCTCATCGGCTACGGGCTCGCGGGCTCCGTCTTCCACGCCCCGCTGATCGCCGCGACCGAGGGCCTGGCCCTGGACACGATCGTCACCTCGAACCCGGAGCGGCAGGAGCAGGCCCGCGCCGAGTTCCCCCAGGTGCGTTTCGCCGCCACCCCCGACGACCTCTGGGCACGCGCCGACGAGCTGGACCTGGTCGTCATCGCCTCTCCGAACAAGACCCACGTCCCCCTCGCGACCGCCGCCCTCAAGGCGGACCTCCCGGTCGTCGTCGACAAGCCGCTCGCCGGCACGGCGGCCGAGGCCCGGGAGCTCGCCGCCCTGGCCGACGAGCGCGGCCTCCTCCTCTCGGTCTTCCAGAACCGCCGCTGGGACAACGACTTCCTGACCGTCCGCAAGCTGCTCGACGAGGGCGAGCTCGGCGACGTGTGGCGCTTCGAGTCCCGTTTCGAGCGCTGGCGTCCGCAGCTCAAGGGCGGCTGGCGCGAGTCCGGCGACCCGGCAGAGATCGGAGGTCTCCTCTACGACCTCGGCAGCCACGTCGTCGACCAGGCGCTCGTCCTCTTCGGCCCCGCGGCCTCGGTGTACGCCGAGGCGGTCGTCCGTCGCGACGGCGCGGTGACCGACGACGACACCTTCATCGCGATCACGCACACGAGCGGCGTCCGCTCCCACCTCTACGTCTCCGCGACCACCGCGCAGCTCGGCCCTCGCTTCCGCGTCCTCGGCTCGCGGGCCGGTTACGTGAAGCACGGCCTCGACCCGCAGGAGGCGGAGCTGCGCGAGGGCGGACGTCCCGGCGTGACGGCCGAGTGGGGTGTCGAGCCCGAGTCCCTGTGGGGCCGGGTGGGTTCCGGCGAGTCCCCGCTCTCCGGAGGCGGCCGGCCCGAGCCCACGCTCCCGGGCGCGTACCCCGCGTACTACGCGGCGGTGGCGGCCGCCCTGCGCGACGGCGGGCCGAACCCGGTCACCGCGCACGAGGCGGCGGCAGCGCTCGACGTGCTCGAGGCGGCGCACCGCTCCGCCCGCGAGAACACGGTGGTGGCCCTGTGAGCGCCCCGGACATCGCGGAACTGGAGGAGCAGGAGCGCCGGTTGGTGCTTCCCCGGTTCACCCACGACGACGCGTGGACGCTGGGCACGCTCCTCGTCGAGCTCGCCCGTGAGCGCCGCGCCCCCGTCGCCGTCGACATCCGGCGGGGCGGCCAGCAGCTCTTCCACGCGGCGCTGCCCGGCTCCACCCCGGACAACGACGCCTGGATCGACCGCAAGCGCCGGGTCGTCGAACGCTACGGCTGCTCGTCGCTCCTGGTCGGCACCCGCTTCCGCGCCAAGGGCACGACCTTCGAGGAGTCCTCCCGCCTCGACCCCGACACGTACGCGGCCCACGGCGGCGCGTTCCCGGTCACGGTCGAGGGCGCGGGCGTGATCGGCACCGTGGTGGTCTCGGGCCTGCCCCAACTGGACGACCACGCGATGGTGGTCGAGGCCCTGACCCACTTCCTGACCCTCTGACCTCAAGGGACCCGCGCCCCGCCAGGGGCGCGGGAAACCGCACACCACCCGACACCCCGACCGGGAAAGGCAGGGGTGCAGCCCCCATGCCTTCGGGGGCGCGGGGAACCGCGCGCCCAACCCCCACCCGCACCCGACACCCCGACCGGGAAAGGCAGGGGTGCAGCCCCCATGCCTTCGGGGGCGCGGGGAACCGCGCGCCCAACCCCCACCCACCCACACCCGACACCCCGACCGGAAAAGGCAGGGGCGCAGCCCCCGGCCTTCAGGGGCGCGGGGAACTGCGCGCTCAGCCCCCACCCACCCGCAGCGAACCACCACCCCAGAGGGGCCGGGGCGAAGCCCCGCCCCTCCAAGGGTCGCGGGGAACCGCGCGCCCAACCCCTACGACCCCACGGCCCCGCACCCGCACCCGCACCCGGCGAAGCCCTACGCCGCCCCGAAGACCTGCCGCTGCCTCCCCAGCCCCTCGATCTCCAGTTCCACGACATCCCCGGCCCGCAGATACGGCTTCGGCTCCGGCTGCCCCAGCGCCACCCCCGCCGGCGTACCGGTGTTGATGACGTCACCCGGGTAAAGGGTCATGAACTGGCTCACGTAGCGGACCACTTCGGCGACCGGAAAGATCTGCTCGCCCGTCGTGCCGTCCTGCTTGAGCTCGCCGTTGACCCACAGCCTCAGCGCCAGGTTCTGCGGGTCCGGGACCTCGTCCGCGGTCACCAGCCACGGCCCCAGCGGATTGAACGTCTCGCAGTTCTTGCCCTTGTCCCAGGTGCCCCCGCGCTCGATCTGGAACTCGCGTTCGGAGACGTCGTGCGCGACCGCGTACCCGGCGACGTGCGCGAGCGCCTCCTCATGGGACGGCAGATAGCGCGCGGTACGTCCGATCACCACCGCCAGCTCCACCTCCCAGTCGGTCTTGACCGACCCGCGCGGCACGAGCACGGTGTCGTGCGGCCCGACCACCGTGTCCGCGGCCTTGAAGAAGATCACCGGCTCGGCGGGCGGCTCGGCCCCGGTCTCCCGGGCGTGGTCGTGGTAGTTCAGGCCGATGCAGACGACCTTGCCGATACGGGCGAGCGGCGGCCCGACCCGCAGCCCCGCCGCGTCCAGCGCGGGCAGCTCCCCCGACTCGGCGGCCGCACGGATCCGGCCGAGCGCCGCGTCGTCGGCGAGCAGCGGCCCGTCGATGTCCGGGACGACACCCGACAGGTCCCGGAGGGTTCCCTCGGTGTCGAGCAGCGCGGGCCGCTCCGATCCCGCAGTACCGACTCGCAGCAGCTTCATGGTCACAATCTCCCTCGATCGCGGGCAGCCACCGATGGGTGCAGCCATCGGAGGACTGGTCGATCCTCCAAGGTGCGCGTCCAGTCCGCAATACCCAGTTCACGGACTGGACCGCCCACCACCTCGCCCGGCCCACAGCCCACGGCCCCCTGCCCCCTGCCCGCACCCTCAGGGGTACAGCACCGCCCGCTCCGCCGCGCTCCACGTCGTACTGGTCACGACGTACAGCGCGGCCGCCAGCGGTACGAACGCCACGGTGAGGAGCGTGAAGTAGGAGAGGAACGGCATGAACGCGCCGACCGCGCCGAGCCCGGGGATCTGCTGCTCGCCGCCGGCCTCCGACGCCGCGGCGGCCGCCGTCCGCTTCGTACGCCGGTAGTTGAAGGTCGCGACCAGGGCGACCACCGCGAACAGGCCCAGGTAGACCAGCCCTTGGGCCCCGAACACCCCGCCGTCCCCGAGCGCGTCCGCGTACCGGTGGCCGAGCGGCGCGCTGAACAGCCGGTGGTTCAGCAGCCCGTCGGGGCCGTCGCCGAGCGTCGTACCGGAGAACAGGTGGTAGAGGAGGACGAAGGCAGGTATCTGCAGAAGACCGGGCAGGCAGCCGGCCAGCGGCGACACCTTCTCCCGCGCGTGCAGTTCCAGCAGCGCCTTCTGGTACTTCTCCGGGTTGCCGCCGTGCTTCTCGCGCAGCTCGGCGACCCGTGGGCGCAGAGCGGTACGCGCCCGCTGCCCTCGTGCCGACGCCCGGGACAGAGGGTGCACGAGCAGCCGTACGAGCACGGTGATGAGAACGATCGCGGCGGCGGCCGCGGAGGCGTGGAACAGCGGCTGCAGCAGGTCGGCGACCTGCTCGACCAGAGTGCCGAAAGCGGACATGAGCGTGGACATGGATGAGCCCTCCGAGGGTCTCGTCGTGCCGGAGTCGATACAGATGTCGGCATGACGACCCGCGTGAGCCACGTCGGTCATACGGAAGACAGGAAACGTACGGAAGGGGGCCGTGGCCTACGCGGTGGTCGCCGGGAGGCCGGACCCCGGTGCCCGGGGACGTCTGCGCCCCGCCGCGTCGGGATCACGCTGCGGCAGGAAGGCCGTACGGTGCTCGCGGTCACGGAGGGCCGTACGGACCCTCGTACGCGGGACGACGGGGGCGCAGCGCGCGGCGAGGACGGCGCAGACCGCGAGGGCGGAGCCGACCGCCGTGGTGGCGGCGAAGGCGACGGCGACGGCGGCCGAGAGACCACCGGCGTCGAGCAGGACGACCTCGGCCAGGAAGAGGACGACGAGGACGAGAGGCAGCGGACGAGGGAACGGCGCGACGGCGGAGCGCACGGTCGCCCGGAGACGGATCATCGGCCACTGCTCCTCTCGCACATTCCCAGGTCCCGCCGGGCTCTCGCACATTCCCGGATCCCGCCGGGTCGGGACCGAGCCCCGGGCCCGGCACCCCTTCGACGTCCGGGAGGGCCACAATGGTTCCACGGGCTGGGCGTTCACGGCTCCCGGCAGCGGCGCTCCTCCAGGACCCCCGGGTCCCGCGGGGACTCGACGGGACTCACCGGGGTCTCATGGACCGCAGCTTCCCCCACACCACCAGGCGGTACGTGGAGGTGTACTCGGGGGTGCAGGTGGTGAGGGTGATGTAGTAGCCCGGCTCGCTGTAGCCGTAGGACGGCCGGACGGTACTGCGCGGCACCGGGCCGATGACCCCGCCGTCCCGCGCCGAGGTCCGCGGCAGCGTCCTGTCGACGGCGTACGTGAAGACGGCGGACGCCGTCTCGACGCGCACGGTGTCCCCGGGCCGCAGCCGGTTGACGTACCGGAACGGCTCCCCGTGGGTGTTCCGGTGCCCGGCGAGCGCGAAGTTCCCTGCCTGGCCCGGCTGTTGGGAACCCTTGTAGTGACCGACGTACCCCTTGTTGAGGACGTCCCGTTTGCCGACGCCCTCGGCCACGGGGACACGCAGGCCGAGACGGGGGATGCTGAGGACGGCGTACGCCTGGGACCAGCGAGGCGCGCCGGCGGTGTCGGTGGCCCCTGCCCCCCGTTCGCGTTCCGGGGACCGGGCGCTCCCGCCCCCGTCCCCGGCCTCCGTAGCCGCCCGCTCGGCTCCGGCGGCTCCCGCGGCTCCCGCGGAGGGACCGGTCGGCCCAGACGTCCCGGGTGCGCCCCATTCCCGCTCCAACGCCCGCACCTCGCGGTCGGCGTCGTGCCGGGCCTGCCGGTTGGTCCACCACAACTGGTGGACGACGAGGAGCAGGAGGACGACACCGATGGTGACGAGGAGCTCCCCGCCGGTCCACAGGACGCGCCTGCGCAGGGCACGCCGGCGCAGAGTGCTGTGCCGCACCACCGGAACCCGCACGCGCACCCCTCATCACCCCGGTCCGTACGCCTCGGCCCGGCACGTCCGCCGGTCGCGCCGGGGCCCGCACCATAGGACGTGCCCGCTCAAGTCACCACCCCTGTGGCCCTCTTCACGCCCGATCCGCTTCGTACAGCGGTTTTGGAAAGGGGTGTCGCAACCCTCGACAACCCCACGCGCCACACCCGATGCTTCCTGAGGGCGTCGGCGGGTCCGACGTCCTCGACCGGGCCAGCCAACTCCGTGCGGATATGCGGCAGTTGAACGGTGCGGAGAGGTGGAGAGCCGTGATCCGACGCAGAACACTGCTGGCCTCGGCGGGCGGTACGGTCCTCGGTGGCGCCCTGGCGACAGGAACCGCGCACGCCGACGCGACCATCGCCGTGAACCCCGCGACCACGTACGGGACATGGGACGGCTGGGGCACCTCGCTCGCGTGGTGGGCCAATGTGTTCGGGGCCCGGGACGACTTCGCGGACCTCTTCTTCACCACCAGGTCGGTCACCTGCAACGGCACCGCGCTGCCCGGCCTCGGTCTGAACATCGCCCGCTACAACCTCGGTGACGACGAGGGCGCTGGTCGACCGGGTCAACGTGCACGGCTACCAGGGCTCGGGCGGCCGCCGTGACCTCCTCTACGCGGACGCCGTGACCACCGGCGGCAAGGCCCTGTGGAACTCCGAGTACGGCGACGGCGACGGCACCGGCCTCAGCCTGGCGAGCAACCTCCTCCTGGATTTCCGCTGGCTGCACCCGACCGCCTGGGTCTACTGGCAGGTCATGGACCCGACAGCGGGCTGGGGCATGATCAAGTACGACGGAAGCACCCTGACGGCCGGCGCGGTCGAGACGAAGCTCTATGTGATGGCCCAGTTCAGCCGCCACATCCGGCCCGGAATGACGATCGTGGACACGGGCGTGGACTACGCGGTGGTGGCGTACGACGCGACGGCGAAGCGCCTGGTGATCGTCGCCGCGAACAAGTCCACGTCCGCCCAGACCCTGACCTTCGACCTCTCCCGCTTCACCACCGTGTCCGGCTCCACCGGCGGCCTGGTCCCCCGCTGGAACACCCTCACCACCGGCGGCGGTGATCTCTACACCGCGCACTCGGACACGCGCCTGAACGGGAAGTCACTGAGCGTGCCGTTCGCGGCGGGGGCGGTCCAGACCCTGCAGGTCGACGGCGTGGTGGCTTGAGCCCGTCCACGACCGGGCACCCGCCACCCGTGTCACCCCTTCTCCCTCCTCGCCCCCGGAACGGGTATCAGCCGCCCGTGCTCACCCTCTGGCCAGCGGATCTCTCCATTTCGTAAGGCGACGGCAGTACGGTGTCATCCATGCGCCCCGACACGCCTGCCGAGAACGTCGACCACACCGCCGAAGCCGCACGCCTGGAGCGGACCTCCGGCCTCTACCCCGAGGACGCCGAACACCTGCTCCTGCAGGCCGCGGCCCACCTCGAACTGGCCGGCGACCGCCCCGGCGCCAGCGCACTCTACGACCGCCTCCTGTCGTCCTCGACACCCCTGGAGCGCCCCCATCTGGTCCGCGCCCTGAAGGCGTCGAACCTCTGGGAGTACGGCCACGAGGCGGAAGCGCGCGCGATCATCGACGGAGTACGCGCCGCGTCCCCGCGCGACCCCGCGCCCTGGGTGATCGTGGCGGAGGCACTGGAGTCGCACGACGAGCTGGAGGCGGCGCAGGAGACGTTCACGGAGGGCGCGACGCTGCTCCTGGCGGACGTGACGGACCCCCCGTACGCCACCCGCCCCATCCTCTTCGGCCGCCACCGCGTCCGCCGCATGCTGGGCGTCGCCCACGACGACTGGGACGCCCTCGCCGACACCCTCCACTCCTCCCCCGTCTCCCTCGACGAACTCCACGACCCCAAGCGTGTGTGGTCACTCGGCTCGGAGAACCCGGAGGAGCTCCAGGCGGAGATCAGCCGCCTCCGCGCCGAACTCGGCGCCCACCGGGAGGCCCTCTCCCGCCCGTTCCCGGTCGCGGTCCTGCACTGGCCCGCCGACGAACTGGCGGAACTCCTGGCCGCGTACCCCTCCCTCGCCGCGGAGTACCCGTCCCACGAGGAGCACCTGTCGACGATAGAGGCGTCCCTGCGCGAACTGTCCGCCTCCGGCACCCCCAACCTGGGCATCGTCACCGGCACGGTCCCGTCCTACGAGGCCTTCTCCGCCTCGGAAGCGTCGTCCCCGTCCGACATGACGCTGCTCCCCCAGTACGCGACAACCCTGGCGGCCCGGGGCCGAGCGATGGCGTGGCCGCCGCAGCGGGGGGTTGTGTGCTGGTGCGGGTCGGGGCGGGGGTACGGGGAGTGTCACGGGGCTGTCAACTAACCGAAGGAGCCCAACGCGACCTGGCCCCGGCCTGTCAGACCGGGGCCTCCGCGGGTCGTCTCGAACACCCTCGCCGACTAGATCGATCGCCAAGCACGAAGCGGTCCATCGGGATTACGGATAGCCTCGGCTTCCCCATTTGACCTTCCCTGGCCCTCGCGACCGCTGCTCGACGGCTTCTCTCCATCGGATGTCCCATTTTGCCCATGGCCGCGGCGCGGGACTCGCAGCAGTCCTCTCTCCGTGCAGCGGAGTGCACCGATAACGTTTTCCCACGTCCAGTAGCCGGTCTTCGCCAGCCCACTGTCAGTGGTCTCTGTTACACATGGGCACAGCTATCTGGAGCGATCAAGGGGATCAGCGTGTCCGAGTCGGGGGATCTGACGCAACCAGCCGTGGGCGTGTACGAGGAGCTCATCACCGTACGCTTCGAGAAGAAGTTGAAGGAGTTCGCGCGCCTCGGGTGGCATCCGGTGAGCGAAACGGTGGGAACCGAGTCTGTTCCCCATGTCCTGGCAAGACACGTCGCCCGGACGGTACGCCGCGTGCTGAAAAACCTCTCGCCAGAAGAGCGGGTGCATGCGGCGAACCACATCTTGGAGTCCATCAGTACGCTTGAGGGCGCACAACAGTGGGTGGAGCTGGTGGCCGACGGACCTCGCCAACTCCTGACGCTCACCAAGCAAGAAGCATCCGGTGTCTTCGCTGTGCGCCCCGGCATACCGCTCTCTGACACTGCGCTCATCACCAACTCGCCAGAGGATCCCAGCCTCGGCTTCGAACTGCGCGCCGAGCTCGCCACCGCTGACCGGGTCGATCTACTTTGCGCCTTTGTGAAGTGGCACGGTCTACGCATCATCGAGCAGTCACTGAAAGCCGCCCAGGAGCGGCGTGTGCCGATACGCGTCATTACGACGACATACATCGGCGCAACTGAGCGGCGCGCGCTGGATCGGCTGGTGCGAGAGTTCAACGCCGACGTCAAGGTCAACTACGAGACACGCTCTACTCGACTCCATGCCAAAGCCTGGCTGTTCCGACGTCAGAGTGGCTATGACACAGCCTACGTCGGTAGCTCCAACCTATCCAAGGCCGCCCTACTCGATGGCCTGGAGTGGAACGTCCGACTGTCCTCCATCGCCACTCCGGACGTCCTGCGAAAGTTCGAAGCAACCTTCGAGGCGTACTGGAGCGACCCTTCCTTCGAGGCGTACAACCCTGATACCGATGGTGCTCGCTTGCAGGAGGCGTTGGCCATTGCAGGTGGCAGTTCCTCGCTGTCCTCCACGGGCCGAAGGCTCACGCTGTCTGGACTTGAAGTACGGCCCTACCCGCACCAGCGCGACATGCTGGAGCGACTGGAAGTTGAGCGTGCGGTGCATGACCGCCACCGAAATTTGCTGGTGGCCGCGACTGGGACCGGCAAGACCGTTATGGCCGCTCTCGACTACAAGCAGTTGTGCAAGAAGCATGGCCGTGACCTGCGACTCTTGTTCGTGGCGCATCGCAAAGAAATCTTGCAGCAATCCCTGCGGACCTACCAAGACGTCCTGGCGAACGCGAACTTCGGCGAATCTCTCCACAGCGGCGAGATCCCCGATAAATGGACACACGTCTTCGCCAGCGTGCAGTCACTAAATGCTGGAAAACTGAGCAATATCGCTCCGGATCACTTCGACGTGATCGTCATCGACGAATTTCACCATGGGACCTCACCAACGTATCGAAGGATCCTCGACCACTTCCATCCGTTGGAATTGCTGGGACTGACAGCGACCCCCGAACGCATGGACGGGAAGAATATCCACGATGAGTTCTTCGATGGGCGAATCGCTGCCGAGATGCGACTCTGGGAAGCCCTGGAGAATGACCTCCTGAGCCCTTTCCACTACTTCGGGATCAGCGACAACACCGACCTGCGTACAGTGGAGTGGAAACGGGGAGCATACGACTCGAACGCTCTCAGTAATGTCCTCACGGGAAATAATGCACGGGCTCGACTGGTTGCAAAGGCGGTCGAAGAGAAGATCGCCGAGCCTGGAACTATGCGCGCCTTGGGATTCTGCGTGTCGGTCGCGCACGCGCACTTCATGGCGGAGTACTTCCGGGGGGCGGGTCTCCATGCCGTCGCCCTGTCCGGTGAGACCCCTGCCGACCAGCGCGATCAAGCACTGGCTGATCTCCGATCGGGTTCGCTACAGGTAATCTTCTCGGTCGACCTCTTCAACGAGGGCCTCGACATCCCCGACGTAGACACTCTTCTCCTACTCCGCCCCACTTCCAGCGCGACCGTGTTCCTCCAGCAACTTGGCCGGGGTCTCCGTCGCACCGAGGGCAAAGCAGTGCTGACCGTACTGGACTTCATCGGTCAGCATCGTAAGGAATTCCGCTTCGAGAACCAATTCCGGGCGCTGACGAACCTCACCCGAAAGCGCCTCCTGGACAACATCGAACATGGATTTCCGCAACTCCCCTCCGGCTGCCAGATCATTCTTGAGGAGAAGGCGAAGAAGGTCATCATCGCCAACATCAAGGAGCAGATTGGTGTCAACGTGACGGCTCTGGCCAGGGAAGTCGCAGACTATGCCGAGCCGAGACTGAGTAACTACCTTGATGAGAGTGGGCGGGAGCTACGAGAGCTCTACCGCGGTAACGGGAACTCATGGACTGGATTGCTTCGGCGTTCCGGACTCCTGAAGGATGAGGCGCCCGAAGGTGAATCCGCGCTACTCAAGCGAGTTTCCGCCTTCCTACACGTCGACGACCCACTGCGCGTTGCGGCATACACGCGACTGCTGGAAGATAATGCCCCGGATTACGGCGCACTAGACGAACAGGGACAGGCTTACGCCCGCATGCTGTTCTTCCAGCTTTGGCCGCTCGGTGGAATCACCCGAAAGAGCTTCACAAGCTATGACGCCGGGTTTGCGATGTTGCGCCGCCAGCACGCTGTACGCGATGAACTTCGTCAGGTTTTGGCGTACAACCTCGCCCACACCGAGCATGTCCCCATCCCGTTGCTCGGAGTCGGCGGGAAAGCCGGCATTCCGCTGACAGTGCATGCCTCTTACAGTCGAGAAGAGATCCTCCCTGCACTCGGCCAATCTTTCATCGGCGGCTTTATGCCGGGCGACTTCCGCGAGGGAGTGAAGTGGTGTGATTCGATCAAGACTGACGCTCTACTGATCACCTTGGATAAAGATGAGAAGGACTTCTCCCCGCAGACCCGCTACCACGACTACGCGCTGAGCGAGACCCGCTTCCATTGGGAGTCCCAAAACCAGACGTCGGCCACTTCCCCTACCGGCCTCCGCTACAAGAACCACGCTGAGGAGGGTAGCCACGTCCTACTCTTCGTCCGCCGCTACAAGAGCACTGATATCGGCGGAGCCCAGCCATGGATGTTGCTAGGCCCCGCCAAGTACGACGGGCACGAGGGGAGCAAGCCGATGGCGATCACATGGAAGTTGACGCATGAGATCCCGGCAGACGTCTGGACATACTCCGCAATCGCTGCGGGGTAGCACCTCATAGTTGATCTTTCCGTGCACATGCTTCTGCCTCAAAGTGCGTCTGCGCGCGCTCCAGCGCCTCGTCTACGTCACGACCGTGTGCTTGTAGCCAGTGCAGGAGGTCGGTGATGGCATTGACTGCCGTTTCCGCCACCAAAGTTGAGGTGCTCAGGCTCGCGTACGGGGCCACCCTCGTCGAGCCGTAGGCGCTGAGGAGGGCGCCCGCTCTTGCCACGCCGGCGCCGCCAGTGTGGCCGCTGGGCGAGATCAGGCTGGTTGCCAGCTCGCACCAGGTGACCTTTCGGTCGGCATGGAGTTGGACGCCCCAACGGTCCGCCATCGCGCCTACGAGCGCCATGCCACGGCCCCCTTCGGAGTCGTCGCTCGCGTCCAGAAGCGTCGGGAGAGCCCTGGTGTCGGGGTCATGGACCTCGATTCTCAGACGAGTGCCGTTCATTGATACGGCGAGTGTGGTCGGGGTGCCCCGACCGACATGCGTGATCACGTTCGAGACGAGTTCGCTGACACAGAGTTGAGCCGTATCAGTCGCTTCTTGTAAACCCCAGAGCTCAAGGCGCAGCCGCACGATGCGCCGCAGCGGGGCCACTTCCTCGGGGACGGCCAGAAAGGCCAAGTCCCACGGCTTCCGTGACATGCACGCCTGTTGGATCACCGAGACCCCTCTCATCGACGGCAACGCCGACCCCGACGGATCGACGGAGTGTTACGCACACTCACACTGAGTGGCGCTGCCTGTCCGAATGAGGCTGCGAATCCCTCCATGCAATGTGCACGGCGGGATTCCCACTTCCGAGTGATTGGCACGCACCCCTCTTGGCGAAAGACTGAACGCCCGTTATCAGGAGAGGGGTTGGGATGGCCGGATCGCCGACTGCACGTCGTCGACGTCTGTCGATCGAGCTGAAGAAGCTCCGCGAGCAGAGTGCGCTGACCTGCACACAGGTCGGTGCGGCGCTCGACTGGAGTGGTTCCAAGGTCAATCGGATGGAGACGGGCAGCGGCAGGATCCAACCGTCCGATATCGATGCCCTGTGCCGCTTCTACGCCACCAGTGACGAGTTGCGCGAGTTCCTGAAGGCACTGGCCCGGCAGGCAAAGACTCGGGGTTGGTGGCAGGTGCACGGCGCTGGAGTTCCGGAGTGGTTCTCCATCTACATCGGTCTGGAGCAGGACGCCTCCACGTTCCGCCAGTACCAGTGCGAGCTGTTGCCGGGGCTGATGCAGACTTCGGCGTATGCCGGTGAACTTCACAGGACCGGCGCGCACCTGTCCGCCCAGGACATCGACCGTGCTGTGCGTGTGCGGATGGAACGGCAGGCGATGTTGACGCGGTCCGGCGGTCCGGATGCCTGGTTCATCGTGAACGAGGGCGCGTTGCGCAACCTCATCGGGAATCGAGCGCTTATGCGCGAACAGCTCGAACGACTACTGGAGTCGCTTGAGTTGCCCAGTGTGACCCTGCAGATCCTGCCTTTCGATTCGGGCACCTACCCGGCCACCGGTTCGTTCACCCTGCTGGGATTCCCCGATCAAGAGGACCCGGACCTCGTCTATCGGGACGGCATCACCGATGCCGTGTATCTCGAAGGCGAGCATCATGTGCGTGAGTACACGAGGGCCTTCGACGGGCTGCGAGCAGCGGCTTTGAGCCCTCGGCGCTCCGCCGAACTGATCGAGACCGTCCTCAAGGGGTATGCGAGATGAACGCCGCACCGTCCGTGGCCGCCCACGCCTCCGTCTGGTTCACGTCCTCCTACAGCAACGGCGCGGGCGGCGAATGCGTCGAGTGCGCCCACGGTGTGGGCGGTGTCCTCGTACGTGATTCCAAGGACGCCGGTGGGCTCGTCGTCGCCTTCCGCTCTCACTCCTGGCGGGCCTTCACAGAAGGGATAGAAGGGTTGGAGGGCGATCGTCGATCAGCCGTCCGCCCGAGTTAGCCTCGGTGTGTTCAGCCCGCGCACGTAGATGCAGGCACAGGTAGGTGCGGGCACAGGCAGTCGCAGGAGGCAGCGATGGCGAAGGTACCGGCCGCGGCAGTGGCCGCCGGTGGGCTTGTCGGTGGGTACGGCGTGGCCCGGTGGACGAAGAAGCGGCAGCTCGGTGGGGTAGTGCTGGCCACCGCGGGCGCCGCGGCCGCGCAGCAGTGGCGGCGGCAGGCCGGCGGGAAGGCCGCCGGGGCGCTGACCGTCGCGTACGTCGCCGCCTTCGCCGGGTCTCACCCGCTGGCGAAGAAGGTGGGCGCCTGGCCCGCGGTGTTCGGGGTCGCCGGGGCCGTCGCCCTCGCCTCGTGGGCCGTCGCCGACCGGCGCGCCTGAGCACCACGCCGAGCGCAGGGCACGGGGCACGGGGCACAGAGCACGAAGGGCAGCGCGCAGCGCGACCGCGCCCCCGCGTCAGGAGACTCGCTCCTCCGCCCCCCGGAACGCCCGCCGGTACGCGTACGGGCTCGTCCCCACCACTCGCTTGAAGCGTTCGCGGAACGCTGTCGGGGAGCCGAAGCCCACCTGGGTCGCGATGCGTTCGACCGGGTACGTGGTCGTCTCCAGGAGGTACTGGGCGCGGCGGACCCGGGCGCGGTGCAGCCACTGGAGTGGTGTGGTGCCGGTCTGTTCGCGGAAGCGGCGGTTGAGGGTGCGGGTGCTCGTGCCGGCCCGGACGGCGATGTCCTCCAGGGTCAGGTCCCGGTCCGCGTGCTCCTCCAGCCAGCCGAGCAGCGGTTCCATGGTCGCGCCGGCCGGTGCCGGTGGCTGGGCGTGGACGATGAACTGGGCCTGCCCGCCCTCCCGTTCGAGCGGCATCACCGACAGCCGGGCCGCGTGCGCCGCGACGGCCGAGCCATGGTCCCGGCGGATCATGTGCAGGCACATGTCGAGGGCCGCGGCCGCGCCCGCCGAGGTGAGGAACTGGCCGTTGTCGACGTAGAGGACGTTCGGGTCGACCGCCACGGCGGGGTGCAGGGCCGCCAGGTCCCCGGCCGCGATCCAGTGCGTGGTCGCGCGCAGTCCGTCCAGCAGGCCGGTGGCGGCGAAGACGAAGGCGCCGACACAGATCGAGGCGATCCGGGTGCCGTTCGCGGCCGCCGCGCGCAGCGCCTCGGCCACCCCCGGCGGGAGCGGGGCGGTGGGGTTCTCGGTGCCGGGCAGGATGATCGTGTCCGCCTCGGCCAGCGCCTCCAGGCCGTACGGGGCGCGCAGCGTGAACAGGCCCGCGCCGACCTCCTGGCCCGCCTCGACCGAACAGACCCGGATCCGGTAGGCCGCCCGTCCGTCCGGCAGGCGCGCCCGGCCGAAGGCGTCGATCGGGGCGGAGAGGTCGAACGGGATGACCTGGTCGAGCGCCAGTACGGCAACGGTGTGCATGGCCAGAGCCTAGGCATACGGCGGGTTGTGGCCAACAGCGGCCAGCGGCGAACCAGCCTCCACCGCAGCGGGCCGCTGGTCTCGCGGGACCTCCGCTCACCGCCTCTTACGGCCCATGCCGACGGAGGGGATCGCGGCTGGCGGGAATCCGTCGAGCCCTGGCAAAAGTGCCACTTCTGCAAGATCCGAACCGCCCATAGCGTCACCCCGTGACCAAGTTCCTTCTTGCCGTGCACGTCCTCGCCGCGATCGTCGCGATCGGGCCCGTCACCGTCGCCGCCAGCATGTTCCCGCCCGCCGCCCGCAAGGCGCTCGCCGAGCCGCGGGACGAGCAGGCCCGCTCCACCGTCCGGCTGCTGCACCGCATCTGCCGGGTGTACGCGACGGTCGGCGTCGTCGTCCCCGTGTTCGGGTTCGCCACCGCCAGTGCCATGGGTGTCCTCGGTGACACCTGGCTGATCGTCTCGATCGCCCTGACGGCGCTGGCCGCGGTCGTGCTCGCGGCGCTGGTGCTGCCCCGGCAGACCGCGATCGTGGAGGGCATCTGGCACGACAGCGGCGTGCCGGACCCCCGGGCGACGGTCCGGCTCGCCATGTTCACCGGCGTCTTCAACCTGCTCTGGGCCACCGTGACGATACTGATGATCATCCGACCGGGGTCCACCACGGGTGCCTAGCCGCAGGATCCCGCCCGCCGGCCGGTGAGCAGCGGCGAGTCGGTCCGTTCCTCCAGGTCTGCCCTGAACTGCCGGGCCACCGCCGTCGCGACCAGTACCCCCGCCGCGACGATCAGCGTGAAGGACGCCCACGCCAGTGGCCAGACCGCGGCGTCCGGGGGCTCCGGGTGGGAGTGGAAGGCGACGTACATCAGGACCGCCGGCGGGGCCGCCACCAGCAGCAACGGCCAGGCCAGCGCGTCCCGGCGGCCGAAGTAGACCGCCAGGAGCAGCAGGGCCGCGCCGAGGAGCACGACTCCGGGCACGGTCACCGGGGTCGTCTCGGTGAGCGACCCGGGCGAGTCGGGGCGGTTGCGCAGATCCCAGGGCAGGCAGAGGAGGTACGCCGCGCCGGAGAGGGCGGCGCCGAGCAGGCGCGTCAGCCAGCGTTCCGGCCAGGGGCGCGTGCGCAGAGGGCCTAACAGCTTCTCGGTCATGCGTACGAGGGTCACTGTCCGGGCGACGGCCCGACAGAGTATGCGTACTCAGATCCTCGGATCCCCGAGAACGGCGGACCGGGACCGGTCGGCGAACGGCCCACCGGCGTGGCCGGTCGTCCGCGAGCCGGGTCAGGCCGTCTTCCCGGACGTGCCGGACGCGCCGGACGCGCCGGACGACGACACCGACAGCGGTGTGGCGATGTCCTCCAGAGAGCGCCCCTCGGCCTTCACCGCGAGCAACGCGGCCACCAGTCCCGCCGCGCACATCAGGGCCGCGCCGATCTGGAAGGCGAGCACCGTGTCTCCGACGACACCGGACTTCGTGAGGTCCGCGAAGACCAGCGGTCCGCTGATACCACCGGCGGCCGTTCCGAGGGCGTAGAAGAAGGCGATGGCCATCGCGCGGGTCTCCATCGGGAAGATCTCCGAGACCGTCAGGTACGCGCTGGAGGCGCCCGCCGAAGCGAAGAACAGCACGACGCACCAGCATGCGGTGAGCGTCGCCGCGTTCAGCGAGCCCTGGCCGAAGAGCCAGGCCGTGCCGAAGAGCAGCAGGCCCGACAGCAGGTACGTGGAGGAGATCATCACCTTGCGGCCGACCGTGTCGAAGAGCTTGCCCAGCAGCAGCGGGCCGATGAAGTTGCCGGCCGCGATGACGGCGAAGTAGTAGCCGGTGCCGCCGGAGGGGACGTCGTAGAACGTGGTGAGGATGGCACCGAAACCGAAGGTGATCGCGTTGTAGAGGAATGCCTGGCCGATGAAGAGGGAGAGGCCGAGCACGGCGCGTTTCGGATAGCGGCGGAAGACGGTCCGCGCGATGAGCCCGAAGCCGATGCTCTTGCGCTGCTCGATGGTGATCTCGCCCTCCGCGCGCGGCAGCGGCCTGCCCTTCTCCCGCTCGATGTCCCGCTCGACGGAGGTGACCAGCGCGTCCGCGTCCTCGCCGCGGCCGTGAATGAACTGCCACCGCGGGCTCTCCGGCACATGCCGCCTGACCAGCAGGACCACCAGTCCGAGGACCACTCCGAGGGCGAACGTGAGCCGCCAGCCGACGTCCTTGGGGAAGATGTCCGTGTTCAGCATGACGATGGACAGCAGCGCGCCGCCGACCGCGCCGAGCCAGTAGCTGCCGTTGATGATCAGGTCGACGCGGCCCCGGAACTTCGCGGGGATGAGCTCGTCGATCGCCGAGTTGATGGCCGCGTACTCGCCGCCGATACCGAAGCCGGTGAGGAAGCGGAAGGTGAAGAACCACCACGCGTCGAAGGAGAGCGCGGTCATCGCGGTCGCGCCGAGGTAGACGACGAGCGTCACCATGAAGAGCTTCTTGCGGCCGTAACGGTCGGTCAGCCAGCCGAAGAAGAGGGCTCCGGCGCAGGCTCCCGCGACATAGAGCGCCGCCGCGACGCCGGTGACCTGGGCCGAGGAGATGGACAGGCCGCTGCCGTCCTCGGAGAGCCGGCTCGCGATGTTGCCGACCGTGGTGACTTCCAGGCCGTCCAGGATCCAGACGGTTCCCAGGCCGATCACGATCATCCAGTGCCACCGGGACCAGGGAAGCCGGTCGAGGCGGGCGGGGACACTCGTGGTGATGGTGCCCGTGGAAGCGGGCACGGGGGCCGGCGGGGCTGGTGGGGTCATGGCTCCCTCTCCGTTCGACGAACCCTGACCGGATTCCCCGCCGCGAGGTGGTTACGCCCCCAGCGCTCGCGACACCACGTAGATCAGCAGCCCGGCCAGTGATCCCACCACCGTGCCATTGATCCGGATGAACTGCAGGTCACGGCCGATGTGCGCCTCGATCTTCCGGGTCGTGTGCTCGGCGTCCCAGCCGGCGACGGTGTCGGTGATCAGGGAGGTGATCTCCTTGCGGTAGGTCGTCACGACGTACACCGCGGCGCCCTCGAGCCACCGGTCGACCTTGGCCTGGAGCTTGGGTTCGGTGGCCATGCGGGTGCCCAGCGAGAGCAGCGAGGCCCGCACCCGCAGCCGCAGCTCACTGCGCTCGTCCTCGGCGGCGGAAACGATCATGGATCGTACGGCCGTCCAGGCGGAGGCGATCAGGTCCTGGACCTCACCGCGGCCGAGCACCTCGCCCTTGAGCCGCTCCACCCGGGCGCGGGTGTCGGTGTCGGACTGGAGGTCGGCGGCGAAATCGCCGAGGAAGCGGTCGAGGGCGCCGCGCGCCGGGTGGGACGGCGCGTCGCGCATCTCGGTGACGAAGCGCAGCAGCTCCTTGTAGACCCGCTCACCGACCTTCTTGTCGACGAAACGCGGGGTCCAGCCGGGCGCGCCACCCTGCACGGCGTCCATGACCTGCTCGTCGTGGAGCGCCAGCCAGTCGTGGGCGCGGGCGCAGATCAGGTCCACGACCCGCTTGTGACCGCCGTCCGCGACGATCTTCTCCAGCATCTTCCCTATGCCGGGCGCGATCTCCTGGGCGTCGGCGCGGCGCGTGACGGCCTCGCCGACCACCGCCTGCACGTCGGAGTCGCGCAGCACGGTCAGCGCTCCCCTGAGGGCGGTGGCCAGCTCGGCCGTGACCCGGTCCGCGTGCTCCGGTTCGGCGAGCCAGGTCCCCAGCCTGCCGCCGATGCCGACGGCCCGCAGGCGCTGGCGTACGACCTCCTCGGAGAGGAAGTTCTCGCCGACGAACTCGCCGAGCGACACCCCCAGCTGGTCCTTCTTGGTGGGGATGATCGCGGTGTGCGGGATGGGCAGGCCGAGCGGATGGCGGAAGAGGGCCGTGACCGCGAACCAGTCGGCGAGCGCGCCGACCATGCCGGCCTCGGCGGCCGCGGCGACATATCCGGCCCAGGGGCCCGCGCCCTCGTGCGAGGCCCACTTGGCGAGGACGTACACCAGGGCGACCAGGAGCAGCAGGCCGGTCGCCGTCGCCTTCATCCGGCGGACGCCGCGCTGCTTCTCCTCGTCGGCGGGGCTGAACGAGGACATCGTGCGGTTCACCGGGCCGGGCGCCGTCGTCGCGCGGTTCGCGGCGCCGTCCGGCCGGGCGCGCGGCCCTTCGGGATCCGCTGCTTCCGGTTCTGTGCGTTCCATTCGCTCCACCCGTTCGCCGACCCCGTCCGAGGTCTGGTACCCATTGTCCCTTCCTGACCGACTCCTGGAACGGAACAGGAGTTCCCGGCGTCTGTTCGGACGGGGAGAACTCAGGGAGATCTCCGGGACGCCTCAGGGTCGCCCCGGAAGAGGTTCTGTCCATCTCCCTCTACCCCATGACGCATCATGGGTTCATCACATCGGAGCCTCGGGCTCCCATCGCCCGAGGAGACACGCACCGCATGACCAAGCGTCACGGTTATGCCCTGCTGACCGCGATCGTCGCCGTGATCGTGGTCATATCCGCAGCCATATACGTGGGAGCCGCGGCCGACGACGGAAACGGCACCCGCAACGCCCTCGCCGGCGCCCCCGGCCCCCACAACTCCGCGGCCCCCGCCTCCGCGGGCACCTGGGTCGCCGCCTGGTCCGCCTCACCCGGCGGAGCCGAACCCGGCACCGAGGCGGGCGGCCTGGCCGGCCGCTCCGTGCGCAACGTCGTGCACGTCGACGTCGGCGGCACCGACGCCCGCATCACCCTCTCCAACCTCTACGGCCAGCAGCCGCTGCGCATCACGCACGCCTCGATCGCGGTCGCCGCGGGCGAGAACGACGCGGCGGCCGCGGCCGGGACCATGAGCCGCCTCACCTTCGCCGGCAGCACCGCGGTGGTCGTCCCGGCCGGGCAGCAGGTGATGAGCGACGGCGTACGGATCCCGATCCCGCGCGACACCGACGTCCTCGTGACCACGTACTCGCCCACCCCGTCCGGCCCGGTCACCTATCACCAGCACGCACGGCAGATCTCGTACGTCGCCGAGGGCGACCGCACCGAGGACCCGACCGGCGCCGCGTACACCGAACAGACCCCGCACTGGCGTTATCTGACCGCCCTCGACGTGCTGAGCAACGAGTCGGCGGGCACCGTCGTCGCCCTGGGCGACTCGCTCACCGACGGCATCACCTCCACGACGGGTGCCAACCACCGCTGGACGGACGCCCTTTCGGAGCGGCTGCACGCCGCGGCCGGTTCCGCGGACGTGCCGCGCTACAGCGTCGTCAACCAGGGAATCAGCGGCAACCAGGTCCTGGCCGACGGTCTCGGCCGGCCCGCCGACAACCAGAGCGGCCTCAACCGCTTCCGCCGCGACGTGCTCGACCGCACGAACGTCAGGGCCGTCGTCATCGACCTCGGGGTCAACGACATCCTGCGCAACCCCCATCAGGTCGACCCGCGCTCGATCACCGACGGACTGCGCCGGCTGGTCCAGCAGGCGCACGTCCGGGGACTGCGCGTCGTCGGCGCGACCCTGATGCCCTTCGGGGGCCACCGCGGCTACACCGGCGGCCGCGACGCGGTCCGGCGGGCCGTCAACGAGGAGATCCGCGCGGGCCTGGTGTACGACGCCGTCGTCGACTTCGACAAGGCGCTGCGCGACCCGTACGACCCGCGCAGGCTCCGCTCCGACTACGACTCGGGCGACCATCTCCACCCCAGCGACAAGGGGTACGAGCGGATGGCTGAGGTCTTCGACCTGGACGACCTGAAGGGGTCGGCCCCGGCGGAGCTGTAGCGGGGGCCGACCGCGACCAGAAGTCGGCCGTGACAGCGGTGACGCTCCGTCCGGAAGCCGGCCGCGACGCTCCGTCCAGACGCCGGCGGTGGCAGCGGTGACGCTCCGTCCGGAAGCCGGCGGCGACGCCCCGTTCAGACGCCGGCGGTGGCGGCGGTGACGCTCCGCCCGGAAGCCGGCGGTGGCGGCGGCGGCGCTCCGTTCAGAAGTCGCGGTGGCGGCGGTGACGCTCCTGGCGGCGGGCCTCGTGGCGTTCGCGACGCTCGGCGTGCCTCTCCCGGCGCTCCTCGTGACGCTCGCGGATCAGGTCGCGGGCCTCCTCGAGCGCCTCGAGGTGGGCGTCGTACACGTCGTCGAGGCGGCCCCGTGAGCCGGCCCCCAGCGCCCCGCGGCCGGACTTGCGCTCCAGCTTCTCCTGGCGGCGCTCCTCCCTCAGGCGCAGCCGCTCGGCGCGGGTGACCTTCCGCTCGACGCCGACCCCGCCCCAGAACGCGAAGCCCGTGACGATCACGCGCGGGGCCCCGGGGTCGCCCGGCCGCCCCTCCTCACGGTGGTCGAAGCCGCCCATGATGCCGATGCCGCGGACGACGACCTCCACCCCGGGCGGCACCACGACGTTCACACCGCCCATGACCGCGACGCAGTTGATGACGACCTCACGGTCGGCGAAGTTCGCCTCGCGCAGGTCGATCTCACCGCCGCCCATGAACGCGAAGGAGCTGAAGCGCCGCGGCACGGTCCAGCGGCCCTTGCGCTCGAACCCCGACAGGATCGCGACCCCCCACCCGGACGAGCCCTCCCCGCCGACGATCCGAGCGGCCCAACTCCCGCTCTCAGAGGGCTCTTTGAGCATATTCACCGGAGTCGCGGCGGCCGAGCCCGGCAGATCGCGGGTGAGCGGCGCCAGGTCCCGGTACGTACGGGCCTTGAACGTCGCCTCCAGCCGCTCCTCGAACTCCTCCATGTCGAGGCGCCCCTCCGCGAGGGCGTCCCTGAGCTGTTCGGCGACCCGTTCACGATCGGCGTCGGAGGCTCGCAACTCCGGGCCCGCGGGTTCGGGAGCCCGCGGCACCGGACGCTGGTCGTCGCTTCCCCGGGAAGGCACATCCTCGGTCATGGGACCAGCCTACGAGAGAGCCTTCTCCTCGTACATGCGGCTGATGACCGCCTCGATGTCCGGCTCCCGCACCGAGAGGTCCACCAGGGGGTACTCGGCCGCGATCCGCGCCACCAGCTCGGCCGCCGACGCCGACGCGGGGAAGGCCAGCCACTGCCGGGGCCCCTCCACCTTCACGACCCGCGCCGACGCCACCTCGACCGGCGGCAGTTCCCGCTCCAGGTCCACCACGAGGGTCCGCTCGCTCTCCCCCACCACGTGCAGCCCGGTCAGCGGACCGTCGTACATCAACCGCCCGTGGTCGATGACCATCACCCGCCGGCACAGCTGCTCGATGTCGGTGAGGTCGTGCGTGGTGAGCAGCACCGTCGTGCCGCGCTCGGCGTTCAGGTCGCGCAGGAACGAGCGGACCCGGGCCTTGCTGATCACGTCCAGACCGATCGTCGGCTCGTCGAGATAGAGGACCTCGGGGTCGTGCAGCAGCGCCGCCGCGATGTCCCCGCGCATCCGCTGGCCGAGGGACAGCTGCCGGACCGGTACGTCCAACAGCTCGCCCAGTTCCAGGAGTTCGACGCAGCGATCGAGGTTCTCGCGGTAACGGGCGTCCGGGATGCGGTACATGCGGTGCATCAGCCGGTAGGAGTCGATCAGCGGGAGGTCCCACCACAGCGTCGTGCGCTGCCCGAAGACGACCCCGATGCGCCGCGCGAGCCGGGTCCGCTCCCGGGACGGATCGATGCCCGCGACCCGCAGCCGGCCGCCGCTCGGCGTGAGGATCCCGGTCAGCATCTTGATGGTGGTGGACTTCCCGGCCCCGTTCGGTCCGATGTAGCCGACCATCTCGCCGCGCGGCACGGTGAAGGAGAGGGAGTCCACCGCCCGCACCTGACGGCGCTCGCTGCGCAGGAAGCCCGTCTTCTTGCGCACGTCGAAGACCTTCTCGACACGGTCGAGTTCGATGAAGGCGTCAACCGGACCCGCGGACAGGTCTGTTGTCATGTCGGTTCAGCTCCCCGTGCTGCGATAGGAACGAAGTCCCGCCCGCCAGGCGGCCCCTGCCAGCACGCAGCAGCCCGCCGCGACGAGTGGCGGTGCGAAGGCGACCCAGGCCGGCAGGTCGAGCGGATAGGGCCGCCCCAGGACGTAGAGCGCGGGCAGCCAGTTCACGAAGGCGAGCGGAAGCACGAAGGTCACCCCGCGCACCAGGTCCTTGGCGAAGACGGTCGGCGGGTACTGCAGGAGCGTACTGCCGCCGTACGTGAAGGAGTTCTGCACCTCGGAGGCGTCCTGCGCGACGAACTGGAAGGCCGCGCCGGCCACGAAGACCGCCGAGAAGATCGCGGCGCCGCTCAGCACCATCAGCGGCACCAGCAGCACCTTCAGCGGCGTCCAGGTGATGTCGAGTGCGGTGACCGCGTAACCGAAGACCAGCAGCCCCTGGGTGACCCGGCCCAGCCGGCGCAGGGCGAAACGGTCCGCGGCGACCTGCGCGAGCACGGGCACGGGCCGCACGAGCAGCGTGTCGAGCGTGCCGTCGCGCACCCGGCGCCCGAGCCGGTCCATCGAGCCGAGCACGAGATCCGTGAGCCCGAACGCGATGGCCGAGACCCCGTACAGGAAAGCCACCTCGGGCAGGCTGTAACCGCCGAGCCGGTCGATCTGCGAGTACATCAGCAGGATCGCGACGAAGTCGAGGCCGGTCGCCGCGAAGTTGCCGAAGGTGGTCATCGCGAAGGACGCGCGGTAGGCCATCGTGGAACGGATCCACATGGCGGCGATCATGCGGTACGCGCTCAGTCCGTCGCGCATCCGGGCGTACGTCCCCTGCCGGGCCCACGGGTCCTCGGCTCCGGCCCCGGCCCCGGCCTCGGTCGTCCGGGACCGCACGTCCACCGGGCTGTCCGCCGTACTGTCCGCCGAGCCGTCCGCCGGGCTAGCCACCCTGCACCACCACCCTTCGCGTCGCCACCGACTGGAGGAGCCGTCCGAGCGCCAGCAGTCCGACCGCCCAGGCCGCCTGGAAGGCGTACGTGCCGAGCGGGTCCGCCGTGCCCAGCAGCACGTCGACGGGCGCCTGGATCAGGGACGACCAGGGCAGGGCGCGCACCACCTCGCCGAGCACACCCGGGAAGACGTTCAGCGGCAGCAGCATCCCCGAGCAGAAGACGCCCGCGATCATGGCCATCTGCACCGCGCCCGCCCCGTCCAGGAGCCAGAAGGCGGACAGGGCGACGAGATAGCGGATGGAGAAGCTGACGAGCACCCCGAGGGCGACCGCGACCAGGAACGCCAGCCAGGTCAGCGGGTCGGCGGGCAGCGCGAGGTCGAAGCAGAGCGCGCCGAACACGAGGGGGACCACTCCACGCCCCAGCAGATGGAACAGCGCCCGGCCCGCGTCCTGGGCCAGCCACCACAGCTGGAGGTCGGCGGGACGGTAGAGGTCGATCGCGATGTCACCCGTACGGATACGCTCCAGGAGCTCGTCCTCGAAGCCGCCGCCCATGGTGGCGACCACCATGAGCAGCGCCTGGGACAGCCACACATAGGAGAGCGCCTGTGCCTGGTCGTAGCCGCCGAGGTGCGGTTTCTCGTCCCACAGCGCGGTCATGATGTACGCCAGGATGAGCCCGAAGACGGTGTTCGTGAACACACCGGCGGCCGTCGCCGTCCGGTAGGTGGCGTAGCGCCGGAACCCGCCCAGGGCGACGGCCGTGTACAACCGCCCTGTCCCCACGAGGAAGTCCTCCTTGCACCGGGAAAGCCGTTTTCGGCCGAAGCGCAGGAGCCTAGTCCCACGGCGATGCTCGCTGCCAGGCATTTTCCGGCGCGACGCGTGCCGGAATCCGGGAACGGAACGCTTGGTGCGACAGTCTTCAAGAGGGGGCGCACAAGGCGTATGAGGTCGTACGGGTGCGTACGACGTGAAACAGGAGTCCGGCAAACAGATGAGTGACAAGCCGCAGCCGCAGCAGGACGACCAGGGCTGGGCACCCAGGGGGCCCGAGTCGGCTGCCCAGGCGGCACCGGGCGAACCCGGTGAGCCGGGGAAGCCGCCCGCAGAACGGGGGGACCCGGAGAAGCCGGAAAGGCCGGGGAAGCCGGAGGAGACCGGACGGGCGGACGAGACCGGGAAGCCGGAAGCGGCCGGTAAGCCGGACGGGACCGGCAGGCCGGAAGGGCCGCGGAAGCCGGAGGAGCACGCGCAGCCCGCACGACCCGAGAAGCCGCGGGGACCCGCGCAGCCCGCGAGGTCCGGGGAAGCCGGGATTCCGCAGGGACCCGCACGGCCGGCACACCCCGGGAATCCGCAGGAACACCCGCAGCAGGCACGTCCCGCGAGGCCCGGACAGCCGGGAATGCCACAGGAACCCGGGAACCCGCCGGCACCCGCACGACTGGCGGAACCGGGGAAGCCGGAGGAACCGGGACAGCCGGGGAAGCTGGGGAAGCCGGGAAAGAAGGCACGGCGGAAGCGCACCGGCTGGGGGCGGCTCATCCCCACCTGGCGGATGGTCCTCGGCACCTTCCTCGGCCTCGTCCTGCTCGTGATCGGCCTCTTCGCGCTCGGCTACTACCTGGTCAAGATCCCGTCCGCGAACGCCGCCGCGACCAAGCAGAGCAACGTCTACCTCTACGCGGACGGCAGCCAGCTCGCCCGCGACGGTGAGGTCAACCGCGAGAACGTGTCCCTCGCGCAGATCTCGAAGGACGCCCAGCACGCGGCGCTCGCCGCCGAGGACCGGGACTTCTACACCGAGTCCGCCATCGACCCCAAGGCGATGATCCGCGCCGGCTGGAACACCGCCACCGGCAAGGGCAGGCAGTCCGGCTCGACGATCACCCAGCAGTACGTGAAGAACTACTACCTCGGCCAGGAGCAGACCGCCACCCGGAAGGTGAAGGAGTTCTTCATCTCCATCAAGCTCGACCGCCAGAAGAGCAAGGCCGACATCCTCGAGGGCTACCTCAACACCAGCTACTACGGCCGCAACGCGTACGGCATCCAGGCCGCCGCCCAGGCGTACTACGGCGTCGACGCACAGGACCTGACGGTCGGCCAGGGCGCCTACCTCGCCGCGCTCCTGAACGCGCCGAGCGAGTACGACGTGATCGCGCACCCCGAGAACAAGGCCGCGGCCCTGGCCCGCTGGAACTACGTCCTCGACGGCATGGTCAAGAAGCAGTGGCTGACCCCGGCGGCACGCGCCGAGGTCACCTTCCCCGAGCCCAAGCAGTCGGTGATCGCCACCGGCATGTCGGGCCAGCGCGGCTACCTCGTCAAGGCCGTGAACGACTACCTCGCCGAACACAAGATCATCGACGAGGACACCCTGCAGACCGGCGGATACCGCATCACGACCACCCTGCAGAGGCCCAAGCAGGACGCCTTCGTGAAGGCCGTCGACGACCAGGTGATGAGCCACCTCGACAAGAAGGCCCGCAAGGTCGACCGCTACGTCCGCGCCGGCGGCGTCTCCATCGACCCGGCCACCGGCAAGGTCGTCGCCATGTACGGCGGCATCGACTACACCAAGCAGTACGTGAACAACGCCACGCGCCGCGACTACCAGGTCGGCTCGACCTTCAAGCCGTTCGTGTTCACCTCGGCCGTGCAGAACGACTCACGCACCGAGGACGGCCGCACGATCACCCCGAACACCTTCTACGACGGCACGGACAAGCGTCCCGTACAGGGCTGGAACGGCGGCACCTACGCGCCCGAGAACGAGGACAACGTCTCGTACGGACCCATCACCGTGCGCACCGCCACCGACAAGTCGGTCAACGCCGTGTACGCGCAGATGGCCGTCGACGTCGGCCCGTCCAAGGTCAAGGACACCGCCGTCGACCTCGGCGTCCCCGCCGACACCCCGGACCTCACCGCCACCCCCTCCATCGCGCTCGGCCCGTCCACCGCCAGCGTCCTCGACATGGCGCAGGCCTACGCGACCCTCGCCAACCACGGCAGGCACGGCACGTACACGCTCGTCGACAAGATCACCAAGGAGGGCGCGGAGGACGTGCAGCTGCCCAAGCAGGCCACGAGGCAGGCGGTGACCCGGCAGGCCGCCGACACCACCACCTCCGTCCTGCGGAGCGTCGTCGAGGGCGGCACCGGCACGGCCGCGCAGGCCGCCGGCCGGCCCGCCGCGGGCAAGACCGGCACGGCGGAGGAGGACCAGGCGGCCTGGTTCGCCGGCTACACCCCCAACCTCGCCACCGTCGTCGCCGTCATGGGTCAGGACCCCGACACCGGCGTCCACAAGTCCCTGTACGGCGCGCTCGGCCAGGCCCGGCTCAACGGCGGCGGCTACCCGGCGCAGATCTGGGCGCAGTACACGAAGTCCGCGCTCAAGGGCACCGGCCCGATCGGCTTCGACCTGCAACTCCAGCCGGGCGCCGAGGAACGGCAGCAGCTCCCGAGCACCGGACCCACCGGCCAGTCCCCCGGCACAGGCGGCCAGGACAGCGGCGCCGCGACCGGCGGCCAGGACACCCAGAGCCCGCCGCCCGGCGACAACGGCGGCCGGACCCAGGGCCAGACGGACGGCGGCACCACCGGCGGCGGCGCCACCACGGACGGATCGACCACCGGCACCACCACCGACGGCGGCACCACCGACGGGTCGACCACCGGCACCACCACCGACGGCGGCACCACGACGGACGGGGGTGCCACCGACGGCGGCACCCCGGGCAACGGCGGCGCCACCGACGGCGGGCCGCCGGGCACCACCACCGGGGTGGGACCGCTGACCGGGCTCACCCAGAGAAGGCAGTAGCCGCGGGCGCGGACCGTGACGGGTCAGTGGCCGGAGGTGACCTTCAGGCCGACCACGGCCACCAGCAGCAGACAGACGAAGAAGATCCGGGCGGCGGTCGCCGGCTCACCGAGCACGACCATGCCGAGCACCGCCGCACCGGCCGCGCCGATCCCCACCCACACGCCGTACGCCGTACCGATGGGCAGTGACTTCGCCGCGTACGACAGCAGCACCATGCTCGCGACGACGCCCGCGCCCGTGAGCAGGCTGGGCACCAGCCGCGTGAAACCGTCCGTGTACTTCATCCCGATCGACCAGCCGACCTCCAGAAGGCCGGCGACGAGCAACAGGATCCAGGCCATGACAGGCACCTCCGCGCAGGGGCAACAGGGGTGCGTCGTCTTTGCGGAGTCCCGGTACGGCGCGTCTCGTCGGGTGCTTCCACGGTAGCAAAGCACAGGCAAAAGGGGCTGGTGACCATGGTCACCGGCCCCTTTCGCACCGCGGACCGCGGACTGCCGACTGCGGACTGCGGACTGCGGACTGCGGACTGCGGGGAGCGGGGAGCGGACTACAGGTAGAGGCCGGTCGAGTCCTCGGAACCCTCGAACCGGTCGGCGGCCACGGCGTGCAGATCGCGCTCGCGCATCAGCACGTACGCGATCCCTCGCACCTCGACCTCGGCCCGGTCCTCCGGGTCGTAGAGCACCCGGTCGCCCGGCTCCACCGTCCGCACGTTCTGCCCGACCGCGACGACATCGGCCCAGGCGAGCCGCCGGCCGACGGCCGCCGTCGCGGGGATCAGGATGCCGCCGCCCGAACGCCGCTCGCCCTCGGCGGCGTCCTGCCGCACCAGCACACGGTCGTGCAGCATGCGGATGGGCAACTTGTCCTGGTGGGTGTTCTGCTTGTCCTGATTGGCGCTCACGCCCCGAACCTACCTGCCTTTGAGCCGTCGGTACGCAGCCGGGTCAGCGCTTGCGGCGCCGCGAACCCACCGCGAGCAGCCCCACCACGCCCACCACCACGAGCGCCACGGGCACGATCCGCTCCAGCCTCGGCGCGCCCTCCTCGGTGACGAACCGGCCCTTCACGTCGCCGACGACGCGGTGGACACCCACGTACGCCCGCCCGAGGGTGTGATCGACGTTCGCGGCGACCTTGGCCTTCGCGTCCCCGACGATCGTCTTCGGGTGCACCCGCACACCGATCTCGTCCAGCGTCTCCGCCAGGATTTCACGGCGGCGCTTGATGTCCGCCTCGATCTGCGCCGGAGTCCTGGTATCCGACGTTCTCGACGTATCCGACACCGCGCTGCCTCCGTGGTCGATTTTCGAACTCTGTGCAGTCGACAGTCTGTCAGCTCACGCTGCGACGCACCCCTCGGCACCCCCATTACGCTCACTCCGTAGTCCGTAACCATCCCCCGGCCACGTGAGGTACCGATGAGCGAGCGACTCCAGCCCGGCGACACCGCCCCCGCCTTCACCCTGCCCGACGCCGACGGCAACGAGGTCTCCCTCGCCGACCACAAGGGCCGCAAGGTCATCGTCTACTTCTACCCGGCCGCCCTGACCCCCGGCTGCACGAAGCAGGCCTGCGACTTCACGGACAACCTCGACCTGCTGGCGGGCGCGGGCTACGACGTCATCGGCGTCTCCCCCGACAAGCCCGCGAAGCTCGCCAAGTTCCGCGAGCAGGAGTCCCTGAAGGTCACCCTGGTCGGCGACCCCGACAAGACCGTCCTGGAGGCGTACGGCGCCTTCGGCGAGAAGAAGCTGTACGGCAAGACGGTCGTCGGCGTCATCCGCTCCACGGTCGTGGTGGACGAGGAGGGCAAGGTCGAGCGCGCGCTGTACAACGTGAAGGCGACGGGTCACGTGGCGAAGATCATCAAGGATCTGGGGATCTGAGACCGCCCGGTCCCCCGCAAGGGGATCCGTACGCCGGGGGGCAGGTCCGCCCACTACGGCGCCGACCTGCCCCCCCCGACAGCTCGCACCATGCCTCTTCCGCGGGCCGGCCTTCACCAGCCCCGAACATCGAGCGTGACTGTCCGATAAGCGGTTCGTTACTCCGTACGAGGTCGCGAACAGGCGATCGGAGCGGAGAGGTGGAGAGCATGGGGAACGCGCCGGAACCCGAGGGCGGGCCTGTACGCGGAGGTGAGACCGCGCCGTCGGATCTCTACGCGAGGGAGCGGCTCGCACAGGTCGTCGCGGAGGCCCGCGATGGGACGGACCTGATGCGGCGGCTCGGTCTCAAGCCGAGCGGCGGCCGGCGCCGCGTGCTCCAGGAGAAGGTGGTCGCGTACGGACTGGACACCAGCCACTTCGCCAAGCGCACCCCGTGGCGGAAGTATTCCGACACCGCCATCGCCGAGGCTGCCGCCTCTTCCTCGTCGCTGCGCGAAGTGGCACTCGAACTGGGCGCGACTCCGGCGACGGGAACTCTGTCCCACCTCCGGCGCCGTATCGCAGCGGCGGGCATCGATATCGATCATTTCCTCGGAATCAAGCGCTCGGCCTCTGAACTCTTCTTCACCACCGAGGAGTTGAAAGAAGCGGCTGCCGCGGCGAACAGTGTCCGCGGCGTGGCCCGCTCACTCGGTGTGCCGGATGACAGCCGCTCACGCGCCGCGCTGGCACACATGCTGCGCACGAGGGGCGTTGACGTCGAGCACTTCTCCCACCGGCGCCTCTCGATCCCCGAGGACCGGCTTCGCAGCCTCGTGGAGCAGTGCACCAGCTACGCCGACGTCATGCGCGGTCTCGGGCTGGAGGTCAACGACACCAACCACAGACGAATCCGACGCGCGGTAACCCGCATCGGTCTCGGGACAAGCCACTTCAAGCGTCGCAGCTGGGGACGGCCCACAGGCCCCGCGCCCGCGGAGAGAGCGAGCAAGGTGCTGGTCGTCCTGCCGGAGCCCGCCGGCCGGACCAACAGGACTCAGCTCCATCGAGCCCTGACCGAGATCGGGGTGCCGTACCTGTGTGTGACATGCGGCAACACCGGTGAGTGGCTGGGCCGGCCCATCACCTTGCAGATCGACCACGTGGACGGGAACTGGCGGGACAACCGCAGGGAGAATCTGCGCTACTTGTGCCCGAACTGCCACGCGCTGACGGAGACGTGGTGTCGCCAGAAGAGGGCAATTCCTCTCGCTGGCTAGTTCGCCCTACCCGTAGACTGGGCGCCGCCGGTCGAGCACGACGACCGTTTTTGAGCGGCCGTGATGGAATTGGCAGACATCCTGGCTTTAGGTGCCAGTGGGTTAACGCCCGTGTGGGTTCGAATCCCACCGGCCGCACGTCCCTCAGTGGGGCCGCCCGGACGGGCGGCCCCACTGCGTAGCTCCGCAGCTCAGCCCAGCAGCTCCCGAACCACCGGCACCAGCCCCCGGAACGCCTTCCCCCGGTGGCTGATCGCGTTCTTCTCGTCGGGGGAGAGTTCCGCGCAGGTGCGCGTCTCTCCGGCCGGCTGGAGGACCGGGTCGTAGCCGAAGCCGTTCGTGCCCGCGGGGCTGTGCCGGAGGGTGCCCCTCAGCTGGCCCTCCACCACCCGTTCCGTGCCGTCGGGCAGGGCGAGGGCCGCCGCGCAGGCGAAGTGGGCGCCCCGGTGCGGCTCGTCGATGTCGGAGAGCTGGGCCAGCAGGAGGTCCAGGTTGGCCTGGTCGTCACCGTGCCGGCCGGCCCAGCGGGCGGAGAAGATGCCGGGAGCGCCGTTCAGGACGTCGACGCAGAGGCCGGAGTCGTCGGCGACGGCGGGCAGGCCGGTGGCCTGCGCCAGGGCGTGGGCCTTGAGGAGGGCGTTCTCGGCGAAGGTGACGCCGGTCTCCCGGACGTCGGGGATCTCCGGGAAGGCCTCCGCGCCGACGAGGTCGTGGGTGAGACCGGCGTCGGCGAGGATCGCCTTCAGCTCGGTGATCTTTCCGGCGTTGCGGGTGGCGAGGATCAGGCGGGTCATGGCCCTCAGTATCCCCAACCCCGAGGAGTGGCTCCTACGGGGTGCAGACCTTCGTCAGTTCTCCCGCGGCGTCGGTGACGGGGCTGATGTCGGGGGTGTCGTCCCCGTTCCTGACGGCGGTACGGACGTTGTCGACGGCCTTGCCCAGGTCGTCGACGGCCTTGTTGACATCCGCGTTGTCCGTCTTGTCGCCGATCTTGCCGAGGTTCTGCTCTATCGCGTTGAGGGACTGGTCGGTCTGCGTCGGGTCGTTCGCCGCGTTCTCCACGGCCTGCTGGAGGTTGGTGACGCTGTCGGCGATGGCGTCGGCGGTCTGGACGCAGTCCAGGGCCTTGTTGACGGCATCGCAGCCGACCGCCGCGGGCAGGGCGACGAGTGCGGCGGTGACGGCGATTGCGGCGGTGCGGCGACGGTGGCGCGCGGCCATGGAACGGTCCCTCCCCGTGGACAGGATGTGGTCGACCGGTGGTGCGGTCGGCCCGCCCCATGGGGGCCGGCGGGGCGCACGGCTGGACCGTACGCCCGTACCCCTAAGAACGCGAAGGGTTAACCCACGGTTGCCTCGAGCGCCGCCCGCTGGATCGCCGCGAGCTCGTCGCAGCCCGAGACGGCCAGGTCGAGGAGCGCGTTGAGCTCCTTGCGGTCGAAGGGCTCGGCCTCGGCGGTGCCCTGGACCTCGACGAAGCGGCCGTCGCCGGTGCAGACGACGTTCATGTCGGTGTCGGCCTTGACGTCCTCCTCGTAGCAGAGGTCGAGGAGGGGGACGCCGCCGACGATGCCGACGGAGACGGCGGAGACCGTGCCGGTGAGGGGCTTGCGGCCGGGCTTGACCAGCTTCTTGTTCTGCGCCCAGGTGACGGCGTCGGCCAGTGCGACGTAGGCGCCGGTGATGGCCGCCGTGCGCGTGCCGCCGTCGGCCTGCAGGACGTCGCAGTCCAGGACGATGGTGTTCTCGCCGAGTGCCTTGTAGTCGATGACGGCGCGCAGGGAGCGGCCGATCAGACGGCTGATCTCGTGGGTGCGGCCGCCGATCTTGCCGCGGACGGACTCGCGGTCGCCGCGGGTGTTGGTGGCGCGCGGGAGCATGGAGTACTCGGCGGTGACCCAGCCTTCGCCGCTGCCCTTGCGCCAGCGCGGGACGCCCTCCGTGACGGAGGCGGTGCAGAACACCTTGGTGTCGCCGAAGGAGACGAGGACGGAGCCCTCGGCGTGCTTGCTCCAGCCGCGCTGGATGGTGATGGGGCGCAGTTGCTCAGGGGTGCGGCCGTCGATTCGAGACATGGCGATGAGCCTAGCCGCATGCGGGTGAGGGGCTGCCTCCGATGGCGGAAGCAGCCCCTCAGGGGTGAGCCGGGCTCAGGGAGCGTGGCTCACATCATGTCTTCGATGTCCGCGGCGATCGGGTCGGCGTCGGTTCCGATGACGACCTGGATGGCGGTGCCCATCTTGACGACGCCGTGGGCTCCGGCTGCCTTCAGGGCGGCCTCGTCGACCTTGCTCGGGTCGACGACCTCGGTGCGCAGGCGGGTGATGCAGCCCTCGACCTCTTCGATGTTGTCGATGCCGCCGAGCCCGGCGACGATCTTCTCAGCCTTGGTGGCCATGTCCTACTCCCTGATCCGAACCGCTTTGTCGCAGTAACCCACAGTTGGCCCATCTTCGCGAGCATTCATGCGGTGTGTACCGAATGATGGCGTTCACGACAGTGCGGCCGTTCGCCGACCGGTCTTCACCGACCAGCCCACACCCGACTGGTCTACACCAGCTGACGGACGGTCGCCAAACCGGCTCCGCACAAAGGACGCCCATGAGTGCCGACAGCGCCGCCGTACCCGCGCACGCCCGTTGGAACAACCTGTTCCAGGGCCTGCAGAAGATGGGCCGCAGCCTCCAGCTCCCCATCGCGGTACTGCCTGCCGCGGGCATTCTCAACCGTTTCGGCCAGCCCGACATGTTCGGTTCGGACGGCCTCGGCTGGGACAGCGTCTCCAAGGTCATGAAGGGTGCCGGCGGCGCGCTGCTCGACGGCTCGCTCGGGTTGCCGCTGCTGTTCTGCGTCGGCGTGTCCATCGGTATGGCGAAGAAGTCGGACGGCTCCACCGCGCTCGCGGCGGTCGCGGGGTTCCTCGTCTACTTCGGCGTGCTGCACCAGTTCCCGGAGAGCTGTGCGCAGCAGGCGAAGGTCATCCAGAACATCGGCTGCCAGTTGCCCGACACCTCCGTGACGGCGTTCACGTACCAGAATCCGGGGGTCTTCGGCGGCATCGTCATGGGGCTGCTGACCGCGTACTTCTGGCAGCGGTTCCACCGCACCAGGCTGGTGGACTGGCTCGGCTTCTTCAACGGGCGCCGGCTCGTGCCGATCATCATGTCGTTCGTCGCCATCGTGTTCGCCGCGCTGTGCCTGTGGATCTGGCCGCCGGTCGGCGACGGCCTGCAGACCTTCAGCGACTGGCTGGTCAGTCTGGGCGCGTGGGGCGCGGGCGTGTTCGGCCTGGCCAACCGGGCCCTGCTGGTGATCGGCCTGCACCAGTTCCTAAACGTGCCCATCTGGTTCCAGTTCGGCAGCTACACCACACCGGACGGGACGGTGGTGCACGGTGACATCAACATGTTCCTGCAGGGCGACCCGAACGCGGGTCAGTTCACGTCGGGCTTCTTCCCCATCATGATGTTCGCGCTGCCGGCCGCCTGTCTGGCCATGACCCACTGTGCGAGGCCGCATCGCCGCAAGGAGATCGGCGGCATGATGCTCTCGCTCGCGCTGACGTCGTTCGTCACCGGTATCACCGAACCGATCGAGTACTCCTTCGTGTTCATCGCGCCGGTGCTGTACGCCGTCCACGCGGTGCTCACCGGTGTCTCCATGGCGGTGACCTGGGGGCTCGGCGTGCACGACGGCTTCAGTTTCTCGGCCGGTCTCATCGACTACGTCATCAACTGGAACCTGGCGACGAGACCGTGGGCGATCATCCCGATCGGGCTGTGCTTCGCCGTCCTGTACTACGTGATCTTCCGGTTCGCGATCACCAGGTTCGATCTCAGGACGCCGGGACGGGAGCCCGAGGAAGAGGTCGAGGACCTCACCAAGGCGTAGCCGTCCCCACCCGAAAGGCCCCCGGACCCGCAGGTCCGGGGGCCTTTCGGCATGAATGCAGGGGGTATTTCCGGTATGGCCGAGGCCACAAAATTCGTGGGTTCCTTATCCAGCCTTCACCGTGCTACAACAGGTCTACACCACTGAGTGGTGTAGACCACGCGGCCGCTGCCCGCCCCCTTTTCACCCTTCCCGTCCCCCGGCAGCGCCGGCACATGGAGGAACTATGAGCACCGCCACCGCATCGGCGGCTCCCGCGAAGAAGCGGGGATCCGGCCTGTTCCAGGGCCTGCAGAAGGTCGGTCGGAGCCTACAGCTGCCGATCGCCGTGCTGCCGGCGGCGGGCATCCTGCTCCGCCTCGGCCAGCCGGACGTGTTCGGCAAGGACGGCCTCGGCTGGAACAAGGTGGCGTCCGTCTTCGCCACCGCCGGTGACGCGGTCTTCAGCAATCTGCCGCTGCTGTTCTGCGTCGGCATCGCCATCGGCTTCGCCAAGAAGTCCGACGGTTCCACCGCGCTGGCGGCGCTGGTCGGCTTCCTGGTCTACAAGAACGTGCTCACCGCGTTCCCCATCACCGACGCCAAGGTCACCAAGGGTGTGGACGTCGCCGCGACGTACAACGACCCGAAGGTCCTCGGCGGCATCATCATGGGCCTGATAGCCGCCGTCACCTGGCAGCGGTTCCACCGCACCAAGCTGCCCGACTGGCTCGGCTTCTTCAACGGCCGCCGGCTCGTCCCGATCCTGATGGCCTTCATCGGCACCGCCGTCGGCGTCTTCTTCGGTCTGGTCTGGGAGCCCATCGGCGACGTCATCACCAACTTCGGCGAGTGGATGACCGGGCTCGGTGCCGTCGGCGCGGGCATCTTCGGCGCCATCAACCGTGCGCTGCTCCCGGTCGGCATGCACCAGTTCGTCAACACGGTGGCCTGGCAGGAGATCGGCACCTACAAGGACTCCGCCGGCGCCGTGTGGCACGGCGACCTGCCGCGCTTCTTCCACGGTGACCCGACCGCCGGCCAGTTCATGACGGGCTTCTTCCCCATCATGATGTTCGCCCTCCCGGCCGCCGCCCTGGCCATCACGCACTGCGCCCGCCCCGAACGCCGCAAGGCCGTCGGCGGCATGATGCTCTCGCTCGCGCTGACGTCGTTCGTCACCGGCATCACGGAACCGATCGAGTTCTCGTTCATGTTCATCGCGCCGGTCCTGTACGTGATCCACGCGGTTCTGACCGCGCTCTCGCTGGCCGTCACCTGGGCCCTGGGCGTCCACCACGGCTTCAGCTTCTCGGCAGGCGCCATCGACTACTTCCTCAACTGGAACCTGGCCACCAAGCCATGGCTGATCATCCCGATCGGCCTGGTCTTCGCGGTGATCTACTACGTGGTCTTCCGCTTCGCGATCCTCAAGTTCAACCTCGCCACCCCGGGCCGCGAGCCCGAGGAGGAGATCGAGGACCTCACGAAGGCGTGAGCCGTCCGGCCGTACGACCGAAGGCCCCCGGAACCAGTCGGTTCCGGGGGCCTTCGCGTACGCGAGGGGCGGTCAGATCTCGTACGACATTCCAGGCACCGCCAGATCCGCCGGCCCCGAGTACGCCGTGCGGGCGTCGGCCAGGTTGATCCGGGGGTCCGTCCACGGCGGGATGTGGGTGAGCAGGAGACGGCGGGCGCCGGCACGGTGGGCCGTCTCACCCGCCTCACGGCCGTTGAGATGCAGGTCGGGGATGTTCTCCTTGCCGTGCGTGAACGCGGCCTCGCAGAGGAACAGGTCGGTGTCCCGGGCGAGTTCGTCCAGCGTCACGGTGACCCCCGTGTCCCCGGAGTACGTCAGCGACTTCCCACCGTGCTCGACACGGATGGCGTACGCCTCCACGGGGTGGCGGACCCGTTCCGTGTGGACGGTGAACGGGCCGATCTCGAACGACCCCGGCTTGACCGTGTGGAAGTCGAAGACCTCGCTCATCGAGGAGGCGGTGGGGGTGTCCGCGTACGCGGTGGTCAGGCGCTGCTCCGTGCCCTCGGGTCCGTAGACGGGGATCGGGTCGCAGCGGCCGCCCTCATGGCGGTAGTAGCGCGCGACGAAGTACGCGCACATGTCGATGCAGTGGTCGGCGTGCAGATGGCTGAGGAAGATCGCGTCGAGGTCGTAAAGACCGCAGTGGCGCTGCAGCTCGCCAAGGGCACCGTTGCCCATGTCGAGAAGCAGCCGGAAGCCGTCGGCCTCTACGAGGTAGCTCGAGCAGGCCGATTCCGCGGACGGGAACGACCCCGAGCAGCCGACGACGGTGAGCTTCATAAGAGCTGGAACCTCCGCGCTGACAGGAAGTGCAGGGAGTAAGTGCGGTAGGCAACTACTCGGAGCAGATACGGAAACGGGGGTCGTGCGGTCCGTCGAGCGTAAGGCGCGAAAGGGCGGGTCGCTCCTCCGCCAGGGGCTGTTGTGGGCGAACTCACCTGAGCTGTCACCGGTTCGGATGGACGCTCGGACGAAGGTGGGACGGGCGCGTCGTGCGGGCGGGGGGCGCGTCGCGGTGCGCGCCGGTACCTTCTTTGGTATGGACACGTCCTGGTGGCTCGCGTTGGCGGCCGTGGTGCTGCTCGCGCTCGTCGCGACGCTGGTGGACGGCTGGGGGCGCCGTGGGCGCCGGCCCTCCGCCCGCACCCGGCCGCCCGGTCGCCCCGGCCGGCGGCCCGCGCGACGGTCCGTCGGGGTGCGGCGGGGGACGCGGCCCCGGCCCGCGGAGATCTGGTGGGCGAACGTGCCCTACGAGGACATGGCCGGGGGCAAGGACCGGCCGTGTCTGGTCCTGATGGTGCGGGGGGAACGGGCGACCGTCGCGAAGATCACGAGCAAGTACCACGACGAGCGGGCCGGGGTGATTCCGCTGCCGCCCGGGGCGGTCGGGGACGCGTACGGGCGGCCGAGTTTCCTGGAGACGGATGAGCTGCGCGAGGTCTCCGTCGGGGAGTTCCGGCGGCGGGTCGGGGTGGTCGATCCGGTGCTGTGGGACCAGGTCCGCCACCTGGCCGACTGACGTCCCCGCCCGTCTCGCCGCTGGGGGGCTCCGCCCGAGGCCCAGCCAAGGGGCCGCGCGCCCTGGACCTCATCGCCCGAAGGGCTCGTCCCCGAGCGCCGGACGGGACGGAGATGCGGGCCCGCGGCCACAGCCCGTCCGGCGCTCGATGACGAGGCCCCTGAGTCCGGCGGGGTACCTGGGGGCGGAGCCCCCAGGTAGAACACGGGTCGGGTAGGAGCGGCGGGGGGCGAGAAGAGGCCCGGGTCCACCCCTACGCCCAGAGCTGCCCCTGGAGCGTGGCGATGGCCTCCTCCGTCGTCGCGGCGGTGTAGACCCCCGTCGACAGGTACTTCCAGCCCCCGTCGGCCACCACGAAGACGATGTCCGCGCTCTCCCCCGCGGCGAGCGCCTTGCGGCCGACCCCGAGCGCGGCATGCAGCGCGGCCCCGGTGGAGACCCCCGCGAAGATGCCCTCCTGCTGGAGCAGCTCCCGGGTGCGGGTCACCGCGTCGGCGGAGCCGACCGAGAAGCGGGTGGTCAGGACGGACGCGTCGTACAGCTCGGGCACGAAGCCCTCGTCCAGGTTGCGCAGCCCGTACACCAGGTCGTCGTAGCGCGGCTCCGCCGCGACGATCTTCACGTCCGGCTTGTTCTCCCGGAGGAAGCGCCCGACGCCCATCAGGGTGCCGGTGGTGCCGAGGCCCGCCACGAAGTGGGTGACGGAGGGCAGGTCGGCGAGGATCTCCGGCCCTGTCGTCGCGTAGTGCGCGCCCGCGTTGTCGGGATTCCCGTACTGGTACAGCATCACCCAGTCCGGGTGCTCGGCCGACAGTTCCTTCGCGACGCGCACGGCGGTGTTGGAGCCGCCGGCGGCCGGGCTGGGGATGATCTCGGCGCCCCACATGCCGAGCAGCTCACGCCGTTCCTGCGAGGTGTTCTCGGGCATCACGCACACCATGCGGTAGCCCTTGAGCTTCGCCGCCATCGCCAGCGAGATGCCCGTGTTGCCCGACGTCGGTTCCAGGATGGTGCAGCCGGGTGTCAGACGGCCGTCCTTCTCCGCCTGTTCGATCATGTGCAGCGCGGGCCGGTCCTTGACCGAGCCGGTGGGATTGCGGTCCTCCAACTTCGCCCAGACACGGACGTCCGCGGACGGCGAGAGCCGCGGCAGGCGCACCAGAGGGGTGTTGCCCACCGCGGCGAGCGGGGAGTCGTAGCGCATCGGTGACCAGCGGCCGATCAGGCCATGCCGCCGGCCACGGCCGGCAGGATCGTCACGTTGTCGCCGTCGGCGAGCTTGGTGTTGATGCCGTCGAGGAAGCGGACGTCCTCGTCGTTCAGGTAGACGTTGACGAAGCGGCGCAGCTGGCCGTCGTCGACGATGCGTGCCTGGATGCCCGCGTGCCGGGTCTCGAGGTCGGCGAAGAGCTCGGCGAGGGTCTCCCCGCCGCCCTCGACGGCCTTCTCGCCGCCGGTGTAGGTGCGCAGGATGGTGGGGATGCGGACCTCGATGGCCATGGGTTCGGGCTCCTGTCGGAAGGAAGTCGGTCGGTGGGCGCGCGGCAGCGCGGGAAAGCATGGGGTACGCCGGTTGCGGATCCCGGAAGCGTGGGCTTCACCCGGGGTACCCCGATGGCTCACGGCCGTACGGCGGCGGCCGGATCAGCGCGTACAGATGGCGCTCTGCAGCCTGCACAGATCGACGTGCAGCCGCGCCACGAGCAGCACGCCCGGCGTCTTCTCGCTCACGTCCTGGGAAACCATGGGCTCATCGTATCGATTCCCGCCCGGGATCCCCGGGTGTGATCTCGCATTCCGGATACTTCCGGGCCGGGGGGTGAGATCAGTGGGCCTCTACGATCTTGAGCTCCTCCTCCGTCACCTCGCCCTCCAGGATCCGGTACGAGCGGAACTGGAAGGGTCCGGCGTCGTCGGCGTCCGCGGTCGAGACGAGGACGTAGTGCGCGCCGGGCTCGTTGGCGTAGGAGATGTCCGTGCGGGAGGGGTACGCCTCGGTCGCCGTGTGGGAGTGGTAGATGATCACCGGCTCCTCGTCGCGGTCGTCCATCTCGCGGTACAGCTTCAGCAGATCGCCCGAGTCGAACTCGTAGAAGGTGGGCGAGCGGGCGGCGTTGAGCATCGGGATGAAGCGCTCGGGGCGGCCGGTGCCCGCCGGGCCCGCGACGACGCCGCACGCCTCGTCGGGGTGGTCCTGGCGCGCGTGCGCGACGATCTGGTCGACGAGGGCCTGAGTGATGGTCAGCATGTCGGCCAGGATAAACAGACGGGCCGCCCCGTACCGAAGAGTGGTACGGGGCGGCCCGGATGCCGGACGTCCGAGCGGCGGCCCGTGCGGGCCGGGCGTCCGCGGCCGGTCAGCCGACCTTCTCGAAGGTGGTCTCGCGGCGCTCGGTGACCTGCGGATTGCGTGCCTTGAGGACGAACCAGCCCACGGCCAGCGCGACGGCCCAGACGGCCATCACGTAGAGGCAGATGCGGGAGTCGCCGTCGTAGGCGATCAGGCCCGTGACGAAGAGGAGGAAGGCGACCGCGACCCAGCTGCACTTCGCGCCGCCCGGGGCCGGGAAGGACGAGGCGGGCAGGCGTCCGGCGTCGACCGCTCGGCGGTAGAGGATGTGGCTGACCAGGATCATCAGCCAGGTCCAGATGCCGGCCGCGGTGGCCACCGAGGTGACGTAGCCGAAGGCCTTCTCCGGGACGATGTAGTTGAGGATCACGCCGATGCCCATGAAGAGCACGGAGATCGTGATGCCGAAGGCCGGGGTCTTGGTGGAGGAGAGCTTGTTGAAGACCTTCGGCGCCTCGCCGTTGTCGGCGAGGGTGCGCAGCATGCGGCCCGTGGAGTACATGCCGGAGTTGCAGGAGGAGAGGGCGGCGGTGAGCACGACGAAGTTGACGATGCCGGCGCCGGCCGGGATGCCGATCTTCGCGAAGGCTTCCACGAAGGGGCTCACGCCGGGGGCGAACTCCGTCCACTTCACGACGCAGAGGATGACCGTGAGCGCGCCGACGTAGAAGAGGGCGATGCGCCACGGGAGGGTGTTGATGGCCTTGGGGAGCGTCTTCTCGGGGTTCTCGGACTCGCCCGCGGTGACGCCGACGAGCTCGACGGCGAGGTAGGCGAACATGACGCCCTGGAGGGTCATCAGGGACGAGCCGATGCCCTTGGGGAAGAAGCCGTCGAACTGCCAGAGGTTGGCGACGGAGGCGGTGTCACCGGCGGAGCTGAAGCCGAAGGTGAGCACGCCGAGGCCGATCACGATCATGCCGATCAGCGCGGTGACCTTGACCATCGAGAACCAGAACTCGATCTCGCCGAAGAGCTTGACCGAGATCAGGTTCGCCACGAAGAGGACCACCAGGAACACCAGTGCGGTCACCCATTGGGGGACGGCCGGGAACCAGTAGTG
Organism: Streptomyces sp. NPDC057950; assembly: GCF_042887295.1. Taxonomy (NCBI): domain Bacteria; kingdom Bacillati; phylum Actinomycetota; class Actinomycetes; order Kitasatosporales; family Streptomycetaceae; genus Streptomyces; species Streptomyces sp. NPDC057950. Next base: position 277,193 of record NZ_JBHVPP010000004.1, read on the forward strand.
GACGTAGATCGCGGCGGCGGTCAGCTCGGCCATGCCGGTGACCACCCACATCAGCCAGTACGTCCAGCCGGTGAAGTAGCCGAAGAACGGGCCGAGGAACTCGCGGGAGTACTCCGCGAAGGACCCCGAGACCGGGCGGTACAGCAGCAGTTCGCCGAGTGCCCGCATGATGAAGAAGATGATCACGCCGGCCAGGGCGTACATGAGGATGAGGCTGGGTCCGGCCTTGGCGATGTTCGCCCCGGCGCCCAGGAAGAGACCGACGCCGATGGCGCCGCCGATCGCGATCATCTGGACCTGACGGCTTCCGAGCCCGCGCTCGTACCCCTCTCCGGGGGTGTCGCCGCCCACGGCCTCACTGCCTGCGCGTGGCTCGTCGGTCTGGTCGACCTGCGATGAGGTCATGCGTGGTGCGCCTTTCTCCATGCCGTTCCGAGCCAGTCCCCCTGGCTTCGGATCGGGTTCCGATCCCCCCGGATTGATGGAGCGTGTGCCTGGCCGGCGATCCGCCGGCTCGGTGGCGCACCCGACCGGACGTGGGTGGTGTCCTGTCGGGCGGTCGTGAAGATCTATCACGACCGCAACGGACGGGGCGGGCGGCTCGTGTTGTGCACACCACAGGGAGAAGCGGACAAAAAGAGCACAGCGCTATATAGCAGGCCGCATCGGTGACGAGATCGTTATCCGGATTTGAGCGTCCTCTGAGCGAACGCCGAAATGCGGAGGGATCAGGGCAGAAGGGTCTCGACGAGCGTCTCCTGGAGACCGCCCAGCCAGAGGTACGCCATCACCATCGGCTTGCGCGGGTCCTCGTCGGGCAGACGGTAGAGGAGGTCGGTGTCCTCCTCGTCGACGACGTCGAGCCGGGCACCGATCGCCAGCCGCAGGTCGTTGAGCGCGCGCAGCCACGACTCGGACTCGGGGACGGAGAGCTTGAGGACCGCGCCGCCGTCGCCCGCCGTGGTGAGCGCGTCGAGGCAGCGGATCACCACGAGGGCGTTCTCGCGCTTGCCCGCGCGCAGGTCGTTCTCGGTGAAGCGGCGGAACTCGGAGGAGTACGCCCGCTGCTCCTCGGCCTGCTCCGGCGAGGATGCCTCCACGTCGGGGCCGCTGTAGGCGTCCGGGAAGAGGCGCTGCAGCACCGGGTCGGAGGGCGGCTCACTGGGGCCCTCCGCGAACAGCTCCGCGAGCGGGTCGTCGGGGGCGTCCGCCGCGGGGCCGGGACCGATGAGCTCCAGGAGCTGCACGGCGAGGGAGCGGATGATGGAGATCTCGACCTCGTCGAGCGCGACGGCCGCGCCGCCGTCGGGGAGCGGTTCGAAGTGTCCTGGCATGGAGTGAGTTCGCTACTTCCGGTCCTGCTCGCGGTTTCGGGCTTTTCGGTGGTCCGGTTACTTCCGGTCCTGCTGGAGGGTGGCCCACAGACCGTAGCCGTGCATCGCCTGCACGTCGCGTTCCATCTCCTCGCGCGAGCCGCTGGACACGACCGCCCGGCCCTTGTGGTGGACGTCCATCATGAGCTTGGTCGCCTTGTCCTTGGTGTACCCGAAGTACGTCTGGAAGACATACGTCACGTAGCTCATGAGGTTGACCGGGTCGTTGTGCACGATCGTGACCCAGGGGACGTCCGGCTCGGGCACGGCGAAGACCTCCTCCGCCGACTCGGTCTTTTCGGTCTCTAGGGGTGCGGGAGCCGTCACACGGCCCATGCTGCCACCACAAGGGGGTGCCCGCACAAACGGGCCCGACAAACCGGACCCACAAATCGTCAGAGTGACGAGATGGGGGTACGATCCCGTGCTGTGCGGCGATTGCGGGGGACGGCCCCCGGACCCCCGGCGCCCTGCCGGGGGGACCCGCGGCGATGAGTGCGAGGAGAGCGCAGTGAATCCAGCGGACCTCGGACTGCCGGTGGACGTGCCCTCGACGGCGCTCTTCACCGACCAGTACGAGCTGACCATGCTGCAGGCCGCGCTGGCCGCCGGGACCGCCGAGCGGCGCTCGGTCTTCGAGGTCTTCACCCGGAGGCTTCCCGAGGGGCGCCGCTACGGCGTCGTGGCGGGCACCGGGCGGGTCCTCGACGCCGTCGAGAACTTCCGCTTCGACGCCGACGTCCTCGGATTCCTGCGCGAGCGGGCCATCGTGGACGAGCCGACCCTGGAGTGGCTCGCCTCGTACCGCTTCCGCGGCGACGTCTGGGGCTACCCCGAGGGCGAGGTGTACTTCCCGGGCTCGCCCCTCCTGCGGGTCGAGGGGTCCTTCGCGGAGTGCGTGCTCCTGGAGACCGTGGTCCTCTCGATCCTCAACCACGACTCGGCGATCGCGGCCGCCGCCTCCCGGATGTCCTCCGCCGCCGGTGAACGCCCGCTGATCGAGATGGGCGCCCGGCGCACCCACGAGCTGGCCGCGGTCGCCGCCGCACGGGCCGCGTACGTGGGCGGTTTCACCACCACCTCCGACCTGGCGGCCGGCTTCCGCTACGGCATCCCGACCGTGGGAACGTCCGCGCACGCCTTCACGCTGCTGCACGACCACGAGCGGGACGCCTTCCAGGCCCAGGTGAACTCGCTCGGCCGGGGCACCACACTGCTCGTCGACACCTACGACGTCGCCGAGGCCGTACGGACGGCCGTCGACATCGCCGGGCCGGAGCTCGGGGCGGTCCGGATCGACTCCGGGGACCTGCTGCTGGTCGCGCACCGGGTGCGGCAGCAGCTGGACGAGCTGGGGGCGACCGGGACGAAGATCGTCGTGACCTCGGACCTGGACGAGTACGCCATCGCCTCCCTGGCGGCGGCGCCGGTGGACGCGTACGGCGTCGGCACCCAGCTGGTGACGGGGTCCGGCCATCCCACCTGCTCGATGGTCTACAAGCTGGTCGCCCGTGCCGAGTCGGCGGACCCGAAGGCTCCGCTGGTGCCCGTGGCCAAGAGGTCGACCGGCGGCAAGACCTCCATCGGCGGGCGCAAGTGGGCGGCGCGGCGGCGCGACGAGCGCGGGTTCGCCGAGGCCGAGGTGATCGGGACCGGGCCGGTGCCCGGCGACCTCGCCGACCAGCAGCTCCTGGTCGAGCTGGTCAAGGGCGGCCAGGTCGTCTCCCGGGAGCCGCTCGACATGGCCCGCGACCGGCACGCGGCGGCCCTTGCCCGTCTGCCGCTCTCGGCGACCCAGCTGTCGCGCGGGGAAGCGGTGATTCCCACGGAGTACGTCTGAGGATTCCCACGGAGTACGTCCGATGAGCACACGGAGTACGTCCGAGCCGGACTACGCGTCTGTCGAGAAGACGTCTGCGCGGCGGCGCGTCCGGGGCGGCGCCCCGCTCCGCCGCCCCGGACCCGTCCGATACGCCCAGGGTGCGCCGGGGTGTGCGCGGGCAACGCCGTGGCGGCACCCGGCTTCTTCGGCCGCCCCAGGGCAAACACGAATGAACGGGCGGTCAGCGGGAATGCAACGGCAGCACGCACGAGCACAGCCGTCGGGGCCGACAGCAGTGACCCAACCCCTCCCGCGCCGCACGTGAAGTCTCCAGGCCGGCCCGACAGGCCGGGCCCGTATCCCCACACCGACCCCATAGTCGAAGGACACCGACCATGCGCCGCGCCTTGATCGTCGTAGACGTGCAGAACGACTTCTGCGAGGGGGGCAGCCTCGCGGTGGCCGGGGGCGCCGACGTGGCCGCCGCCGTCACGGAGCTGATCGGGCAGGCGCCCGCCGGCTACCGGCATGTCGTCGCCACCCGTGACCTCCACATCGCCCCCGGCGGCCACTTCGCCGACAACCCCGACTACGTCCACTCCTGGCCCGCCCACTGCGTGGCCGGCACCGAGGGGGTGGGGTTCCACCCGAACTTCGCCCCGGTGGTCGCCTCCGGCGCGATCGACGCCGTCTTCGACAAGGGCGCGTACGCGGCGGCCTACAGCGGATTCGAGGGCGCCGACGAGAACGGGGTCTCCCTGGGCGACTGGCTGCGGGCCCGCGAGATCGACGAGGTGGACGTGGTGGGCATCGCGACCGACCACTGTGTGCGGGCGACCGCGCTGGACGCGGTGCGAAACGGTTTCCGTACGCAGGTGCTGCTCGACCTCACGGCCGGGGTGTCCGAGGCGACCACGGAGCGGGCGCTGGAGGAACTGCGGGAGGCGGGCGTCGAGCTGACCGGCAAGCCGGTCGTCTGAGGGCCGGACGTCTCACGGCTGAGGGGCCGGGCGTCTCAGGAGGGCTCTGATCGGGTGCCACAGCTCCTGGGACGGGACCGGGCACGCGACACCGTTGTCAGGGGCCGTACGCCATATCAGGCCGTCGGGATGGTGCAGTACGGCCGTGATCTCGTCGGGCGTGGGCGGGGCCCCGTTTCCGCGGAGGTAGACGGCGCGCAGGCCCAGGTTGCGCAGCCGGGTCAGGGCGCGGGCCCGGTTCTGGGCGAGCACCAGGAAGCGCACACTGCCCAGCGCCGAGCCCGGCGGGCTGGGCAGGTTCAGTGCCACCACCACACTGCCGTTCGGCAGCTTGCAGAAACCTCCTGCGGCCATGCAGTCACACCCCCGTGCGTCCCGGTGTCAATAAGAAATCCACAGGACGCACCTAAACACGATCGGCCGTAACCCGCCAGGGGGTCACGGCCGATCATGCTCTGACCTGCTAAAACGTCACTTACTTCGCCGACCGGCCCACCAGGAGCGTGATCGTCGAGCCGTCCTTGGGCTCCTTCACGATCCGGATCTTGGTGTTGGTGTCAGTGACCTTGACACCACCCGTGGGGTTCGCCGGGTCGTAATACGAGTTCCTGCCGTCGTCGAAGACGGAGACCCCCTTCTGCGACTTGATCTTCAGCGCGACGTCGGCGTTGTGGAGCTTGAGCGCGTCCGTCGGATAGGTGCTGAAGGTCGAGTCGAAGGTCTGGATCTTGTTGCGGAGGATCGTTCCGTCGGTCCACTTCAGGGCCGTCGGGTGCGCGTCCACCGGCAGGATCAGACCCACGCCCGGGTGGGCGCTGGTGTTGTCGTCCGCCTGGGAGGTGTCCCACTTCCAGATCAGCAGACCGTTCTGGTACGGGTAGTGCTCGACCCAGTCCGGACGCGTCGTCGAGAAGCCGAAGTTGTACGGGCCGACCTTGAGGGTCTTGTCGTACGAGACGTACTGGCGGTTCTCGGCGATGTAGTACTGCGCGTAGTCGTCGGCGAAGGACGCGCCGATCCGGGAGAAGCCGGCGGCGGTCCACGCGGCGTCCGCGCTCTCCGCGTTGTCGGAGAAGAGCGGCGTGCCGTCGGCGGTGACGGTGATCTCGTCGGCCGTGAAGCCCTTCAACGCCACGCCACCGTCGCTCTGGTAGCGGAAGCGCAGGTCGATCTTCTTGCCCGCGTAGGCGTCGAGCGGGAACGACAGCTTCTTGTACGCGTCCACGGAGCCGGTCAGCGCGGGCTTGCCGCTGCCGTCACGCGGGATCGCGGCGCCGCCCACCGTGCCGTCGAGGGCGGTCCAGTTGGCGCCGCCGTCGGTGGACACCTCGGTGTAGAGGTAGTCGTAGTCCTGCTCGATGTCGTACCAGCCGTCGAGCGTCAGCGTGGCCGCGGCCTTGCCGGTGAGGTCGACCGATCGGGTCAGCGTGTTCTTGAGGTCGTTGCCGCTGCCGCTCCACCACTGGGTGGCGCCCTGCGCCGGGGTGACGACGGTGGTGGTGACCTTCTTGTCGGGCAGCGAGACCACGAGGGCCTGCCTGTTCTTGGTGTTGTACTCGGCGACGCCCAGCTTGTGCTCCGACGTCACGCCGGCCTTGGCGCGGTCGTAGTCGAGCCAGCCGAGCTGCAGCTTGTCCCAGGCGTTCATGTCGCCGGGCAGGTCGCCGATGGCGTTCTTGCCGGTGCCGAGCCAGGAACCGGCCGACATCAGCGTCCAGAATCCGGTGCCGTTCTCGCCGCCGCCGGAGGTGTCGTACTCGTCCGGGAGGCCGAGGTCGTGACCGTACTCGTGGGCGTAGACGCCGAGTCCGCCGTTCTCCGGCTGGATGGTGTAGTCGCCGACCCAGATGCCGGTGTCACCGATCGCGGCGCCGCCGAGCTTGTTGCCGACCGGGCCGGTCGCCCCGGCGTCGGTGCCGAACGCGTACCAGCGGTGGGCCCAGATCGCGTCCTCGCCCTGCGCGCCGCCGCCCGCGGACTCGTCCTCACCGGCGTGCACGATCTGGAAGTGGTCGATGTAGCCGTCGGGCTCGTTGAAGTTGCCGTCGCCGTCGTAGTCGTAACGGTCCCACTGGTCGTACTGGGCGAGGTCCGCCTTGATGGCTGCGTCGGACTTGCCTGCCGCCTTCTGGTCGGCGACCCAGGCGGTGACGCCGTCCTGGACCGCGTACCAGGCCCCGGTGGACGCCTTGTTGGAGCCGTAACGGGCCTCGTTGTAGGGGACCTTGACCCAGTCGGTGACCTCGCCGTCGACCGAGTAGCGGCCCGAGGACTCCTTCTCGTAGTACTTCTTCAGCGACTCGGAGTTCTTGCCGGTGCCGAAGTACAGGTCCTGGAAGTGCTTCTGGTTGTAGTCCGCCTGCCAGGCCGTGCTGTTGTCCTTGGCACGGTCGGGCGCGGCTATCTTGTTGTGCAGCGGGCCGGCGGTGCCGCCGTAGCGGCTGTCGACCTGGTCGCCGAACTCGACGAGGATCGTGAAGATCCGGTCGGTCTTCTCACGGCCGAGCTCGACGTACTTGCTCTTGCCCTTGTTCTTGCCCTTGAGCTGGACGACGTGCGAGCCGTTGCGGTCCTGGACCTTGGCGTCGCCGGATATGACCTGATCCAGGGCTTCCTTGCGCTGTGCGTCCTGGGTCTTGCTGAGCGGGCCGTCGAGGTCGTGGTCGACCTTGTTCCTGGCCGGCTGCGGGTCGTGGCGCTCCACAGCCGCCGACGACGGTGCGCCGTCGGCCTGCGCGACGGCGAACGTCGAGAACGTGGCGGTGGCCGCCGCGAGGGCGACGCCCACCGCGGCTGCTCTGAACGTCCATGGTCTGCTGGTCACTTGAAATCCTCCCCCGCGTCCGTCCGCGCGGATGGGGGGATCCCGGTGTCATGGTGCTCCGCGCGCGTATACGCGTGTCAAGTGACGACAGTTGACCGGAGTTACCAAAGAAAAGACAGATCTTGACTTGCACAAGTCAACTGCACTATGCAGGAGCACCCGTTCGGTATCCGAACCGCTCGGAACGCCCCCAACAGGCGCGTCCGCACGTCCACTTGATGGACGCGGTGACTCCGTGCGCCCCCTGTGCACCGGCACCGTGGGTTAGGTCACGCTTACCGGGCGTTCCAGTCGGGCATGCAGGCGAATAGAGTCGATTGCCGCGCCGTTGGAATGTCAACGGAACGACAGGTCGACAGCGTTGTCGCCCCACGATTCACCGTTCCGTCCGAGCTCGCGGCTCCACCCGAGTTCGCCGCACGACCCGAGTTCGCAGCTCCACGCCCGTTGTTGTCCGCATCCTCCCCCATCTCGAGAGGCACGGGGGGAGTACCCCCACCCCGAGGAATCGCCATGCCTCGTCCGACCGCCGCACAGCTCGCCTACGGTTCCTGCACCGTGATCTTCTCGACGCTCGCCATGCTGCTGCTGTCTCAGACGAGTTCGGGTTTGGGGATCGCGGTGATCACCCTCTCGGCACTCGCTCTCGGACTGCTCGTCGCCGTAACGGTTCCGCTGCCGAAGCGCGCACCGTCGGCCGTCGCGGCCCCCGCCGTCCGGACGCGGGTTCCGGTGCGGCGCGAGACCGCTTCCGTCGCCGCGTCCGTCTCCGTGTCGTCCGAGCCCGTTCACGAACCGGCGGGTCCGTGACCCCACGCACGTCCGGCGGGCCCACGAAGCGCGGACCCGCCGTCCCGGTCAGCCGTCTCCTCGTGGAGTGCGGCTGATCGCGTGTGTCAGCCGGTGGCCACCACCACCGTCTTGGCCGCCTTGTCGTGCAGACCCTGCTTGTAGGGCTTGTCGAAGAAACTCCAGCCGCCCGCGATCGCGGTCCAGATGCACGCGCAGCAGAACGCGAACGGGATCCACAGCACCAGCGCGCGGATCAGCGAGGTCTGCGTGGAGGGTGTGGCGCCGTTGTCCAGGTCGGCCACCCGCATGTGGAACAGCTTCATGCCGAGGGTCTGCCCCGACTTGCGGATCAGGAAGGTGTCGTAACCGGTGTAGAGCACCGCGGCGATCACGGACTGCCCGAGGCCCTTGCCGTACTCGACCCGGTCCGCGTTCACGTTGTACTCGGTGACCCCGAACGCCCAGGACAGCAGCCACACCACGATGCCCACGAGGATCATGTCGAGGATCCTCGCCAGCACGCGTTTACCGCTGTCGGCGAGCGGCGGCATGCCCTCCAGCGGATCGCCGCCGTAGGGGCCGCCGGAGCCGTAGGGATCGCCGCCGCCGGAGCCGTACGGACCGCCGCCGCCCGAACCGTAGGGACCGCCGCCGGGGGGCGGTGGCTGCTGACCGCCGTACGGCGGGGGCTGCTGACCGCCGTACGGCGGGGGCTGACTCCCGTACGGCGGCGTCCGGTTGTCGTGCGGGGAGTCGTACGGCGACCCCGACGGCGGCGGCGGCGAGGTGCCGTCGTACGGGGAGCCGCCGCCCTCAGCCGGCGGGGGCTGCTTCTTGAACGGGTCTTCCTCCGGTGGCTGCCCGGAGCCGGGGGGCGGCGGTTCGCTGCTCATGGCCCGAGTCGACCGCGAACCCTCCGGCTCCGCATCCCGCGAGCGGCCGTCCGGGGGACCGCACGACCCGGCGGCCGGGCGGCCGCGTCGACGCCTAGGCGGAGGGCGGCCGGGCGGCCACGAAAGTGTGGGCCGCCTTGTCGTGCCAGCACTGCCGCCAGGGCTTGTCGAACAGACACCACAGCACGCCCACGACACCGATGACCAGGACGCCGGGAACGCTGTAGACGAGCCAGCGGCGCAGCGCCGGGCCGAAGGAAGGGGGTTCGTGGCCCTCGATGTCCCGGACCTCGATGCCGCACAGCATCTTGCCGAGGGTGCGGCCCCACCGGGCGGTGGGCAACGCGTCGTAGACCACGCCGAACAGGAGCAGGACGGCGAGGCAGACTCCCAGGTAGCCCGCGGTCGTGCCGTCCAGCAGCCAGACCGTCACGGTCTGCCCGGACCGCTTGGCGGCGTCGATCTTCGCGTTGATGTGGTCGATCGCCTTGGTGCCCAGCGGTACGGCCGCCACGGCGGTGACGGTGGCCAGCACCGCCGTGTCCACGATCCGGGCCGCCAGCCGTCTGCCCAGAGCCGCGGGCCGTGCCGCGGAGTGGCGGCGGGCGGCGGCCTGGAACACGTCGTCGACCGGTGGCTTCCAGGGGGCGACGGGCCCCTCGTCGCCCGCGAGCCGGTGCACCTGCTGGGCCCAGGAGGGCTGCCCGCCACCGGTGCCGCTCGACAGCGGCGTGGCGGCGGGGCCGCCGGTGGACTGCTGGGGGACGGCGGGAGCCGACGGCGGCTGGGCGGCAGCGGCTCTGGCCGCCTGGGCGGCGGCCTGCCCGGCGCCGAAGCCGCCCCCGGCGCCGGAAGGGCCCTCCTCGGGCGCGGCCGCCCCCGGTGCGGCGCCCGCCGGGGCCGTGCTCCCCTCCCGCGCCCCGCCGTGCTGCTCCGTGCGCGGGGAGCGCGCGCGGAAGGTCATGGTGCCCTCGGTGGGGACGGGGTCCTGGGTGCCCGGGGTACCGGTGGCCGCGGACGGTCCAGGAGCCGCCTGCCGCCCCGGACCGGCGAACCGCGCGCCGCGCGCTGCGGCCGCGCCTGCGTCCGTCGCCCCCGCGGGGCCGCCCGTCGCGGGCCGGCGGTGGAAGACGAAGGTGCCGTCGGGCGCCGGGGACCGCGAGCCGGCCGCCCGGTCCGTGGGCTCGATCGTCGCCGTGCCGTCCGTGTGCGGGGTCTCGCCGCCTGGCGGCCGGACCGCTTCGGCGGGCTCCGCCGCGCGCGGCAGACGCGGGTCGGCTCCCTGCGGCGCCCCCCAGGACACCCGCCGGTCCTGCTCGCCGCCGAAACCGGACTGCCGCGAGCGGTCGGCGCCCCACGCGGTCGCGGGCTCGGGCCTGCTGCCGTGCTGCGCCTCCGCCGGGGTCACCCGTCGCGGCTCGGCGGCCGGCCCGGGGTCCTCGTCGAAGAAGTGCGGTCCCGTCTCCTCGGTGGAGGCCGGTGCCGGAGCGGGTACGGGAGCCACCGGGCGTGTGCCGGGCGGCGGCCCGAGCGGCACGCCGTCGGACGGCGCGGGACGGCTCGTGCCCGGTACCCAGGCAGCACCGTTCCAGTACCGGACATATCCAGGAATGGAGGGGTCCGGGTAATACCCTTCGCGGGGCCTGTCGTCACCGGGTGCCGGGGTTGGGGCGCTCATGTCCGTCGTCCCGTATCTGCTCGGGGGTCTTTTTGGGGCTCCACATCTACCAGACCCGCGCCCCCGTCAGCGGCGCTCCCGCGGTACCCACCTCTTTCGGGCAAGGATCCGCCACTTCCGGTCACCGCCCGCACGGTCGGCCCCGGCGCGCCCGCCAAAAGATTTCCCCGAACCCGCGTAATGGTTCCGCGCCACCGCGCTCTCCACTCGTACGGACCCGCCCCGGAGGCCCGTAGACGAAGGGAAGCGCACCGACATGCACACCGTGGTGGAACGCGAACTCGAACTGCGCCTCGTCCTGTCCCCCGAGCACAGCATCCCCGTACCGGCCCGGCTCAGCTACCGCTCCGACGACCCGTACGCCGTCCACATCACCTTCCACATCGGCTCGGACCATCCGGTCAGCTGGACCTTCGCCCGCGAACTGCTCGTGGAGGGGGTGTTCCGGCCGTGCGGGCACGGCGATGTGCGCGTGTGGCCGACGAAGGTCGGGGGACGGGGCGTCGTACTGATGGCGCTCACCTCACCCGAAGGCGACGCGCTGCTGGAGGCGCCGGCCGCGCAGGTGTCCGCCTGGCTGGAGCGCACCCTGCGGGCGGTTCTGCCGGGGTCCGAGGGCGAGCGGCTCGGCATCGACGACGGCCTCGCCGAGCTGCTCGCTCCCTCCCCCAGGCTCTCGGCCTCTCCCCCGTGTTCGGCCTCGTGCGAGCGCGGGGACCTCCAGGACCAGCCGGGATCCGCGTCCGCCGACGAGTTGTGGCTGCGCGACCCGTGGCCGTCGGACGAGTCGGAGGACGGGGAGTGAACCGGGCTGGGCACGGCGGCGCACCCGCCCCGGCCGGATCCGGTGCCCTGACGGGCTCCGGTGCCGCGGCGCCAGGACGTGTCACGAGAGTCCCGCCTGCCGCGACACGCCCTAGAACACCTTGCCCGGGTTGAGAATCCCCAGCGGGTCGAACGCGGCCTTGACGGCGCGCTGCATCTCCACCCCGACCGGCCCGATCTCGCGCGCCAGCCACTCCTTCTTCAGGACGCCGACCCCGTGTTCGCCGGTGATCGTGCCGCCGAGTTCCAGTCCGAGGGCCATGATCTCGTCGAAGGACTCGCGGGCGCGCCGGGACTCGTCGGGGTCGGTGGCGTCGAAGCAGACGGTGGGGTGGGTGTTGCCGTCGCCGGCGTGCGCGCAGACGCCGATGGTCAGGGAGTACTTCTCCGCGACGCGCTCGATCCCCTCGAGCATGTCGCCGAGCCGGGACCGCGGCACGCACACGTCGTCGATCATCGTGGTGCCCTTGACCGCTTCGAGCGCGGTGAGGGACAGCCGACGTGCCTGGAGCAGGAGTTCGGATTCCGCCGCGTCCTCCGCCGGTACCACCTGGGTGGCGCCCGCGGCCTCGCACAGCGCGCCCACGGCGGCGAGGTCGGCCGCCGGGTCGTGGGTGTCGAAGGCGGCGAGGAGGAGTGCCTCGGTGGTCTCCGGGAGGCCCATGTGGGCCAGGGCGTTGACCGCCTTCACCGTCGTACGGTCCATCAGTTCGAGGAGGGAGGGCACATGACCGCCCTCCATGATCCGGCAGACGGCGTCGCAGGCGGCCCGCGCCGAGCCGAACTCGGCCGCCAGCACGAGCTGTTGGGGCGGCCGCGGCTTCAGGGCCAGCACCGCCCGTACGACGATGCCGAGCGAGCCCTCCGATCCGACGAGGAGCCGGGTGAGGTCGTAGCCGGCGACGCCCTTCGCGGTGCGGCGGCCGGTGCTCATCAGCCGTCCGTCGGCGAGCACGACGTCCAGGCCGAGCACGTACTCGGCTGTCACCCCGTACTTCACGCAGCACAGGCCGCCGGAGGCGGTGCCGATGTTGCCGCCGATCGTGCACATCTCCCAGCTGGAGGGGTCCGGCGGGTAGTACAGGCCGTGTGCGTCGACCGCCCGCGAGAGCGCGGCGTTGACGACGCCGGGTTCGACGACGGCGATGCGGTCGACGGTACTGATCTCGAGGATCCGGTCCATCTTCACCAGGGAGAGCACGATGCAGCCGTCCGAGGCGTTCGCGGCGCCGGACAGGCCGGTGCGGGCACCCTGCGGGACGACCGGGATCCGCAGGGCGGTCGCGGTGCGCATGACGTGCTGCACCTGTTCGACGGTGCGCGGCAGGACGACGACGGCCGGTGTGCCGGCCTCGCAGAAGCTCGCCATGTCGTTGGCGTACGAGACCGTGACGTCCGGGTCGGTGAGGACCGCCTCGCTCGGCAGGCCCGTCAGGAGGCGGTCGACGAGGGTGCCGGTGACGTCGTCGCGCGGGGCTTCGATACGGCTCATGATCACAGCGTCGCACTCGGGGCCATCGGTGTGAACCCCGTCTGCCGCACCCTTCGTGTGCCGGGATGTGGTCGTCGTACTGGCGCATGGTGAGCGGCATGGAGACCGAACAGCGACAGCCGATCCTCACCGGGCCGGAACCCCGCGTACGCTCCGGGCGGCGCCGCTCCCGTGCCGCCCGGCGCGCGCTGATCGGCGTGGTCGCGGGCTGTGCCGTCTTCGGCGGGGCGATGGTGATGCTGCCTTCCGGCGGGTTCACTCCGACGCCGGCCGCCCCGGGGCCGGTGGCCGGGGCGATGACGGCGGTGACGGCCGGGGTGCCGGTGTCGCTGCGGGATCTGGCGGCGCTCGTCGGCGACCGCGAGGCGTATCTGCGCACCCATCCGCGGGACGCGGAGTCCTGGGCGGTCCTCGGGACGGCGTACGTGGAGCAGGGGCGGCGCACCGCCACGCCCGGATACTTCCCGAAGGCCGAGCGGGCGCTGCGTACGTCGCTGGCGGCGGGGCCGACCCGGAACCTGGCCGCGCTGCGGGGGCTGGCCGCGCTCGCCAACGCCCGCGGCGACTTCCGCAAGGGCCGCGAGTGGGGGGAGACGGCGCGCAAGCTGGCGCCCAAGGAGTGGACGACGTATCCGCTGCTGATCGACTCGTGCCGGGGCCTCGGCGACTACAAGGCGAGCCGCAAGGCGCTGGAGAAGCTGCAGGCGCTGCACTCCGGGCCGCCGGTGCTGGCCCGAGCCGCCCAGGTGTACTGGGACCGGGGCTGGCGCGAGGACGCGGTGGCGGCGCTCTCGGACGCGGCGGCGGGCGCGCGGACGTCGACCGAGCGGGCGCTCTGGCTGACGGAGGCCGGCCGGCTGGCGTCGGAGCGCGGGGACCGTGAGCAGTCGCTGCGCTCCTACGAGGGCGCGCTGCGCGTCGACCCGGCCGAGCCGGCCGCGCTCGCCGGGCGGGGGCGTGCGCTGGCGTCACTCGGGCGCGTGCCGGAGGCGCTTCGCGCGTATCAGGCGGCGTTCGCCGGGCGGCCCGCGCCGGGGTACGCGCTGGAGCTGGGCGAGCTGTACCAGTCGCGGGGCCTCGACTCGGCGGCGCGGGCGCAGTACGGCCTGGTGCGGACGCGGGTGCGGACGGAGACCGCGGGCGGTGTCGACGACGCGCTGGTCCTCGGGCTGTTCGAGGCGGACCACGGGGATGCGTCGGAGGCGGTGAAGCGGCTGCGCGCGGAGTGGAAACGGCAGCCGGGCATCGGCGTCGCGGACGCGCTGGGGTGGGCCCTGCACCGGGCCGGGAAGAACAAGGAGGCGCTGAGGTTCGCGGAGCGGGCGACGGACAAGGAGCGCGGCGGCGGGGTGCGCAGCGCGCTGTACGTCTATCACCGGGGGCAGATCGAACGCGGCCTGGACATGACCGGGGCCGCCCGCCGGCACATCGCCGAGGCCCTCCAGATCAATCCGTACTTCTCCCCCCTTCTCGCCCCCCTGGCCCGGCGGACGCTGGACGCGATGGGCGAGCCGTCCACGTCGTCCGCGTCGCTCCCGAGCGAACTGGAGGAGGACCCGGCGTTCCCGGAACCGGAGGTCCCGGAACCCGACCGCACCTCACCGGCCGCTTCCGCGCCCGCGCCCCGCCGTACCGCCCCGCACTGACCGGGCGGGGGGCGGTACAAGCGGTACGGCGGTAGGTACGGCGGGCGGGCGGCGCCGCGAGGCGTCGCTACAGGTTGCCGCGCTTCTCCTGCTCGCGCTCGATCGCCTCGAACAGGGCCTTGAAGTTGCCCTTGCCGAAGCCCATCGAGCCGTGCCGCTCGATCATCTCGAAGAAGACGGTCGGACGGTCCTGGACCGGCTTGGTGAAGATCTGGAGCAGATAGCCGTCCTCGTCGCGGTCGACGAGGATCTTCAGTTCGCGCAGGGTGTCGACGGGGACGCGGGTGTCGCCGGCCCACTCGCCGAGGGTGTCGTAGTACGAGTCGGGCGTGTCGAGGAACTGGACCCCGGCCGCGCTCATGGTCCGTACGGTCTCGACGATGTCGTTGGTGTTCAGCGCGATGTGCTGGACACCCGCGCCACCGTAGAACTCCAGGTACTCGTCGATCTGGGACTTCTTCTTCGCGATGGCCGGCTCGTTGATCGGGAACTTGACCTTGAGCGTGCCGTCGGCGACGACCTTCGACATCAGGGCGCTGTACTCGGTCGCGATGTCGTCGCCCACGAACTCCTTCATGTTCGTGAAGCCCATGACCTTGTTGTAGAAGCCGACCCACTCGTTCATCCGGCCGAGCTCGACGTTGCCGACACAGTGGTCGACGGCCTGGAAGGTGCGCCGGGCGGGCGGCTCGACGATCGGGGCGGCGGCCGTGTACCCGGGCAGGTAGGGACCGTCGTACCCGGTCCGCTCGACGAGCGTGTGCCGGGTCTCGCCGTACGTGGCGATAGCGGCCAGCACGACGGTGCCGTTCTCGTCCTTCAGCTCGTACGGCTCGGTGAGCGGGCGGGCGCCGTGCTCGACGGCGTACGCGAACGCGGCGCGTGCGTCCGGGACCTCGATGGCGAGGTCGACGACCCCGTCGCCGTGCGCCGCCACGTGCTCGGCCAGGAAGTGGCCCCAGGGGGTGGAGGGCCTGATCACGGAGGTGAGGACGAAGCGCGCGGAGCCGTTCTCCAGGACGTACGACGCCGTCTCGCGGCTGCCGTTCTCCGGCCCGGAGTAGGCGACCAGCCGCATGCCGAACGCGGTGGAGTAGTAGTGCGCGGCCTGCTTGGCGTTGCCCACGGCGAAGACGACGGCGTCCATTCCCTTGACCGGGAAGGGATCGGCCTGCCGGGCGGTGTCGGGAGTCTGGTCTGGGTTCGCGTCGATGAGGGACATGGCCGCAGGCTCTCGCCCTTCCACAAGGTGCGCAATAGTTTGTGTATCGGCTGGGCAATGTGTTCAGCGGTCCGCCCCGAACAGCGGGCGGTCTGTACAGGATGACCACTCCGGAGGCGCGCATGGCGATCGATCATCTGGACGGCCGGCTCATCGTGCTGCTGGCGCGGGAGCCGCGGATCGGCGTCCTGGAGATGTCCCGGCGGCTGGGGGTCGCGCGCGGCACGGTGCAGGCCCGTCTGGACCGTCTTCAGTCGAATGGCGTCATCCGGGGATTCGGTCCGCAGGTGGATCCCGCCGCGCTCGGATACCCCGTGACGGCCTTCGCGACGCTGGAGATCCGACAGGGGCAAGGCCCCGACGTACGGGCGCACTTGGCGACCGTCCCGGAGGTGCTGGAGCTGCACACGACCACCGGCAGCGGGGACATGCTGTGCAGGCTGGTGGCCCGCTCGAACGCCGATCTCCAGCGGGTGATCGACCGGGTCGTCGGTTTTGATGGCATCGTCCGGGCCTCCACGGCGATCGTCATGGAGAACGCCGTGCCGCTGCGGATCATCCCGCTGGTGGAACAGGCGGCTGCCGAGCACTGACCGACGACAGGGTGAGGCGGCGTGAACTTCTGGGAGTACCTGAGCAACCGCCACCAGCAGTTGCTCATGGACGCGTACCAGCACGCCAGCGTGGTCTTCCAGTGCATGGTCGTCGCGACCCTCATCGGCGTGGTGCTCGGTGTGGTCACCTACCGCAGCGAGTGGGCGGGCGGCCTCGCCACGATCACCACCTCCACCGTCCTGACCGTCCCGTCGCTCGCCATGATCGGTCTGCTGATCCCGATCGTGGGGCTGGGTGTCCCGCCCACCGTGATCGCGCTGACGCTGTACGGACTGCTGCCGGTCGTACGCAACTCGATCGTGGGCCTGCGCGGGGTCGACCCCGCGCTGGTGGACGCCGCGAAGGGCATCGGCATGTCCCGGGTGGCGCGGCTGCTGAAGGTCGAGCTGCCGCTCGCCTGGCCGCCGATCCTCACCGGCATCCGGGTCTCCACACAGATGCTGATGGGCATCGCGGCCATCGCGGCCTACGCCTCCGGGCCCGGCCTCGGCAACGAGATCTTCCGGGGCATCGGGTCCCTGGGCAGCAAGAACGCGCTCAACCAGGTTCTCGCGGGCACGGTCGGGATCATCATCCTGGCGCTGCTGTTCGACGCCGCGTACGTGCTCGTCGGGCGGCTGACCATCCCGAGGGGGATCCGTGGCTGAGACGACCGAGGCCGGGCGGGACCGGCACGCCGCCGATGTCGCGCACACGTCCACGACCGGCGCCACCATCGAGCTGGAGCACCTCACCAAGCGCTATCCGGGCAGCAGCGACCCCGCCGTGGACAGCGTCAACATGGAGATCAAGGCGGGCGAACTCGTCGTCTTCGTCGGTCCTTCCGGGTGCGGCAAGTCCACCACCCTCAAGATGATCAACCGGCTGATCGAACCGACCGGCGGCCGCATCCGCATCGGTGGCGAGGACGTCACCGACATGGACCCGGTGAAGCTGCGCCGCAGGATCGGGTACGCGATCCAGTCGTCCGGGCTCTTCCCGCACATGACGGTCGCTCAGAACATCGCCCTCGTACCGAAGATGACCGGCTGGTCGAAGTCGCGGATCCGGGCGCGGGTCGAGGAGATGCTGGACCTGGTCGGCCTCGACCCGGGCGAGTTCCAGGGCCGCTATCCGCGTCAGCTCTCCGGCGGCCAACAGCAGCGGGTGGGCGTGGCGCGGGCGCTGGCCGCCGACCCGCCCGTCCTGCTCATGGACGAGCCCTTCGGCGCCGTGGACCCGATCACCCGCGACCATCTCCAGGACGAGCTGATCCGGCTCCAGCGCGAGCTGCACAAGACGATCGTCTTCGTCACGCACGACTTCGACGAGGCGATCAAGCTGGGCGACCGGATCGCCGTCCTGCGCGAGCGCTCGCACATCGCGCAGTTCGACACCCCGGAGGCGATCCTCACCAATCCCGCCGACGACTTCGTGTCGGGGTTCGTGGGCGCGGGCGCGGCGCTGAAGCGGCTCAACCTCACCCGGGTGCGGGACGTGGAGATCACCGACTATCCGACGGTCACCGTCAACGACCGGCTCCAGGAGATCTTCAACAAGCTGCGGAGCAGCGGGACGAACGAGATCCTGCTCCTCGACAAGCGGCGCCGTCCCTACAAGTGGCTGCGGCGCGGCGACCTGATGCGGGCCAAGGGTTCGCTGGCGCGGGCGGGCACGCTGGTCCACGACACGGTGACCCGGGACGCCACGCTGCGGGACGCGCTGGAGGCCGTGCTCACCGACAACACCGGCCGGGTCGCGGTGACGGGTCGGCGCGGCGAGTACATCGGTGTCGTCGACATGGAGACGCTGATGAACTCCGTGCACGAGCTGCTGGAGGAGGACCGGCTCGAGGCGATGGAGCACCAGCACGAACTGGAGGACGCGCGCGCCCAGCAGACCCACTTCGAGCAGGAGGGTCCGGGCGGGGAGGCGAAGGCATGAGGACTCCCCCGCCCGGCCGCAGGCCCGAGGGCGAGCACGAGGTCAAGGGGCTCGCGTTCCGGGACGACGGCGCGTTCCCCGACGACGAGATCCTCCCCGGGGACGCCGGTCTCCCGGACGAGCTGGAGCCCGTGCCGCCGCCCGCCGCGCCGCGGCGCCGGATCACCTGGCAGAAGCTGACGGTCCTGCCGGCGGTGCTGGCGGCCGTGCTGCTGGCCACCTGGCTGTGGTTCCAGCAGGCCACCCTCGACCCCATCTCGAGGAACGCGCTGTCGAACGGGCAGGTGCCGAAGGCCCTGTGGCAGCAGATCGAGCTGACCGTGATCTCGACGTTCTTCGTGCTGATCATCGCGATCCCGCTGGGTGTCCTGCTCACCCGCGGGATGTTCCGCAGGGCGAGCCCGGTCGCGATGGCCTTCGCCAACATGGGGCAGGCCACCCCGGCGATCGGTCTGCTGGCGCTGCTGGTCATCTGGCTCGGCACCGGCCAGAAGGCGGCCCTGATCGGCATCACCGTCTACGCCATCCTGCCGGTCCTCTCCAACACGATCGCGGGTCTGAGGGCCAACGACCCGACGCTCCTGGAGGCCGCGCGCGGTATCGGCATGTCCCCGATGGGCGTCCTGTCCCGCGTCGAACTCCCGCTGGCCGTCCCCCTGATCCTCGCCGGTGTCCGTACGGCTCTGGTCCTGAACGTGGGTACGGCCACGCTGGCCACCTTCGGCGGGGGTGGCGGCCTCGGCGTCCTGATCACCACCGGGATCACCAACCAGCGGATGCCGGTCCTGGTGCTCGGTTCGGTCCTCACCGTGACGCTCGCGCTGCTCGTGGACTGGCTGGCCTCGCTGGCCGAACTGCTGCTGCGGCCGCGGGGGCTGGAGGCGGGCTCATGAGGCGGACGGGTCCGCGCGCGCTGCTGGCCGGTGCGCTGGTGCTTCTCGCCGGCTGCGGTCTGACCAGCGGTTCCCCCATGGTCGACGACGTCGGGCCCGGCTCCATCGGGCAGGGGCTGCCGCTCAAGGGCGCGCATCTCACGGTGACGTCGAAGGAGTTCACCGAGCAGCTGATCCTCGGCGCGATCATGGGTATCGCCTTCCAGGCGGCCGGTGCGGAGGTCCTCGACCGGACGGGTATCCAGGGGTCGATCGGTGCCCGGGAGGCCGTCAAGAGCGGCGACGCGGACGGCATGTACGAGTACACGGGCACCGCCTGGATCACGTACCTCGGCAACAGCAAGCCCATCCCCGACCCGCGCAAGCAGTGGCAGGCGGTGCACGACGCCGACCTGCGGAACGGGATCACCTGGCTGCCGCCGTCCGCGCTCAACAACACCTACGCGCTGGCCATGAACCGGGCCAACTTCGAGAAGTACGGCACGAAGACGCTCTCCGACGTGGCCGCGTTGTCCAGGAAGGACCCCGGCGCGGTCACGCTCTGCGTGGAGAGCGAGTTCGCCAACCGGGCCGACGGACTGCCGGGCATGGAGAAGGCGTACGGGATGAGCGTGCCCGCGAAGAACATCACGCAGATGGACACCGGGATCATCTACACCCAGGTGGCGAAGGGGAGTTGCACGTACGGGGAGGTGTTCACCACGGACGGGCGCATCCGCTCGATGCACCTGGTCGTGATGGCCGACGACAAGAAGTTCTTCCCCAACTACAACGCGGCGCCCGCGATCAACTCCCGGGCGCTGAAGCGATATCCGGCGATCGCCCGGGTCCTCGACCCGGTGACGAGGAAGCTGGACAACACGGTGGCGCAGGAGTTGAACGCGAAGGTGGACGTGCAGGGGCAGGATCCGCACGAGGTGGCACTGGACTGGATGACGGCGCAGGGGTTCGTGAAACAGGGCTGAGACCCCGACGCGGACCCCGCGGTCCGCGGAGCCGCCGACCTGTTCCTGCACGAGGTCGCGAACAACCACACCCGTGAGCTGTCGACCTGGATCGCCACCCGGAGCGACTGGCCCGACGCCTGGTCCGGGGCCACCGACATGAGCGACATGACGGTACGCCTGACACCCGGCCAGGCGGCCGAACTGGTCACGAGGATGCGCGAACTCCTGAGCAGCTACCGCCCGCTGGAAGCCGACGAGGACGCCCCCGGCGCGGAGCAGGTACGTATCCACACGCACCTCTTCCCCTTCAAACAGACCTGAGAGGTACTCCGATGCTCGACGCCCATACGCACCTCGCCCTGCACCACGTCCGCGCCGCCGACCTCCGCGCCCAGGCCGGCGTCCACCGGCTCGCGGTCGCCGCCCGCGCACCGGGCGAACTGCGCACCCGCCTCGGCTGGTCCCTGGTGGAGGTGGGCCTGCGCCTCGCCTCCGGCCCCAGGCCCGCCGTCGCCGCCTAGGCCGCGTCCGGCCACCACGCGCCCGCCACCACGCTCCCGGCGGGCGGGGCTTTCGCCACACGTCCTAGCAGCCGGGCACCGAGCCCTTGCCCTTTTCCAGGGACACCAGTGCGTCGACCGCCCCCTTGAGCGTGGTCACCGCCACCAGCCTCAGCCCCTCGGGGAGCTCGGCCTTGGCGTCCGAGCACTCGGCCTTCGGAACCAGGAAGACCGTCGCGCCGTCCCGCCGTGCGGCCTGCGTCTTCAGCGCCACGCCACCGACCGCGCCGACCTTGCCGTCCGCGTCGATCGTCCCCGTACCCGCGACGGTGCGACCGCCCGTGAGGTCGCCGCCGCTGCCGTCGCCGTCCAGCTTGTCGATGATGCCGAGCGTGAAGAGGAGTCCGGCACTGGGCCCGCCCACGTCGGCCAGCTTGAGCGTGACCTTCACGTCGTTCTTCTCGTGCAGATACGACAGCGCCGCCTCGGTCGCCGTGTCCTGCGACTGCTTCATCTCGTCGGCGTTGTGCCGCTCGATCTCCTTGACGCTGTTCCCGCTCGGGTAGACCGAGTCGCGGGGCATCACCGCCCGGTCCGCGGCGAACCAGGCGCTGATCACGTCACCGAGCGAGACGCGCGCGTCCGGCCCGGTCGCCTCGATCGTCGTCATCCGCAGCTGTCCGCTGGTCCGGCGGACGGGCGACCCGCTGATCGTGATGACCGGGTCCCCCCTGTTCTCGCCGAGGACGTTCGCCGTCAGGCCGGGCTGCGCGAGGGAGAACGGCAGCGGCGCGAACACCGCCGTGGCGAGCAGGGCCACGACGGGAACGGCGCAGACGGCGACAGCCTTGGGGCGTGTGAGGCGAGAGAGCACGGGATCAATCTAACGGCAGTGCCCTCCCGGATCTTCAGGGCGTCGTCCGCCGTGCCGCCCGGCCGGCCTCAGCGCAGCGCGTCCGCGACCTCACGGGCCGCGTCCATGACCCGCGGCCCGACCCGCTCCGGCACGGAGTCCGCGAGCATGACGACGCCCACGCTGCCCTCGACACCGGTCACGCCGAGGAGCGGTGCCGCGGCGCCGCTCGCGCCCGCCTCCAGTTCCCCGTGCGTGAGCGTGTATCCGGGCTCGCCCACGGGTGCCTGCCGGGCGGAGAGGATCGCGCGGCCCGCCGCACCCCGGTCCAGCGGGTGGCGGAACCCGGCGCGATAGGCGACGTGGTAGTCGGTCCAGGTGGGTTCGACGACGGCGACGGCGAGGGCCTCGGTCCCGTCGACGAGGGTGAGATGGGCGGTGGCCCCTATGTCCTCGGCCAGTGCGCGCAGCGCGGGCAGCGCGGCCTCCCGTACCAGCGGATGCACCTGGCGGCCCAGGCGCAGCACCCCGAGGCCGACCCGGGCGCGGCCGCCCAGATCACGGCGTACCAGCGCGTGCTGCTCCAGGGTGGCGAGCAACCGGTACACGACGGTCCGGTTGACACCCAGTTTGTTCGAGAGCTCGGTGACCGTCAGCCCGTGATCCGTGTCGGCGAGCAGCTTGAGGACGCGCAGTCCCCGGTCGAGCGTCTGAGAGGTCTCCGCGGTCACGACGCCCACTCCTTAGTGGTGAGGTCGGCGGCCCCCTCCGGGCGGTCGCGGCACCGAGTCCCGTCGGCGACGCGCTTCAGAGGCCGCCGTCGGCTGACGACCCGGGCTCTTCCCGGGCGGAGTCGCTACACGGCTGCGCTCCGCGGCGGCGCTGCCACGGGGCGTGTGCGTAGCGTGACAGTAGCGAGCCGGTCCGCTCAGCGGAAGCCTCCGTCCAGAATCCGGGCAGGGGCCGGTACGGACTCCCTCCCTTTGTCCCGTTACACGCGGCGCCAGCCACACGGCGCGCACCACCCCCGCACACCGCGTGCACGCCCCGGTTCCCCCGCGGTGGCGCACGCCGTGGCACACACGAAGCGCGCGCCGACCTCGATCGGCGCGCGCGGTGTCGGGCGGTGTCGGGCGAACCCTGTGTACGGGGCGTCACCGCATCCGGGTGGCCCACTCCTGCACCTTGGCGATCCGCTGCCGCAGCTGCCCCGCCGTGGCCTCCGCGCTCGGCGGGCCGCCGCACACCCTCCGCAGTTCGGTGTGGATCACCCCGTGCGGCTTGCCGCTCTGGTGGACGTACGCGCCGACCATGGTGTTGAGCTGCTTGCGCAGTTCCAGCATCTCCTTGTGCGAGACCACCGGACGCCGGTCGGCGGGGAGTTCGAGGAGATCGGCCTCCTCGTCGGGCTTCTTGCGGCTGTGCGCGATCTGCCGGGCCTGCCGCTTCTGCAGCAGCATCTGCACCTGGTCGGGCTCCAGCAGTCCGGGGATGCCGAGGTAGTCCTGCTCCTCCGCGCTCCCCGGGTGGGCCTGCATCCCGAACTCGGCGCCGTCGTACAGCACCCGGTCGAAGACGGCCTCGGACTCCAGCGCCTCGAAGGAGAACTGCTCCTGCTCGCCGGTGTCCTCGTCCTGCTCCTTGTTCGCCTCGTCCATCTCCTTCTCGGACTCGGCGTACGGGTCCTCCTCGCCCTCCTTCTTGGGCTTGTCGAGGACGTGGTCGCGCTCGACCTCCATCTCGTTGGCGAAGCCGAGAAGGTCGGGGACGGTCGGGAGGAAGACGGAGGCGGTCTCGCCGCGCCGCCGGGAGCGGACGAATCGGCCCACGGCCTGCGCGAAGAACAAGGGGGTCGAGATCGTGGTCGCGTACACACCGACGGCGAGCCGTGGAACGTCGACGCCCTCGGACACCATCCGCACCGCGACCATCCACCGGTCGTCGCCGTGGCTGAACTCGTCGATGCGGTTCGAGGCGCCGGTGTCGTCGGACAGGACGAGGGTCGCCTTCGTCCCGGTGATCTCGCGGATCAGCTTGGCGTAGGCACGGGCGGAGTCCTGGTCGGAGGCGATGACGAGAGCACCGGCGTCCGGGATGCCCTTGCGCACCTCGGTCAGCCGCTGGTCGGCGGCGCGCAGCACGCTGGGCATCCACTCGCCGCGCGGGTCGAGGGCGGTGCGCCATGCCTGGCTGACGGCGTCCTTGGTCATCGGCTCCCCGAGCCGCGCCGCGATCTCGTCGCCCGCCTTCGTGCGCCACCGCATGTTGCCGCTGTAGGAGAGGAAGATGACGGGCCGCACGACCCCGTCGCCGAGGGCGGACCCGTACCCGTAGGTGTAGTCGGCGGAGGACCGCCGGATCCCGTCCTTCCCCTCCTCGTAGGTGACGAAGGGGATCGGGTTGGTGTCGGACCGGAAGGGCGTACCGGTGAGCGCGAGCCGCCGGGTGGCCGGCTCGAACGCCTCGAGACATGCCTCGCCCCAGGACTTGGAGTCACCGGCGTGGTGGATCTCGTCGAGGATGACGAGGGTCTTGCGCTGCTCGGAGCGGTTGCGGTGCAGCATCGGCCGGACGCCGACCCCGGCGTACGTCACGGCGACGCCCTGGTACTCCTTGCTGAGCGGGCCCGCGCTGTACTCGGGGTCCAGCTTGATCCCTATCCGCGCCGCCGCCTCCGCCCACTGCTTCTTCAGGTGCTCGGTCGGCGCGACCACGGTCACCTGCTGCACCACGTGATGGTGCAGCAGCCAGGACGCGAGGGTCAGCGCGAACGTCGTCTTGCCGGCGCCGGGCGTGGCGACGGCGAGGAAATCGCGCGGCTGCTCCTGGATGTACCTCTCCATCGCCCCCTGCTGCCAGGCGCGCAGCTTGCCCGCGGTGCCCCAGGGGGCGCGCCCGGGAAAGGCGGGTGAGAGGTGGTGCGAGGAGGAAGCGGTGGCGGCGGTGGTAGTCACGGTCTCCGTGGGGTGGTCGAGCGGCTCGGCTACGTATGACAACCGGGCCACCCTACCGGCGACCCGGATGTGTCACCGCGCGGACGACGCCGGGGCACCCGTGGATGCGACCCACCTCACAGCGTGCGCAGCCGGGCCGCGATCACCCCGAGCCCGCTCTCCTCGCCGGACGCCACGTCGATGACCAGGTCGTACGCCGCCGCCTGGTCGCAGCCGCCGAGGTCGACGCCGTTGACGGCGAGGAAGGTGGCGGCGGACAGCCAGGCCGTGCGCTTGTTGCCGTCGACGAAGGGGTGGTTGGCGGCGAGCGCGTGCAGCAGGGCCGCGGCCTGTTCGTAGAGGTCGGTGTAGGCGGCCACGCCGAGCATGCGGGCGCGCGGGCGGTGCACGGCGGAGACCAGTAGTCCCGGCTCCCGTGTCTCGGGGGCGGCGCCGCCGAAGGCGATCCGTGCGATGTCCGTGACCTCGGCGACGGTGAGGTGACGGGTCGGCCCCGCGGACACGGGGTCACCGGGGTCACCGGGGTGCATAGGACTCATTCGCCGAGCCTTCGCAGCAGTCCGGCGTGGTCCGCCGCGAGCCGGGTGGCGAGCGAGCGGACGTGCTCGCCCTCGTCGTGCAGATACCGGCGTACGGCGTCGACCGCGACCTCCTCGGGCAGTCGGTCCCGGGCGTCCGCGAGGTCGGCGAGGTCGCGAGCGAGACCGGGGGCGAGACGGAGCGGCAGTTCTTCCACGGCGTCACGGTAGAGCCACCCGACCGCCGCGGTCGACCGGTTCACGGTCGGCCGGCTCAGGTCGGCCGGCTCACGGTCGGCCGGCTCACGGTCGACCGGCTCACGGTCGGCCGGCTCACGGTCACCGTTCCCGCAGCCGGGTCGTCACCCAGGCGCCCGCCAGCGCCACCCCGGCCATCGGCAGGAACACGGCGGCGAAGGCGGCGGGGTGGGAGCCGGCCGCCGAGCCGGCCGTGTCCGTGACCGTGCCGCCGCCCAGGGAGGCGAAGGCCGCACCGCCCGCCGCGAGCAGGACGATGTTGGAGAGGGCGTCGGAGATCTGCAGCGAGGCGGAGTTCGCGCCGGCCTCCTCGGGTGCCGAGAGATGGAGCAGCAGCACGCTGGTCGAGGCGATCACCAGCCCCATCCCGAAGCAGCCGAACCCCCAGGCGACGGCGACGGTCCACACCGGCACGGCGTGCACCAGCACAGCGGGCACGGCGGCTATCGCGGCCGCGACCAGCACCATCCCGAAGAACATCAGCCGCTCCCGGTACGGCTCCACGCGCGGCCTCGACTGGACGTACGAACCCAGCGCCCAGGTCCCGCCGCCCGCCGCGAGCGAGAACCCGGCGAGCGTCGGCGACAGTCCGCGCTGGGTGACCAGCATGAGCGGCACGAAGGACTCGGCGGCGACGAAGGAGCCGGCCGCGACCCCGCGCAGCAGCACCACGGAGGGCAGACCGCGCGCGGCCCGGTAGGTACCGGCCGGGAGCAGCCGCAGGACGGCCGGGACGAGCAGCGCGGCCCCCGCCGCGCCGGGGACGAGCGACAGCCACCGCGGATCCTGGGCGGCGTACTGGAGCAACCCCGCGCCGAGGGCGACCGCGAGCGCCGAACGGATGCGGCGCCGGCCCGGGGGTACGAGGGCGGGGTCCGCCGTCCGTCCGCGGGTGCGCCGCCGTATCTGTGGCAGGGCCAGGGCGAGCGGGAGGACGACCAGAACCGGTGTGCCGACGAAGACCCAGCGCCAGCCGAGGTGTTCGGTGACGGCGCCCGCCGCGAGCGGTCCGACCACGGACGGCACCACCCAGGCCGCCGCGAAGCCCGCCATGATCGACGGCCGCAGCCGCTCCGGGTAGGCCTGCCCCACGACCACGTACAGCGCGACGATCACCAGGCCGCCGCCGAGCCCCTGCACCGCCCGCCCGAGCACGAACAGCCACATGCCGCCGGCCGTACCGGACAGGATCAGCCCCGCCGCGAAGGCCCCGATTCCCGCGGTCAGCGAGCCCAGGGGTCCGTCCCGGTCCGACCACTGGCCGGCCAGCACCATCCCGAACAGGCTCGTCGTGAAGTAGCCCGAGAACGCGAAGGCGTACAGCGCGACCCCGTCGAGCTCCCTGGCCGCCACCGGCATGGCCGTGCCGACCGCCGTCGCCTCGAACGCGATCAGCAGCACCACGGAGACGATCCCGACACTGAGCGCCCGGTACGGCCGGCTCAGCACCCCTTCCCCGGCCTGGGCCTCCGTCGACGGCCGGGCGGTTGCGGTGTCCCGTGGTTCCAGTGCGGTCATGGCCGTCAGCGTAAGGGGCACAACCCGCAATGGCTCCTGTCCGAAGACCGTGATCAGCTGGTTCTTTGGTCGTACGACCACCAGCGCGCGCCACCCGCGGGGCGTTTCGTGAACGGCGTGTGGCAGTCCCGTTGCGACGGTCCCGGACCTCTTGAGCCGCCCCCGCGACGGCGCCTACGGTCGACCCATCAGGTTCGGAACGAGTGAGCCGTGCCGCACCTGACACGGCCGTGTGCCCGAGTGGTTCAGGGACTCGCCTGCAAAGCGAGTTACGCGGGTTCGATTCCCGCCACGGCCTCCAGAGGTCCGCGGGCCCCGTCGCGGGGCAGGCGGACGGGGCTCGCGCGTGGTGGGTCCGCGTGGGCCCCGGTGCCGGTGGGCCGTCCTCCGGGCAGGGGCGGTCTCCGTGGGGGTGTCCCGGTCGGGGGCCGCCTCAGTGGGGCCCCAGGCCGCCGCTGCCGAACGAGCCGCTTCCGCCCTCGTCCCAGCGTCGCCGCTCCTGCGAGGCGCTCGGCCGGGACGAGTGGGCCAGCTCGTACGGGGTGAGGGCGTGCCCGCTCTTGTCCACCTTGGGGATCTCGGCGGACTCGCGGATCTCACGGACCTCGTGGACCGCGCCGCCCGGTGGCAGCTGCGGTTGCTCCTCGGGGCGCGGCAGCTGTTCGTGGGCTCGGATGCGGCAGCCCAGCCAGAGACTGCCGGCCAACAGCGTCACGAGGGCCACGGCGACCAGGAACAGCCCGAGGCTGAGCAGGCCGCTGGGCGCTGCCATCTGTATCGATGCGGATGCGGTAGTCATATCAGTCAAATACCCGCAAATGCCCTCACGAACCGGACGTCCCGGCGGGACGCGGCCCGTCTACGCGTACAGCGTGCCGCCCGCCTGGTCCTCGAATATCTCCGGCCAGTAGCGGCGGCCGTCGTCGCCGTCCAGTCTCGGGGCCGGGTCGCAGGCGACCGGGTCGACCGCGGCGAGGGTCTGGGCCATGGTCGCGGCGAGCTGCTCGTAGGAGTCGGTGAGGTCGTACGCGGCGTCGATCGACTTCTCGCGGTGCAGCAGCCAGAGGGTGAAGGCGAGCGTGGAGATGTCCGCGTTGAGCGGGCGCAGTGTGGCGTCCGGTTCGCTCCAGGCGAGGACCGCGCCCGTCGTGCCGTCCACGACGAGGCTGGTGTCCTCCATGAGATAGCCGAGGCGTATGAGCCGGTCCGCCGTCGCGGGCAGCTCCTCGGCGGTGAACTCCTCCGGACGCTCGTCCGCGTAGTACTCGGTGAGGGCCGGCAGCGGCACCTCCGTGTCCAGCTGGAAGAGCAGGCCGTCCTCCGGCAGACCCGTCCCGCGCAGGAAGCGGCGTGTCGGCTCGTGCACGAGCGCGGGCGGGAAGTCGACGTCCTCGAAGCGCATGATCGCGCCGGGACCGAACTCCTCGTCCAGCAGCCGCTGCGGCAGATCGAGCAGGAGCCCCTCGCCGGGGCCCGCGATCCGCGCGAGGGGGCGGATCAGCGCGGCCATCCGCCAGTACGCCGCCACCTCGCCGCCCGTGCCCGCCTCGAAGACCTCGGTCAGCGACTCGGAGACCTCCGTGACCGCCTTCGGGCCGAACCGGCCCCCGTGGGACGCGAACCGCTCCTGGGACACGGTCAGTTCCTCCGTCGCCGCCGCGAAACGCACCAGCGCCTCCAGGGACGGGGCCAGCGGAGCGAGGTCCATCAGGACGGGGTGGGCGGAGAGCTGAGTCGTGGCGACCTTCCCGGTCGACCCGTCCAGCACGATCGACTCCAGGTCCCGGTCGAAGGTCCGCAGCGCCCCGATGACCAGCTGGTCACGGAGCTCCTCGGCGAGCTTGTCGGCGTCCGAGGCCAGCTCCGTCACCCTGCGCAGACCGTGCTCTCGCAGGGTGCCGAATTCCAGCAGTGTGCCGTCGGACGGCAGTCCCGGACCCGTCAGCCGGCGCCGTGTGTCCGCGTGCGTGATGTACGGATCCAGCTCGCCCTCGGTCAGCGTGATCACGCCGACGACATCGGTGTCAGTCGTACTCATGGCTCCCCCGCGCATGTGAACGCTTGTGTGCTTCCCCCGGGGAACACCCCGCCGCCCAGCGGCTGTTCCCCACTGACCGAGAACCATACGCCGCCCCGCTGACAACGCCGGAAACATGCAGGCACACAGGGGGCACAGCCGGGAAACACGCCGGTTCAAGCCATCCCCGGCGGGGCCCGGCACCCGGCGCGGAGCCCCCGCCGCCATGTCCCAGGTACCGGAGATCGCCTCTCCTGGCACGCGCGCGATCGCCCGGACCCACGGCCCCGCCCCGGAAGGTGGAAGGTCAGGCCCGTGGAAGCCGGGCACTCAGGCCCGCGGCCGTCGCACTCAGGTGAAGTACACGCCGCCCAGCACGACCGCCAGGGCCGCCACGAAGAACAGCAGGACCCAGATCATCAGCTTGCCGACACTGGGCGGGGGTTCGTACCGCGGCAGGTCCCCGTCGCCGTCCCGCGGCTGCCGGGGCTCCTCCCCCGGAGGCCCTGACGTGGTCATGCGGTCGTCACCACCGCGGCCTGGGGACGGATCGGGAGCCGGTTGACCGGGCGCCCGGTCGCCGCCCGCACGGCGGACGCGACGGCGGCCGGGGACGTCACGACCGGCACCGCGCTGGCCGCCTTCGCGCCGAAGGGCGCGACGACGTCCCGCTCCTCGACGAGCTTGACGATGCGGATGTCGGGCGCGTCCAGGGCGGTCGGGAGGGCGTAGCCGGTCAGGTCCGGGTGGCGGACCAGGCCGCGCGCGGTGCGCAGGTTCTCGGTGAGCGCCGCGCCGACGCCCTGGGTGACACCGGCCTCGATCCGGGCCGTGAGCTGCGCCGGGTTGAGGATCCGGCCGACGTCCTGGGCGAGGGCGAGTTCGACGACCCGTACCGAGCCCAGCTCGATGTCCACGTCCACCACCGCGCGGATCGCGCAGAAGGCGAGGCCCACGAAGGCGTCGCCCTGTCCCGCGGCGTCCAGCGGCTCGGTCGGGTGCGGGCGGCACTGCGCGGTGGCCCACAGCTCCTTGCCGTCCATCGCCTCGGTGACGGTCGTGGAGAGCACACCGTCGTACGACGTGATCTTGCCGTCGGTGATCTGGAGCAGCTCCGTGGACATCCCGAACTTGTGCGCCAGGGGCTGCAGCAGCTGCGTACGGACCATCTTGGCCGCGCGTTCGACCGCTCCGCCCGACACCCAGGTGTGGCGGCCCCGGCAGCTCGGTCCGGCGGGCGGCTGGTCGGTGTCGACCGGTGCCACGTGCACCTCGTCGATGCCGAGCGTCTCCTGGACGATCTGCCGGGCCAGCGTGGTGAAGCCCTGACCGGTCTCGACGGCGGCGCACAGCACCGTGGCGACACCGTCGTGGACCTTGACCGTGGCCGTGGAGACCTCGTCCGTGCCCTCCGCGCCGAGCATGTGGACCATGCCGAGGCCGTAGCCGACGCCGCGGCGCACCGCGCCTGGCTCGCCCGCGCCCTCGGGGCCGCCCGGGAGCAGCCATTCGTCCTCGGGCGTGTCCTTGGGGAGCGCGGGGAGCGGGAAGTCCCGTACGGCCTGGAGGAGTTCCGCGACCGGCGCGGGGCAGGTCACCGTCTGGCCGGTCGGCAGCACGTCCCCGGTGGCCATCGCGTTGCGCAGGCGCAGCTCCGCCGGGTCGACGCCGAGTTTCTTCGCCAGCTTGTCCATCTGCGCCTCGTAGGCGGCGCAGACCTGCATGGCGCCCTCGCCGCGCACATGGCCGGAGGGCGGGTTGTTGGTGCGTACGGCCCAGCCCTCGATGAAGGCGTTCGGGACGACGTAGGGGCCGCAGGCGAAGGAGACCGCCGCGGCCAGGGACTCCGAGGACGTGTCGGCGTACGCGCCGGCGTCGAGCAGGATCTGCGCCTCGACCTTCACCAGCTTGCCGTCGCCGTCCGCGTGGTGGCGGTAGCGCAGCAGCGTGGGGTGGCGGTGGGCGTGGCCGAGGAAGGACTCCTCGCGCGTAGCGGTGAGTTTCACCGGGCAGCCGGTCTTCAGCGCCAGCAGTCCGAGCGGGAGCTGGAAGCCCTGGTCCTCGCGGTCCGCGGTGGCGCCGGGCACGCCGGTGACGACGACCTTCACGCGCTCGGGCTCCAGGCCGTAGCAGGCGGCGGCCGTGTCGCGGTCGGTGTGCGGGTCGGTGGAGGCGATGTAGAGCTCCACCCCGCCGTCGGGGCGGGGCACGGCGAGGCCGGCCTCCGCGCCGATCGGGGCCGGGTCCTGGCGGCCGATGCGGTACAGGCCCTCGACGACGACCTCGCCCGCCGCGTCGGGGTCGCCGTGGCGCAGCGGGATGTGCCGGATCAGGTTGCCGTCGGGGTGCAGCGGTTCGGCCTCGAATGCCTGCTCGGGGTCGGTGACCGGGTCGAGCACCTCGTACTCGACGATGACGGCTGCCGCGGCCATCCGCGCGGTGTCGGGGTGGTCGGCGGCGACGGCGGCGATGGGCTCGCCGTGGTGGCGTACGACCTCGGAGGCGAAGACGGGGCGGTCCGCCCTGCCGCGGCCGTGCAGGGCGGCGCCGGGCACGTCCTCGTGGGTGATGACCGCGCGGACGCCGGGCATCTCACGCGCGTGGCTGGTGTCGATCGACACGATGCGCGCGTGCGGGTGGGGCGACCTGAGGACGGCCGCCCAGAGCAGGCCCTCGGCCCACAGGTCGGCCGCGTACGGGAAGGTGCCCTCCGTCTTGGCGCGGGCCTCCGCGGCGGGCAACGACACGCCGAGGCCGTGCGGCAGCGGCTCCGGTCCGGTCTCGGTCACCGCGGCAGCCGCGGTCACGGTCTCGTTGCTCACGCCTGGCCTCCGTCCTGGCCGTACGGCTGCTCGTACGGCGCCTGGGCGTCGTACGCAGAGGGGTCCTCGTAGGCCGACGGGTTGACTCCGCCGGCGCCGGGGCCCGCCTGGTGCGGGATGCGTGGTTCGTCCGCGTCGGGCACGGACTCGGCGGCGGCCGCGCTGTGCGCCTCGCGTTCGGCGACGACCTCGCGCACGGCGTCCAGGACCCCCCGGTAGCCGGAGCAGCGGCACAGGTTGCCGCAGAGCGCCTGACGGGCCTCCAGTTCGGTGGGGTCGGGGTTGCCCTCCAGGAGGTCGTGCACGGTCATGGCCATGCCCGGTACGCAGAAACCGCACTGCACCGCACCGCACTTGGCCAGCGCGCGCTGCACGTCCGAGGGCCGGCCGTCGGCGGCCAGTCCCTCCACGGTGCGCACCTCGCTGCCCGCGGCGGTGACGCCGGGCACCAGGCAGGACGCCACCAGCCGTCCGTCCACCTGCACGTTGCAGGCGCCGCACTCGCCCTGCGAGCAGCCGTCCTTGGCGCCCGCGAGGCCGAGCCGCTCCCGCAGGACGTAGAGCAGCGACTCGCCGATCCAGGCGTCGGTCACCGGGCGGTCGGCGCCGTTGACGCGCAGGACGTACGAGGCGAGGGGGTGTTCGTTGTGCGCGGGCGGCGTGTCGGAGGGCTCGTCCGGGGCGTCGGGGCCGTCCTGGGGGGCGGCTTCGGCACCGGAGGCCGTGGGGTCGTCGTCGCCGGAGGCGGGGCCGGGCGGCCGGGCGGGGTCCGGTTCGTGGGCTTCGGAGCGGTCGCCGTCCCCGGACAAGGGGCCGGCGGCCGGTCCTGATGCCTCGTGAGCGCGCTCGGTGGCCTGCTGGGCGGCCCCGGCGCCCGGTTCGGCATGTGTCGGCCGCGAGGGCGCCACGGGGGCCTCAGCGGCCTCAGGAGCGGCCGTCGGCGGTGCGGCGGACCAGGGTTCCCCGATGGCCTCCGTCGTCGCCCAGGGCGCGGACGCGCCGCCGGGGAGCGTGGCGGGCGGGGTGCCGCCCCACTGCTCGACGAGCGCGGAAGTGGTGAACTCGCCCGATTCGTCCGGAAGATCACCTCCGGCGACCGGGATCGACCACTGCCCGGTGACGTCGTGCCCGGGTGTGCCGCCGGGGTGGTGACCGCCGGGGGCGCCCTCCCGGGCGGCCTCCCCGAAGTCCCACTGCCCGGTGGCGCCGGGGTGGTACGAGAACCCGTCGTGCGTGGTCCGGTGATGCCCGGTGTCCTGATGCCCGGTGTCCTGGTGCCCGGTGCTCCGCTCGGGCCATCGGGGCTCGGCAGGCGCGCCCCACGTGCCCGTGCCGCCCTGCTCCTGCACCGGGGGCGCCGTGGTGATCTCCGGGGGCACGTAGCCGTGTCCGGGCGCCGCGAGCGGGCTGTTGCTGTTGCGGTCGCGTTCCGCGAGGAGGGCTTCGATGCCTCCCTCCGGAAGCTTGACGAAGGCGGTGGCGCCGTCGTCGTAGTCGCCCTGCGGGAGGGGATCCCAGCGGCCCCTGCCCTGCGGAGCGCCCTCTTCGTGCTGGTCGTCGGTCACGACAGTGCCCTCCCCAGTGCTCGTCGGGCCAGCGCGGCGACGGTGCGGCGCAGATGCAGTACGGCGGGCGGAAGCGGTTGTACGGAGCCGTCCTCGGCCGGGACCGGGTCGGGAATGCAGGCGGCGGCGACGTACTCGCCGAACGCGGTGAGCGCCTCCGGGACGATCGCGCGGTTGTTGTCCCAGTCGATCAGCTGGGCGACCCATGCCTCCGCGTCCAGGGGCCGCAGAGGCATCGGCGCTATGGCCCCGACGGCGCACCGCACGCCGCGCCGGGCCGGGTCGAGGACCAGCGCCACGGACGCGATCGCCCGGCCGGGACCGGTGCGCCCCGTCGCCTTCAGGAAGACCTGCGGGGCGTGCAGCAGCGGGACGCGCACGTAGCCGATGAGCTCACCGCCGCGGAGCATCTCCATGCCCGCGAGCAGGTGCGACACCGGGATCTCCCGGCGGGACCCGCCCTGGCCCGCGATGACCAGCGTGGCCTCCAGGGCGGCCAGCACGGGCAGCGCGTCCCCGGTGGGGGCGGCCGAGGCGATGTTGCCGCCCAGGGTGCCCGCGTTGCGGATCTGCGGTGGCCCCGCGGCGCGCGCGGCGGCGGCCAGCGCGGGGATGAGGGCGGCGAAGTCGGGGCGCCCCATGCGGGCGTGGGTGAGGCCGGCGCCGAGCAGCGCGTGGCCGTCCTGGTACTGCCAGCCGCGGATCTCGCTGATCCGGCCGAGGCCGACGAGCGCGGCGGGCCGCAGTTGTCCGGAGTTGACCGCGGCCATGAGGTCGGTGCCGCCGGCCACCGGAACGGCGGTGGGCATGGCGGCCAGCGCCGCCACTGCCTCGTCCAGCGAGGCGGGCAGCGTCACGGCCTGCGCCGCCTGCGGTGCGTGCGTGGTCAAACCGGCTGCCCCTTCCCGCTGCCCCACCTGGTCCCACCTGTGTTGCGCGTACGGTACGTGCTGACAGGGCGGACGTGGCAACTCTGGCACATCTTCCCCGGCCCCCGACGCGGGGGTCCGCTAGGAGGCATTCGCCCCCTCACCAGGGAGATGGTCCGTTTTCGCACGGCATCGCCGTTCAGTGCGAATTGCCACTCTTCGGAGACTCTCGGGGGCCTTTCTCCTCGTCGGGCCGCGGTGGCGGACCCGGCGGCCCGGGACACGCCGCCCGGGAGCCGCCTCACACGTTCGGGGGCGCCCCCTCGATCGGGCGTCCGAGCACCCCCGGCCGCTTCTGCCACGGAAGCGGCCCTCCGGGGGGCCGGTAGGCCACTCCCAGGGCGTCGAGTCGCCCGTAGTGGACGGCCATCCGCCGCTCGAAGCCCGCGAAGTCACGCTCCGCGGGGGCGGGAAGCGCGCTCCAGGCGACCTCGGCGAAGGCGGCGAGCCGGGGAAAGACCTGGTAGTCCACGCGCGCGGGGTCCTCCATCACCTCGGTCCACACGTTGGCCTGAGTGCCCAGCACATGCCGCGCCTCCGCCTCGGTGAGCTCGGACGGAACGGGTTCGAAGCGGTAGACGTCCTCCAGGGTGCGGACGTAGGCGATGGGCACCGGCTCGTCCTCCCCGGCCTCCTGGCGGTAGTCCAAGTACACCTGCTGTTCCGGACACATGACGACGTCGTGGCCCGCGCGGGCGGCCGTGACGCCGCCCTGGTAACCGCGCCACGAGGACACCGCCGCGCCGTCCGCGAGCCCGCCCTCGAGGATCTCGTCCCAGCCGATCAGCCGACGGCCGCGTGCCGAGAGCCAGTTGTCGAAATGCCGGACGAACCAGGACTGCAACTCGTCCTCGTCCGCGAGACCCAGCTCCTCGATACGCGCCTGCGCGGCCGGCGACCTCTCCCACTGGTCCTTGGCGCACTCGTCGCCGCCGATGTGGAAGAAGTGCGAGAACGGCCCGGCGTCCGCCGGGAACAGGCCGAGGAGTTCCTCGAACACCCCCTCGTA
Organism: Streptomyces sp. NPDC057950; assembly: GCF_042887295.1. Lineage (NCBI taxonomy): Bacteria > Bacillati > Actinomycetota > Actinomycetes > Kitasatosporales > Streptomycetaceae > Streptomyces > Streptomyces sp. NPDC057950. The sequence goes on from NZ_JBHVPP010000004.1 coordinate 312,061, forward strand.
GAAGCGCAGGGTGCCGTCAGTGGGGGCGAGTACGTTCTTGGAGACGCCCCAGGAGTCCCAGACGGTCAAGGAGGCGGTGTCGATGACGTCGGAGTTGCCCAGTTCCGGATACGCGGCGATGGCGGCCTGCGAGTGCCCCGGGATGTCTATCTCCGGCACGACGCTGATATGCCGCTCGGCCGCGTACGCGACGATCTCGCGGATGTCGTCCTGGGTGTAGAAGCCCCCGTGCGGCTTCTCCTCCCACAGCGGCGAGGCGCGGTGGCCGAATTTCGTGCGCGCCCGCCAGGATCCGACCTCGGTCAGCCGGGGGAAGCGCTTGATCTGAACACGCCACCCTTGGTCGTCGGTGAGGTGGAAGTGGAAGACGTTGAGTTTGTGCGCGGCCAGCAGGTCGAGGTAGCGCAGGACGCCTTCCTTCGGCATGAAGTGCCGGGACACGTCGAGCATGAGACCGCGCCAGGGGAATCGGGGGGCGTCCTCGACGGAGCCGGCGGGCACGGTCCATCGCCTGCCGGGCGCGAGGGGCGCGCGCCGGAAGGCGTCGGGGCCGAGCAGCTGACGCAGTGTCTGCGCTCCCCAGAAGACACCGGCCGGGCCGTCACCGTGGAGGGTGACGGCGTCCGCGCCGATGTCCAGCCGGTAGCCCTCGGGACCGGGGTGGCCCGCGTCCGCCGGGTCGATACGCAGGCGGATCGTCCGGCCGTCACCCCCGGTCCCGGGCGCCAGCGCGCACCCTGTCACGGCGCCGAGCGTGGCCCGCAGCCAGCGCGCGGTCGCCTCGGTGCCGGGCCCGGCGTCGATCACGGTGCCCTCGTCGATGACGAAGCCGTCGGCGCCGGGGACGCTCCGCACGGCACCCGGCGCGGGAATGAGCGCGGAATCCGTCATGTCCATGAGTCCATCAGTCCTTCACCGCTCCGCCGAGGCCGGAGACCAGTCGTCGTTGTACGAGTACGAAGAAGATCAGCACGGGAATCGTCATCACCGTGGACGCCGCCATCACGCCGCCCCAGTCCGGCTCGTCGGGCTTGTAGAAGACGAGCAGGGCCATCGGCAGGGTGGACTGCGAGGTGTCGCTGATGATGAAGGACTTGGCGAACAGGAAGTCGTTCCAGGCCGAGATGAAGGAAAAGACGCTCGCGGCCACCAGTCCCGGGAAGACCAGCGGGAAAAGGATCTGCCAGAGGAATCGCGCGCGGCTCGCCCCGTCGATGTACGCGGCCTCCTCCAGCGCGTCCGGTACGGCCTTCACGAAACCCCGCAGCATCCAGATCGCGAAGGGCAGCGAGAACGCGATGTGGGGCAGGATCAGCGAGCCCAGTGTGTTCAGCTGACCGAAGTCCCGCATGAGGAAGAAGAGGGGGATCGTCAGCGCTTCCACGGGCACCATCTGCGCGACCAGGAACATGATCAACAGGGTGGTCCGGAAACGGAAGCGGAATCGCGTCACCGCCGTCGCCGCGAGAAACGCGATCAGTGCCGAGACGACGACCACCGAGCCCGCCACCACAAGACTGTTGAGGAAGTAACGGCCGAATTCCCGCTGCCCGAAGACGCGTCGGAAGGAATCCAACGACGGTGAAAGCGTCCAGGGCCGGGGCTCGGTGGACTCGATCTCACCGGCCGGTTTGAAGGCGCTGAGCACCATCCAGTAGAGGGGGAAGGCGACGACCGCCGCGATCAGCAGCGCGGACGTCTCCGCGGCGAGCCGCCACGGCCGGCGCACGGCGGTTCCCGGAAAGCTCACAGTTCCTCTCCCTGTCCGCGCAGCAGTCTCAGGTACCCGAGCGTGACCGCCAGCAGGATCACCAGCATCACCACACCGATCGCGGAGCCGAGGCCGTACTGCGAGGAGGCGAACGCCTTCTGGTACGCGTAGACGTTCAGCACGAGGTTCTGTCCGGCGATGCCGCCCCCGTTCGTCATCACGTAGATCTGCGTGAAGACCTTGAAGTCCCAGATGACCGACTGGATGGTGACGACCACCAGGATCGGCCGGAGCATCGGCGCGAGCACCGAGCGCCAGATCCGCCACTGCGAGGCGCCGTCCAGCGCGGCCGCCTCCAGCACCTCGGCCGGCACGGCACGGATCCCCGCGTACACCGTCACCATCACGAACGGGAAGGAGCACCAGACCACTTCGAGCAGGACGAGCGCGAAGGCGCTGTAGCGGCCGTACGTCCAGGAGTGGTCCCCGATGCCGAGCATCCGGTCGACGGGACCGAAGTCGGGGTCGAAGAGGAACAGCCACACGGTGGACCCGGTGACGGCCGGGGTCGCCCAGGCGCCGAGCGCGGCCAGCATCAGCGCCAGCCGCGGCAGGGCCCGCACCCGGGTGAGGAGCACCGCCAGCGCGCAGCCGACGGCCAGCGTGGAGAGCACGCAGGCCCCCGCGAACACCACGGTGGCGGCCAGCACCCGCCAGAACTGGTCGTCGGCGAAGAGCGACGTGTAGTTGCCGAACCCCTCGAAGGTGGTCGGCTCGCCGCCGCTGACCTGCGCCTGCGTGTAGTTCAGGAGCGAGATCAGGCCGAGCTGGTAGACGGGGTAGACGAGCAGCCCGCCGAGCACGACGAGGGCGGGGGCGAGGTAGAGCCAGGGGGCCGCGCCCGCACCGCGGCGCCGGGGCCGGGCGGGCGCCGCCTCGCCCACCGGGGTCCGCCCGGCCACGGCCTCTTGCGTGGTCATCCGCTCAGCCCGCGGAGCTGAACGCGTCGTTCATCTTCTTCGCCGCGTCCTTCGAGGCCGCCGCAACGTCCTTCTTGCCGCTGATGACCTCCTGGAACATGGTCGGCAGGACGAGCGAGGCGTCGATCTGCGACCAGGCCGGCGACGCGGGCACGAACCTGGCGCCCGAGGCGAGCGTCTTCACGAAGGGCGCGACGAACGGCTGCTTCCTCGCCACGTCGTCCCGCACGTCGGTGTACGTGGGCAGGAACCCCATGGCGTCGAAGAGCGCGGCCTGGGTCTTCTTGCCCGCCAGCTCCTCCATCAGGCCGACCGCGAGGGTGCGGTGCGAGGTGCTCCTCAGGACGCCGAGGTTGTTGCCACCCGCGAACGCCGGGGCGATCTCGCCCGTCTTCAGACCCGGCAGCGGCACGACGGCGTACTTGCCCCTGACCTTCCCGGCCTCGATCGCCGCGTGGCTGAAGTCGCCGCCGATGGCCATGGCCGCCTTGCCGGAGGAGAACGCGGTGACCGTGTCGTTGCCGGTCATGCCCGCACACTTGGCGGCCGGACAGTTGTCGTCGCCGAAGAGCGAGGTGTACGTCTTGATGCCCTTCTGGGCGGCGGCGCTGTCGATGGTCGCCGCGTACGAACCGCCCTTGCCCTGGGCGAGTTCACCGCCCCGGGACCAGACGAACGGCATCGCGCCGTACGTGTAGGCGCCGCCGACCGCGAGTCCGTACAGGTCCGGTTTCGCCGCCCGGACCTGCCGGGCGGTGGCGACCAACTGGTCCTGGGTCCGCGGGACTTCGATGCCGAGGTCCTTGAAGATGTCGGTGCGGTAGTAAAGGGCGCGGACGCCGACGAAGAAGGGGGCGCCGTAGATCTTCCCGTCCACCGTCACCGACTGCCTGGCCGTCGGGTCGGTGTCCTTGGACTCGCTCCAGTCCGCGAACTCCCGGGAGACGTCGGCGAGTCCGCCGTCCTTGACGTACCCGGCGGTGTCCGTGTTGCCGTACTCGATGACGTCCGGGGCGCTCTTCGGGTCGCTGAAGGCGGCCTTCATGCGCTGGGCGCGGGTCTCCACGGGGATGTACTCGATGGTGACCTTGGTGTCCTTGTGGGCCTTCTCGAAGGTGTCGACGGCGGCGTCCACGACCTTCTGCTTCGGCGCGTTGCCGACCTCCTGGAAGAGCCAGACGCGCAGGGTGCCGGACTTCTCGTCCTTCCCGGAGGCGGAGTTGCCGGAGCTCTGGGGGGCGCAGGCGGTGGCGGTGAGAGCACCGACGGCGAGTGCCGCCGCCGCGGCGGCCGTTCGGACGGAGAGGTTCAGCGGGAGCTTCATCGAGCGTCCTCCGGTGGGGGTGCGTTGCAACATGCGCAATGGGGGTTTTGCTCTGCACAACACACCGGAGGCTATGGAGTACATGAACATGCCCACAAGAGGTCTCCACCACTCTGTGACCACGGGACGCACTCCGTGCAACGCGCGCACGACAGAACCGCGGCACCCCGCACAGGGATGCCGCGGTCCTGCTCGCTCCACGCGGCGAGCCGCGCCGCGAGGGCGCGGGGGCGCCTACTTCTTGTCGCCGCCCTTGTCCTTGTCGCCACCGGCGCCCATGGACTCGTAGATCTCCTTGCACATGGGGCACACGGGGTACTTCTTCGGGTCGCGCCCCGGGACCCACACCTTGCCGCAGAGGGCCACGACGGGCGTGCCGTCGAGGGCGCTCGCCATGATCTTGTCCTTCTGGACATAGTGGGCGAAGCGCTCGTGGTCCCCGTCGCCGTGCGACACCTGCGGCGTCGGCTCCACGAGGGTCCCCGTCCCAGTGCCGCGCTGGGGCTGGGTCTCAGGCTCAAGAGTGCTCATGGGAGCAAGGGTAATCAACGACGCGCCGCTACAGCGACGGGCCCGCGTCACAGATGGACAGCCGTACGAGGAGCGACCGGGCGTTCGTGGTCGTCCGCCCCGTCGAGGAGCCCCCGGCCCGGGCAGGACGCGGGGGCGGCGGCCGGACCGGGACCCCGCCGGTCAGTTGAGGGAGGGGTCGTCCGGATACGTCGCCACCATCGCCAGTTCGTTGCGCTGGCGCCGCAGCACCTCGCGCCACAGGCGTTCCGGGGCGGGGGACGAGACGTCTCCGGGTTCGGACTCGACCACGTACCAGGCGCCCTCGACCAGCTCGTCCTCCAGTTGACCGGGGCCCCAGCCCGCGTATCCGGCGAAGATCCTCAGGGAGCCGAGGGCCGAGGCGAGCAGTTCGGGCGGCGCCTCCAGGTCGACCAGGCCGATCGCGCCGTGCACACGCCGCCAGCCGAGCGGCGCGCGCTCCCCCGACGCCATGCCGCCCGGGATCACCGCGACGCCCAGTGCCGAGTCCAGCGACACCGGGCCGCCCTGGAAGACGACACCGGGCTCACCGGCCAGGTCCGCCCATGCCTCCAGGATGTCGCTGACACCCACCGGGGTCGGACGGTTGAGGACGACACCGAGCGAGCCCTCCTCGTCGTGGTCGAGGAGCAGCACCACCGCGCGATCGAAGTTCGGGTCCGCCAGGGCGGGCGTGGCCACGAGCAGCCGCCCTGTGAGCGAGGACACCTCGGTCATGCCAGACATGATCCCGCATCTTCCCCGCACAGGGGGACCCAATACCCGTAACCGAGTGAATGCAGCTCAGGGCGCAGAGAAGCGCCCCCCGCGCACAAGGGCCCCGGTGACCCGGTGTGCCCGATACGGAACGGTTCGTGTTGTGGCAAAGCTGGGACGTTGCCGGGTGGTCCTCGGGCTTACGGAAGGGGGGTGGGCGGCGATTACCCTTGCTGTTCGGCTCCCGCCCAACAGGCCCGCCGATGCGTACCCCTGCCCAACTCTTCGGATCGCGAGACACATGACCGTCAACGGCTCTGACGATGTACTGATTGTCCACGGCGGAACCCCGCTCGAGGGCGAGATCCGTGTCCGCGGTGCGAAGAACCTCGTACCGAAGGCCATGGTCGCCGCCCTGCTGGGCAGCGAGCCGAGCCGGCTGCGGAACGTCCCCGACATCCGCGACGTGCGTGTCGTGCGCGGACTGCTGCAGTTGCACGGGGTGACGGTGCGGCCGGGCGAGGAGCCGGGCGAACTGGTGCTCGACCCCTCGCACGTCGAGAGCGCGAACGTCGCGGACATCGACGCGCACGCGGGCTCGTCCCGGATCCCGATCCTCTTCTGCGGTCCGCTGCTGCACCGCCTGGGCCACGCCTTCATTCCGGGCCTCGGCGGCTGCGACATCGGCGGCCGTCCCATCGACTTCCACTTCGAGGTGCTGCGGCAGTTCGGCGCGAAGATCGAGAAGCGGGCGGACGGACAGTACCTGGAGGCCCCGCAGCGGCTGCGCGGCACCAAGATCAAGCTGCCGTACCCGTCCGTGGGCGCCACCGAGCAGGTGCTGCTGACCGCCGTCCTGGCGGAGGGCGTCACGGAGCTCGCGAACGCGGCCGTGGAGCCGGAGATCGAGGACCTCATCTGCGTACTGCAGAAGATGGGCGCGATCATCGCCATGGACACCGACCGGACGATCCGCATCACCGGCGTGGACTCGCTCGGCGGCTACACGCACGCGGCCCTGCCGGACCGTCTGGAGGCCGCCTCCTGGGCGTCCGCGGCGCTGGCGACGGAAGGCAACATCTACGTGCGGGGCGCCCAGCAGCGCTCGATGATGACGTTCCTGAACACCTACCGCAAGGTGGGCGGCGCGTTCGAGATCGACGACGAGGGCATCCGCTTCTGGCACCCCGGCAGCCAGCTCAACGCGATCGCGCTGGAGACGGACGTCCACCCGGGCTTCCAGACCGACTGGCAGCAGCCGCTGGTCGTCGCCCTGACGCAGGCCACCGGCCTGTCGATCATCCACGAGACGGTCTACGAGTCCCGGCTCGGATTCACGTCCGCGCTCAACCAGATGGGCGCGCACATCCAGCTCTACCGCGAGTGCCTGGGCGGCTCGAACTGCCGCTTCGGCCAGCGCAACTTCCTGCACTCCGCGGTCGTTTCGGGCCCGACCAAGCTCCAGGGCGCCGACCTGGTCATCCCCGACCTGCGCGGCGGCTTCTCGTACCTGATCGCCGCTCTCGCGGCCCAGGGCACCTCCCGGGTCCACGGCATCGAGCTCATCAACCGCGGCTACGAGAACTTCATGGACAAGCTCGTGGAGCTCGGCGCGAAGGTGGAACTGCCGGGCAAGGCGCTCGGCTAGACACGGCCGGACGCGCCCGGCGCGTCGCGGGTACGACGATGGGGCGGCCCCCCGGTGAAGGGGGCCGCCCCATTGGCGTTACCTGACCTCGTGCGCCGTCTCGTGGCACACGCGGGAACCTACTTGCCCTTGGCCGCTTCCTTGAGCTTGCTGCCCGCGGAGACCTTCACGCTGTAGCCGGCCGGGATCTGGATCGGGTCGCCGGTCTGCGGGTTGCGCGCGGTGCGAGCGGCACGGTGGGTGCGCTCGAAGGTCAGGAAGCCGGGGATGGTGACCTTCTCGTCGCCCTTGGAGACGATCTCGCCGACGGTCTCGGCGAACGCGGCCAGAACGGCGTCGGCGTCCTTGCGGGTCACCTCGGCGCGGTCGGCCAGCGCGGCCACCAGCTCACTGCGGTTCATGTTCTTACTCCCGTGTTCTTCTTGCCGTTGAGGCGTGCCACGCGGCGGAGCCGCATGTCGGATGCGGCGAAGCCGATGCTGCCAGGGTCCTCGGTCGGTCCCCGGACCCGGGTCCGTAGCCAGACCCTCGCGCCCGAAGACGCATCCTGCCCCCACCTGCGGCGGGAAAGCCAATCCGGCACCCCTGGGAGTCACACGAACACCCTTGGGAGTCACACGAAAAGCGCCACTGCCTCAATGTGGTGACGCTCCGTCCGCTCCCGGCAGCGGATCGCAGGGCCTGCGAAGGCCTGAGCCTGGCCGCCACCCTAGAGGGCGCCCGCGGGCCCCGCGTTCCACGACGCGCCGGTGCCGGACCGGCCGTGGCGATCGTCACAACCGGTGTGCGCCCGGGCGTGTCCCGCGCCGGCGGTGCACGCGTCCGGTGCGCCCCCGGACCGGCGCGCCGGGGTCTACTCGGCCGCCGACGCCCCCGCCGCCTTCGCGGCGTTGCGCACCGCTCCGGCGACCGCGCCCGCGACCTTGTCGTTGAAGACGCTGGGGATGATGTAGTTCGGGTTGAGCTCGTCCTCGGTCACCACGTCCGCGAGGGCGGTCGCGGCGGCCAGCATCATCTCCGTGTTGACCGTGCGCGACTGAGCGTCCAGCAGGCCGCGGAAGACGCCCGGGAAGACCAGCACGTTGTTGATCTGGTTGGGGAAGTCGGAACGGCCGGTGGCGACAACTGCCGCCGTCTGGCGGGCGATTGCCGGGTCGACCTCGGGGTCGGGGTTCGCGAGCGCGAACACGATCGCCCTCTCGGCCATGGCGGCCACGTCGTCGCCGTCCAGCACGTTCGGGGCGGAGACGCCGATGAAGACGTCGGCGCCGCGCACAGCCTCCTTCAACGTGCCCGTGAGGCTCTCGGGGTTGGTGTTGTCGGCGATCCAGCGCAGGGCCGAACCGGGGGCCGCGTCGACCAGGTCCACGCGGTCGGCGTGCACGACACCGTGGATGTCGGCCACGACCGCGTTCTTGACGCCCGCGGCGATCAGCAGCTTGAGGATGGCCGTGCCGGCCGCGCCCGCGCCGGACATGACGACCCGGATGTCGCCGATCGCCTTGCCCGCCACCCGCAGCGCGTTGGTGAGAGCGGCCAGGACGACGATCGCGGTGCCGTGCTGGTCGTCGTGGAAGACGGGGATGTCCAGGGCCTCACGCAGCCGGGCCTCGATCTCGAAGCAGCGCGGCGCGGAGATGTCCTCCAGGTTGATCCCCGCGAATCCGGGGGCGATGGCCTTGACGATCTCGACGATCGCGTCGGTGTCCTGGGTGTCCAGGCACAGCGGCCAGGCGTCGATACCGGCGAAGCGCTTGAAGAGGGCCGCCTTGCCCTCCATGACCGGCAGCGCGGCCTTCGGGCCGATGTTGCCCAGGCCCAGCACGGCCGAGCCGTCCGTCACGACCGCAACGGAGTTGCGCTTGATGGTGAGGCGGCGGGCGTCCTCGGGGTTCTCGGCGATCGCCATGCACACCCGGGCCACACCCGGGGTGTAGATCATCGAGAGGTCGTCACGGTTGCGGATGGGGTGCTTGGACTGCATCTCGATCTTGCCGCCGAGGTGCATCAGGAACGTCCGGTCGGAGACCTTGCCCAGGGTGACGCCCTCGATGTGGCGCAGCTGCTCGACGATCTCGTCGGCGTGCGACGTGGAGGTCGCCGCGATGGTGACGTCGATCCGGAGCTTCTCGTGCCCGGAGGCGGTCACGTCGAGGCCGGTCACCGAGCCTCCGTGGGACTCGACGGCCGTGGTGAGCTGGGAGACCGCGGTTCCGCTCGCGGGCACCTCCAGCCGGACCGTCATCGAGTAGGAGACGCTGGGCGCCGTTGCCATGGCCGACTTCCTCTGCTTTTCACCGTGTACTGCGTGTCGCGGGTATGCCGTCCGATCGTCGCACCTACCGCGGAGTACGTGGTAGCCGCCCCGGGTTGCGAACGTTTTGTTCGCGGCGCTGGAAATACTTTCGGAAATCTGATTCCACCATACGAGAAGTCGCCTGACGGTGGAAGGGCGGACCGGCAAGGAGCCCGCGCCGCGAAAATGAACTTTCGGGACGGGAATTGCCTAGCGGGGATCCTTTGTTACCGTGGACGTGACACCGGCCCGATCCAAGCCCCCGGGCCCAACCTTCGTCGCTACGAGCGACCACTTGCCGCGAGGCGAGCATGGCGGGTCGGTGTCGTGAACGAACGAGAGGCCCACGTCACCCCGTGACGTGGGCCTCTCGCCGTAGCCGCCTCCCCTCCGCTCGGGCGCCCGAGCGGAGGGGTGCGCCTCAGTCCCGCAGCAGGTCCGGCACCCCGTTCCCGTCCGGCTCGTCCCGCTCGCCGGAGACGATGGTCAGCTGCTGGGTGGCCCGGGTCAGCGCGACGTACAGGACACGCAGCCCCGCGGGCGACTCGTCGGCGATCTCCGCCGGTGAGACGACCACCGTCGCGTCGTACTCCAGACCCTTCGCCTCCAGGCTGCCGAGCGCCACCACGCGGTCGCCCAGGCCCGCGAGCCAGCGGGCGGCCTCCTCGCGCCGGTTCATGGCCACGACGACGCCCACGGTGCCGTCCACCCGCTCCAGGAGGTGCGCGGCCTCGGCGCGCACGGTCTGCGCGAGCGAGTCCCCCACGACGGCGAAGCGCGGCGCCACGCCGGTGGAACGGACCGCCGACGGGGACTCGGACCCCGGCATGGCGAGGGCGAGGACCTTGGCGGCCAGCTCGGCGATCTCGGCCGGGTTGCGGTAGTTCACGGTCAGGGTGAAGCGGCGCCGGGGACGGCTGCCCAGCGCCTCGTCACGGGCCTGCGCGGCCTCGTCCGGGTCGGACCAGGACGACTGCGCGGGGTCGCCGACGACGGTCCAGGTGGCGTGCCGCCCGCGTCTGCCCACCATCCGCCACTGCATGGGCGTGATGTCCTGCGCCTCGTCGAGGATGACGTGCGCGTACTCGGTCCGCTCCTGCGCAAGCCGCTCGGCCCGCTCGCGCTGCGTCTCCTCGCGTACGGGCATCAGCTCCTCGAGACCGGTGAGCTGGTCCAGCGGGTCCAGATCACGCCGCTTCCTGGGCCGGGCGGGAGCGCCGAGGATCGCCTGGAGCTCGTCCAGCATCGCCACGTCGTGCACGGAGAAGCCGTCCCGCTTGAGCGAGCGCGCCACCCGGCGGACCTCGCCCGGGTTCAGGATCCGCCGCGCCCACCGCCCGAGCCGCCGCTCGTCGGCCATCGCCTCCAGCACCCCGCGCGGGGTCAGCTCCGGCCACCACGCGTCCAGGAACGCGAGGAAACTGTCCTCGGAGGCGACGTCCTCGTCGAACGACGAGCGCAGCTCCGCGGCCAGCTCCGGGTCCGCGTGCCGGGTGCCGGCGCCGGACTGCGCCCACAGCGCGTCCAGCAGCAGCTTGCGGGCGCGCGGGCGCAGCAGGTTCACCGGGGCGGTCCCGCTCAGCGCGTTCTCCTTCAGGCGGTCCAGCTCGGCGGCCTCCAGCTCCAGACGCCGCCCGAAGGCGACGACCCGCAGCCGGACGGGCGGCCCGGCGGGGGCCTCGGGGGTGTCCGCGCCGAAGGCGAGCTGCTCCCCGGAGCCCCCGGAGCTCCCGGAGCCCGCGGAGCCCCGTCCGGAGCCCCTGTCGCCCCGCCGCGAGCCCGACCCCTGTGGGCCCTGGCGCGAGCCTGGGCCCTGTGAGCCCTGCCGCGAGCCTCCCGGCGCCTCCAGCGCCCCGCGCGCCGCCTTCCGGAGCACCTTGAGCATGCGGTAGGAGCCCTTGGCGCGGGCGACGGCCGGGGAGTCGTACAGGGTGGCCTCCGCGTCGTCGACCAGGGAGCCGATGGCGCGGATGGCGACCTGTCCCTCCTCACCGAGGGAGGGCAGCACGCCCTCGGTGTAGGCGACCAGGAGCGGGGTCGGGGAGACGACCAGGATGCCGCCCGCGTACCGGCGGCGGTCCTGGTACAGGAGGTAGGCGGCGCGGTGCAGGGCGACGGCGGTCTTGCCGGTGCCCGGTCCGCCCTCCACGTACGTCACGGAGGCGGCGGGGGCCCGGATCACCAGGTCCTGTTCGGCCTGGATCGACGCCACGATGTCCCGCATGGTGTGGCTGCGGGCCTGGCCGAGGGCGGCCATGAGGGCGCCGTCGCCGATCACCGGGAGCGCCTCGCCGTCCAGGGTGGCCTTGAGCTCCGGGCGCATCAGGTCGTCCTCGACCCCGAGGACCCTGCGGCCCTTGGAACGAATCACCCGGCGGCGGACCACCCGTCCCGGGTCGACCGGTGTCGAGCGGTAGAACGGAGCCGCGGCGGGCGCCCGCCAGTCGATGACGAGCGGCGCGTAGTCCGCGTCCAGTACCCCGATACGGCCGATGTGGAGCGTCTCGGCGATGGAGGCGTACTGACCGGTCTCGTCGGCGCGGACCGCGCCCTCGGCCGGTTCGACGGCCGTGTACGCGCCGTCCGGCCCCTTCTTGCCGTCCTTCCCCGGCAGGAGGTCGATCCGGCCGAAGAGGAAGTCCTCGAACTCGTTGTTGAGGCGGTTGAGGTGGATTCCCGCCCGGAACACCTGGGCGTCACGCTCCGCGAGCGCTCCCGGCGTACCGACCTGGCCGCGCTGGGCGGCGTCGTTCATGAGGAACTCCGCCTCGTGGATCTTCTCCTCGAGGCGCCGGTACACCCGGTCCAGATGTTGCTGCTCGACCCCGATCTCCCGCTCCCGTACGGAGTCGTCCTTGACGGACTTCTCCGGTACGGAACCGTGGACCGGGCCGAGCGCGGTTTCCTGCTGAGCCTGAGCGGCCACCGGGCCCCCTTCTGACGTGCTGGGCAGCCGTCAACCGTACGCGAAGGGGACCCCGGGAGGCTACGTGCGCGCCCAGGCCTCGCTCACGCCTTCACCTGTACGAGCCGCTTGCCGTCGAAGGTCATGACCTCGAAGTGGTCGATCTGGTTGGGCTTGAAGGCCGCTCCGCCGTGTACGTAGAGCGGGTTCTTCGCCTGTTCGGTCGTGGCGCCCGGGATGCCGTAGCCCCACTCGGGGACCGCCCAGGAGGTGACCGTCTCACGCTCGCCGTTCTTGCCCACGGCGATCAGGGAGCACTTCAGCGGGCCCTTGACGTTCGAGAGCTGGAGGACCGCGTGGGTGCCCCAGTCCTTCGACTCCACCGCGACGGTCGCCTTGGTCCTGGTCGTCGGGTCCGTGGCCGTGACCTTGTCGGTCATCGTCTGGAACGCCGCCTTGGCCGGACTGGTGGCCATCGCGGCGGGCGTCTTGGTACCGCCGTCGCCGCCGCTGACCGCCATCACCGTCAGCGGACCGCCGATGATCAGCGCGGCCGCCGCGGCCACCAGGTACATCCCGCGCCGGCGCTTGACGGCGCGCCGCTGCGAGACCTCGTCGACCAGCCGTTCCGCGAGCCGTGGACTCGGGCGGGCGGACAGCGACTCGCCGATGGCCGGGGTGCCCTGCGCGGCGGGCAGATCCGCGAGCGCGGCGAGCATCGGTTCCATCCCGGCGAGCTCGTCGAGCTGCTGGCCGCACCACTCGCAGGTGGCGAGGTGGGCCTCGAAGGCCGTGGCCTCCGCGTCGTCGAGGATGCCGAGGGCGTAGGCGCCGACGGTTTCGTGGATGTTGTCGCCGGGGTTCTGCTGTCCCCGTGGTCCCTGCATGGCTCCTGGACCGCCCGTTCCGTATCCCCCGTACGCGTTCATGCCGTCACCCCCCGCTCCTCCAGCGCCAGCTTCATCGAACGCAGGGCGTAGAACACCCGGGAGCGCACAGTGCCGCTGGGTATGCCGAGCGTTTCGGCCGCTTCATTGACCGTACGCCCTTTGAAGTACGTTTCGACCAGAACCTCCCTGTGAGCAGGGGTCAGGTCGTCCAGCGCGTCCGACAGTGTCATCAGCCACAACGCCTTGTCGATCTCGTCCTCCGCGGGGATGACCTCCAGCGGTGCCGGGTCCACCTCCTGCGGCCGGGCCTGCCGGCTGCGGTGTCCGTCGATGACGATGCGCCGGGCGACCGTCACCAGCCAGGGTCGTACCGAACCGGTCGCCCGATTGAGCTGACCGGCGTTCTTCCAGGCACGGATGAGTGTTTCCTGTACGACGTCCTCGGCGCGCTGCCGGTCGCCGGCGACCAGGCGCAGCACGTATGCGAGCAAGGGACCCGCGTGCTCCCGGTAGAGCGCACGCATCAGCTCCTCGTCGGGTTCGCTGTTCGACGAAGCCGACGCGGACGGATTCATGCGATGTCGGGCCCTTGACCTTCGTTCATCATCAGCCACGGCCGAATCCTTGCGCACGCCTACCTCCGGTGTCCGGGGGTTCCCCCAGTCGGTCGCTCATGACGGGGTACGTGCGGGGTCGGGCCCGTGTTCAAAGAGGCGGTACATATTTCCTGGGGGAGTTGTGAAGATCTCTCCATGACCACTCGGCGCGATCGGAAGATCACGTAGGGGTGGGAAAGAGGTCTCCGGAGGGCTGTTTCACGCACGGGCGAGGGCGGCCCGCCGCCGGTGCCGGGCCACTCGCTCGCGGTTCCCGCACACCTCGCTGGAGCACCATCGCCGGCGCCTGCCACGGGAGGTGTCCAGATACACGATCGGGCAGTTGTCACCGGCGCATTGTCGCAGGCTCGCGCGCGCCGCCGGATCGGTGAGCAGTTCGAGGGCGTCACGGGCGATCAGCGCGAGCAGCCCGGGACATCCGGGCGGGGTGTGCAGTCTGCGCCGCAGGGAGCCGTCCTCGGCGCGTACGGCCGAGGGGGCGGGCGGGGCGGCGAGGGCGAGCGCGTTGACCCGGGCGAGCGCCGTCTCGGCGGGCCGGCCGTCCAGTTCCGCCCGGACCAACTGGGCCACTTGTCCGCGTAGTTCGCGAAAGCCCACGAGCCAGGAGGGATCGGCCGCCGTCAGCGGTGTGCCGGCCGGGACGAGGCCGGACCGGATGATCCAGACACGCAGCCGGTCCACCGCGTCGAGCCGTTCCTCCGGGTGGGTGGTCGCCAGGAGATCCAGGCAGATCCGCCCGGAGTCGAACCGCAACTCGTACGGGGCCGTGGCCATGCCCGATGCCATGTGCCTGTCACCGCCTTGGGGTTACCGCCGTGGGGGAGGTACCTCCTACAGTGCATGCCCGCGCGCGCCGCCGGAAGACCCGGTACCGCACAGGCCGTGGACGGCCGCGTGAACAGCGGCGCGGACAGCCGCTCGGACAGCCGCTCGGACAGCCGCGTGGACGTCCGCTCATGGGGCCGCGCGCCTCGGCCATGTGCCCTTTGCGTCCAGGGCGGTTGACTCAGTGTCATGACAGAGAACAGCACGGGGCGGCCGAGGGCCGCCGCAGGTGTCCTGGGCGCGGCCACGGTCGCGATGGGTCTGATCGCGGGCGTCTTCTACATCTTCGCCTGCGCCGTCATGCCGTCGCTGGCGCGCAGCGACGACCGCGTCTTCATCGAGGTCATGGGAAACATCAACGACGTGATCCAGAACCCGGTGTTCTTCCTGAGCTTCCTGGGCGCGCTGGTCCTCACGGCCGTCTCCGCCTGGCAGTCGCGCAGGTCCCCGCACCGCCGGTGGGTGTGGGCGGCCCTGGCCGCGTACGTGCTCGCCTTCCTGGTCACCACGGCCGTGAACGTCCCGCTCAACGACCGGCTGGCGGACGCGGGCGACCCGGCGCGGATCGCCGACCCGGCCGCCGTGCGCGAGCGCTTCGAGGACACCTGGGTCGCCTGGAACGTCGTACGGGCCTTGCTGTCGACGGCCGCCCTGGCCTGCCTCGCCCGCGCCCTCCACCTCCACCGCGGGGCCTACCCGTCCGCGTACTTGGCGTCGGCCGCCGGGTCGAGGGCCAGCCGGTAGCCGCGCTTGACCACGGTCTGGATGAGTCCGGGGGCGCCCAGCGCGGTGCGCAGCCGGGCCATGGCCGTCTCGACGGCGTGCTCGTCGCGTCCGGCGCCCGGCAGCGCGCGCAGCAGTTCGGCCCGCGCCACCACCCAGCCCGGCCGCCTCGACAGGGCCCGCAGCAGTGACATCCCGGCGGGCGGTACGGGACGCAGCGCGCCGCCGACCAGCACCGCGTGCCCGCGGATCTCCACCCGGTGGCCGGCGACCGGCAGCGTGCGGGCACGGCCCGGGAGTTCCTGGCAGAGCAATTGGACGAGGGGGCCGAGCCGGAAGCGCTCCGGCTGGATCGTGGCGACGCCGTGGGCCTGGAGCGGCAGCGCGGTGACCGGGCCGACGCAGGCGGCCAGCACGTCGTGGTGGAGGGCGGCGAGCAGTTCGGGGAGCAGGCCGCGTCCCTCGGCGCGGGACAGCAGGGAGGCTGCGGCGGGCGCGCTGGTGAAGGTGAGCGCGTCCAGGCCCCGGGCGACGGTGGCGTCCAGCAGCCGGTCGACCGGTCCGATGTCCTGCGGCGGCATCCACCGGTACACCGGCACGGGCACCACTTCGGCGCCCGCCGCCCGCAGCGACTCCACGAACCCGGGCAGCGGTTCACCGTGCAGCTGTACGGCGATCCGGCGGCCCCGCACGCCCTCCTCCAGGAGCCGGTCGAGCACCTCGGCCATGGACTCGGAGGACGGCGACCACTCCTCGGTCAGCCCCTGGGCCCGTATCGCGCCCTTGACCTTGGGCCCGCGGGCGAGGACCTCGACCCCGCGCAGCCGTGCGAGCAGGGCCTCGCCGAGTCCCCATCCGTCGGCGGCCTCGATCCAGCCGCGGAAGCCGATGGCGGTCGTGGCCACCGCGATGTCCGGGGCACGGTCGATCAGTTCCTCGGTGGCGGCGAGCAGTTCGCCGTCGTCGGCGAGCGGCACGATACGCAGGGCGGGGGCGTGCTGGACACAGGCGCCGCGCCGCTGGAGCAGCGCGCCGAGCTCGTCGGCCCGGCGTGCGGCCGTCACTCCGACGGTGAATCCGGAGAGGGGGCCGTGATCCTGCGGGGCGGGTCGCTGCGGTTCCTCGTACATGGGTCTCGTCTCACGCGGAAGTCGTCGTGCGCTTGCGGCCGACCGAGCCTGTCAACGGCCCGTGACAGGCCCGGTTCCCCGTGATGTCACCCGTGTTACGTCAGACCTCGGCGTGGTCGGGCCGCGGCTTCGCCTCCGCGACCGCGACGGTCCGGGCCCGGGGTGCGGGCACACGAAGGTATACGGCCCAAGTGACCGCGAAGCAGAGTCCGTAGAAGGCGAGGAAGGCCACGAAGGCCCCGGTGCCGGAACCGTAGGAGAGGAAGGACTGCCGCAGGGCGAGGTTGATGCCGACGCCGCCGAGCGCGCCCACCGCGCCGATGAGTCCCATGGAGGCACCGGACAGCCGCCGCCCGTAGGAGGTGGCCGCCTCGCCCCGCAGCCCCTGGGCGACCGCCTCGGCCTGGAAGATGCCGGGGATCATCTTGTACGTCGAGCCGTTGCCGAGCCCGGTGAGCACGAACAGCGCGATGAACGCGACGGTGAACAGCGGCAACGACCTCTGGACGGAGGCGACCACGACGACACCGGTCGCGCCGGCCATGGCGACGAAGTTCCACAGCGTGATCCGCGCCCCGCCGTACCGGTCGGCGAGCCGTCCGCCGACCGGCCGGATCAGCGAGCCGAGCAGCGGGCCGACGAAGGTGACGTACGCCGCCTGCAGGGGCGTGCGCCCGAACTGGTTCTGCAGCACCTGTCCGAAGGCGAAGCCGTAGCCGATGAACGACCCGAAGGTGCCGGTGTAGAGGAGGGACATGATCCAGGTGTGCGCGTCCTTCGCGGCGTCCTTGACGGCGCCGGTGTCGTTCCGCACGGACGCGATGTTGTCCATGAAGACAGCGGCGAGCGCGGCGGCGACGAGGACGAGCGGGATGTAGATGCCCAGCAGCACGCGGGGCCCGCCGTGCGCCCCGATGATCGCGAGCGCCACGAGCTGGATGACGGGCACGCCGATGTTGCCGCCACCGGCGTTGAGGCCGAGCGCCCAGCCCTTGCGGCGCAGCGGGAAGAACGCGTTGATGTTGGTCATGCTGGAGGCGAAGTTGCCGCCGCCGACGCCGGCGAGCAGACCGACCAGCAGGAACGTGGAGAACGAGGTCCCCGGCTCCATCACCACGAACGCGGCGACGGTCGGCACGAGCAGCAGGGCCGCCGAGACGATCGTCCAGTTCCTGCCGCCGAAGACCGCCACCGCGAAGGTGTACGGCACCCGCACCACGGCCCCGACCAGCGTCACCATCGACGTGAGCAGGAACTTGTCGGCGGGGGTGAGCCCGTACTCGGGCCCCATGAAGAGCACCATGACCGACCACAGGGTCCAGACCGAGAAGCCGATGTGCTCGGAGAGTACGGACAGGAGCAGGTTGCGCCGGGCGACCTTCGCCCCCGTCTCGTGCCAGAAGGTCTCGTCCTCCGGATCCCACCGTTCGATCCAGCGTCCTTTCCCGCTGCGTGCGGGGGCTGTGCTCGGGGCTGTCATGACGCCTCCACGGATCTCCGGTGCGCTGCCCAGGCGTCGGCCGACGACCTGCTGGGTCCCGAAGGTAGGGAGGGCGCGTTTCCGCGTCGTGGCCTCGAGTGACCGGAGCGGAACGTTGCTCTCACCGGAGAGCGGGGGCGACGGTGAGGAATGCGCGGCGGACCGTCGCCTCCCGCCCGGATTCAGACCCGGTGGCCGTCTCCTGGGGGTGCCTCGGCGCCCGCCGCCCGGTGACCGCCCCGTGGGGGTGCCTCGGCGCCCGCCGCCCGGTGACCGCCCCGTGGACCGCCGCCCCTCGGCTTCGCTCCGTTCGGCCACAGCCGTGGGCCGCGCTTCGCCGCGATGTCCTCGATCCAGCCGAAGGCCAGGATGGCCAGGCCGATGAGGGGCCACACCAGGACGAACGTCCACAGCGTGTAGGTCGCGTCCAGCGCCGCCGCAGCGCGGTCGCTGTCCATGAACGGAAGGCTGTACATCCGGTCGAGGATCGGGACCGTGGCCATGATCACCATGTTGTGCCACAGATAGATCGTGACCGCGCGGTTGTTGGACAGCGTCACGAGCTTGTCCCACCTGGCAAGGCGGCCCGGCAGTTCCTTCCAGGACGGGCTGTACTGGAGCAGGATCACCACGAAGCCGAAGGACCACAGCGCGTCGGCCAGCGGGATGTCGTTCAGGTCCCAGCCCTCGGAACCGAGATGGCCCGAGGCCCACCACAGGGCGAAGGCCATCACCAGCGCCGAGCCCGAGATCGCGAGGTAGCGGGGGACCTTCACCAGCATCCCC
Organism: Streptomyces sp. NPDC057950; assembly: GCF_042887295.1. Lineage (NCBI taxonomy): Bacteria > Bacillati > Actinomycetota > Actinomycetes > Kitasatosporales > Streptomycetaceae > Streptomyces > Streptomyces sp. NPDC057950. Next base: position 330,624 of record NZ_JBHVPP010000004.1, read on the forward strand.
TCGTGGTGGGCGAAGCCCAGGACCCAGCAGCCGCCGTAGACCGCGAAGTCGGTGACGGCGTTGCCCGTCTCGCCGGGGATGGTGACCAGCCCGGTGCCGATCACCGCGGTCAGCGCGAGCGGAGCCAGCAGGGTCGCCCAGGGAACGCGGCGGAACGCCCACAGCAGGAGCGGGGAGGCGACCACGAACCACAGGTAGGCGCGCAGGTACCAGAGCGGACCCGCGCTCTGTTCCGCCCAACTGGATTCCAGCAGGCCCGACTCCGAACCGGCGTGCGCGGGGTACGGCGGGGCGCCGACCGGGACGATGTAGTTGAGGACCTCGGCGACGCCCCAGACACCGCCGCCGGTGTCCGGGTCGTGCGCGGGGTTCCAGCCGCCCGCGAACATCAGGGCGAGCACGACCGCGCTGAAGGCCCAGAGCGGGGGCAGCAGACGCCGCACGCGCCCCCGGATCACACTCCACGCGGGACGGCTCAGCGAGCGTGCCATCAGCGAGCCCGCCAGCGCGAACATCACGCCCATGGAGGGGAACAGGACGGACAGCCACGCCCACCCGAAGAGGTGATAGAGGACCACCCGGACCAGGGCGATCGAGCGCAGCAGGTCGAGGTAGCGGTCACGGCCCGGCTTCCCGGCCGCCGCCGCGGGCACCGGCACCGCCGCCGGTTCGGTGCGCACGCGTGGGGCACCCGGCGGCGGCGTCGCACCCGCCGTGTACTCGTGCGTCGTCATCCGACCGGCCTCCGGTCCTTCTCGTTCTCGCTCCGCGCCGTCCGCTGCCGCGGGGTCGCCCCCGGCGCCTCCACCACGCCCGTACGCCGGAGCTTCTGCCAGCGCAGCCGGCCTCCGGTGAGAGCAGTGATCCAGGACTGGATCAGGACCATGTACATCAACTGTCGGTAGAGGATCTGCTGGAGCGGGAGCGAGACGAGGTGGATCATGCGCTCGCGGTCCAGCCGGAAGGCGTACGCCGCGCAGACCGCCTGGACGGCGAGGACACCGAGCCAGGCGATGATCGTCTTCTGTGTCGGCCCGAACACCACTCCGTAGAGCAGGAAGACGTCGATCAGCGGGGCCAGCAGCGGGGCCAGCACCATGAACAGCGCCACCAGCGGCAGGCCGACCCGCCCGAAGCGGCCCGAGGGGCCCTTCTCCACGACGGCCCTGCGGTGTTTCCAGATCGCCTGCATCGTGCCGTACGACCAGCGGTAGCGCTGGGACCAGAGCTGCTGCACGGACTCCGGTGCCTCGGTCCACGCGCGCGCCTTCTCCGCGTACACCACCCGCCAGCCGTCGCGGTGCAGGGCCATCGTGATGTCGGTGTCCTCGGCGAGCGTGTCGTCGCTCATGCCGCCGACCCGGTCCAGGGCGGAACGTCGGAAGGCACCGACCGCGCCGGGGATGGTCGGCATGCAGCGCAGGATGTCGTACATCCGCCGGTCGAGGTTGAAGCCCATCACGTACTCGATGTGCTGCCAGGCCCCGATGAGGGAGTCGCGATTGCCGACCTTCGCGTTTCCGGCGACCGCGCCGACACTCGGGTCGGCGAAGGGCTGCACCAGTTCACCGACGGTGGCCGGTTCGAAGACGGTGTCACCGTCCATCATCACGACGATGTCGTGCCGGGCGTTGGCCACACCCCGGTTGAGGGCCGCGGGCTTGCCCGCGTTGAGCTGGCGCACGACACGGACGTTGGGCAGCCGCAGGTCCTCGACGATCCGGGCCGTGCCGTCGCTCGACCCGTCGTCGACGACCACGACCTCGACGGGGTGTTCGCTCGCCATGAGGGAACGGACCGTGTTCTCGATGCACTTGGCCTCGTTGTACGCGGGCACGAGCACCGACACCGGTTCGGTGACCGGGACCGGGCCCCAGCGGAAGCCGTCGCGGCGCACCCGGCGGGCGTGCGCGGCGGAGAGCACGAGCATCATGCCGAAGCGGGTGAAGACCAGTACGCCGATGACCGCGATACCGGCGACCAGGACGTCGGTGACGCCGTCGGAGGCCCCGACCAGGTAGATCCAGACCTTGCCCTTCCACAGGTCGAGGCCGGTGACCGGGGTGTGCGCGCTGGGGGCGTCCAGCGCCTCGGTGAGGTTCTGGAACTCGTAGCCCTGCCGCTGCAGTCCGGGCAGGAACCTGTCGAGCGCCTCCACCGTCTGGTGCCGGTCACCGCCGGAGTCGTGCATGAGGACGATCGCGCCCTTGCCGCCCTCGGGCGTGGCGCGGCGGATGATCTCGTCGACGCCGGGCTTCTGCCAGTCCTCACTGTCGGTGTTGTTGACGACGGTGATGTAGCCGCGGCTGCCGATGTATTTCGTCACCGGCCAGGACTTGTTGTCCATGGCGTCGGCGAAGGAGGAGTACGGGGGGCGGAAGAGGGAGGTCCGGATGCCCGCCGCGCCCTCCAGGGCCAGCTGGCTCTGGGACAGCTCCCAGTCGATGCGCCCCTTCGACTGGTACGAGAGGTCGGGGTGGTTGAAGGTGTGCAGGCCGACCTCGTTCCCCTCGTCGACCATGCGCCGCACCAGCTCCGGATAGCGCGAGGCCATGGTGCCGGTGACGAAGAAGACGGCGTGCGCGTGGTGCTTCTTGAGGACGTCGAGGACCTGGGGCGTCCACTTCGGGTCCGGGCCGTCGTCGAAGGTGAGGACGAGCCGGTGGTCGGGGACGCTCAGGCTGCTCGTGCGGCCGCCGCGGGTGTCGATGACCGGGCCGCCGTCGAGGATCTTCTCGGGCACCTTGTCGGTGGCCGCCTCGGGCTGGATCCGGTGGTCGGCGAGGATCTCGCTGTGGACGTAGCCGCGCAGCATCAGCATCGCGAGCAGGGCGACGAGGAGCAGCGAAGGGAGCAGGAAACGCATCGGCAGCCGTCGGCGCCGGGCGTTGGGAACCGGGCGCCGCGCACGGGGAACGGACCCGTGCGCGCTGGTGCGGGAAGCCATCAGACGAGGTTCTCCGAGAACGGGGTGCCGGTGGCGCCGGGTACGGGAGCGAGGGGCCGCGGCTCGACGGGACCGTCGGCGACGGTCCCGCTGTCGCCGCCGAGCGGACTCTGCGAGGTACCCGCGGAGGGGTCCACCGAGGGGCTGGGGTCGGGAGAGCTGGACACCGGCAGGGACGGTTCGACGACCGGTGACTTGGTGGTGCTGGCGCTCGGCTTCGGCTTGGTGGTCGCGGACGCCGAGGGCTTGGGGTCCGCGGAGGTGCCCGGCGGCAGGGTGCTGCCCGAGGCGTCGGGCTTCGGGGCGACGCCCGAGGCCGGTGTGGTGCCGTCGCCCACCGCCGCGCTCACGCCGGGTGCCGCGCCGCCACTCGGGCCGGAGGGCTTCACCGAGTCGGTGGGCAGAGGTGAGGTGTGGACCTGCCCGGCCGGTGTGTCGTCCTGCTGGCCCGGCACCGGCAGCCAGGGCGCGTCGGAGCTGCCGGACAGCAGCGTGGCGACGATGACCACGGCGTACACGGCGCAGGCGATGCCGACCAGGATGCCGAGGCGGCGGAACCTGCGGCTGCGGCGCCCCGACTCGTCGACGAAGACCGGACCGTCCGCAACACCGGGGGTGTCCTCGGTCCGCGCGACGAGCCGGTCCTCCAGCCGGCGTCCGGCTCCGTCGAGTTGGACGGTCACCTCATGGGGATCGTGGGTGTGGTCCGGCTCCTCGGGCCGCTCCCAGGGGCCGGTGGCGAAGGCGGCACGGGGGCCGCTCCGCGCCGGGCCGCCGGCCACGCTCCGGCGCCCCGCGCCGGCCGGACGGTCCGCGTCGACCCGGCTCACCGCCGGCACCGACCGGTCCACCTGCGCGGGCTGATCCACGGACGTCGGGCCGGCCGCCGGCATCGCACGGTCCGCCGACGTCGGTCGGTCCGCAGTCGGCAGGCGATCCGCAGTGGGCAGGCGATCCCCGGGCGTCGCGCCGGCCGCCGGCATCGCACGGTCCGCAGTCGGCAGGCGATCCGCGGGCGTCGCGCCGGCCGCCGGCGTCGGTCGGTCCGCAGTCGGGGGGCGATCCCCGGGCGTTGGACCGGCCGCCGACATCGCACGGTCCGCCGGGATCGCACGGTCCGCCGGCATCGCACGGTCCGCAGTCGGCAGGCGATCCGCCGGCGTCGAGCCGTCGGCCGACATCGCACGGTCCGCCCAACTCGGCCGGTCTACGCCGAATCGGCGGTCCGTACCGAATCCGCGGTCCGCACCTATTCGGCGTTCTACCCCGATTCGGGGTTCCGTCCCGGTTCGGGGCGGCGTCGGCACACCCCGCTCCGCCGCAGCTCCACGAGCTGTTTCGGCATCGTGTTCGACCCCTGTCTCACATTCCGCTTCTACGGAGCGCGAGGTCTCGGAGCCGATTCCGGCCTGCGGCCAGGTCGATGTCGCCTGGGCCGCGTCGGGCCAGACAAAGGGTTCTTCGGGGCTGTCCGGCGTCGTGTCTCCGGCTTGTCGCCGTTCCGACGGATCAGGACCGGCCCCCTCCACCTGATCACCGGTCCGGTGATCAGGTTGGGCTTCTTTTCGCCACTTCTCCACGTGCACGTACATCCCCCCAGGGACGGATTTCGGGTGCGCGCACGACTCCGGGCGCTACTGACTCGCCGTCCGGAACGGGCCCCCACCCGTTCCGAGCGCCCCCTTTATCACACTGAACCCGGAAGATGAATGTAGCGCACGTGGAAGACCCGTGTGCTTATGTGTCAATCCTTCCCCGCCATGATGCCCGCATCGATGGCTGGAATCCAACCGTTCACCGGGCGCCTCAGCCAGCCTTCCTCGGCCGCGAATTCGACCGCCGCCCGCCGCAGGGCATCGACGCCTGGATGCTCCAGCCCCTTGCGCCACACCAATGACACGGGCGACAGGGGAACGGGGTCGATCAGCGGTCTGCGTACAGTTTCGGACATCGTCGGAAAGTCCACGACGGCCAGCACCGGGTTCCGCTTCTTCGCCATGATCCGCTGGAACTCCTCGATTCCGAGGGCCACCGGCGCGGGGGGCGCCAGCACGATCCCACGTCCCTCGAAGAGGTGACGCGCCAAGTCGGTCCACTCCAGCGTCCGGGGATTCCCCGCGCCGGCGTACACGGTCTCGCCCGCCAGCGCGTCCAGCGGCACCGCGTCCAGGGCCGCGAGGGGATGGTCCTCGGGCAGGACGACGGCCATCGGCTCGTACCGGACGGGCTGTTGTGCGAGCCTGGCCCGGACCGCCGGAGCGAGGCCCGCGAACCGTCCGAACGACACGTCCAGACGCCCGGCGAGGATCTCCTCGGCCGCGCCGGTGAGCCCGCTCTCGAAGCGGGCGAGCAACTCGCAGTCCGGGGCGAGCGCGCGGGCCCGGTCGAGGACGCGTCCACAGGCGAGCCCCGGCGAGTTGACGTCGACCAGCAGCGGCCGGTCCGGGCCGTTCGCCGCGAACGCGGACAGCAGGGCCTCGTTCGCCTCCAGCACCCGCCGGGCGTGCGGCAGCAGGCGCTCACCGTCCGCCGTCAGCGTCACCTGCCGGGTCGTCCGCACGAACAGCTCCGCCCCGAGCTCCCGCTCCAGCCGCCGGACGTCGCGGCTCAGGGCCTGCTGGGCGACGTACAGCCGGGCGGCGGCCCGGGTGAAGTGCAACTCCTCGGCGACGGCGAGAAAGGCGCGCAGGAGACGGGGGTCGGGCCGGGCGGTGGGACGAGGGGGGCGCCGACGGGCGGGAGGCGCGGTGCGGGATGCGGCAGGGGGCCGTTGACCAGGCATCGAGCGAATTTACAACGCGGATGCGTCAATCGCCGCCGAACAGGTGTTGGACCGTTCGTCCCACTCCCGGCGACGGTGGACCCATGCCGCGACAGCCCTCCGAGCAGACACGCACGCCACCGCTCACCGTCACGGGCGACGGTCCGGCGCCCGCCGGCCCGGACCTCCACCCACACCCCGCGAACCCGACCCGAACCAACCACACCCCCCGCATCCCCCGCACTCCCTACCACCGCCTCTTCGCCGTCCCCGGCGCCCGCGCCTTCACCCTCGGGAACCTGCTCGCGCGGCTGCCCATGGGCATGTTCAGTGTCAGCGCGGTCATCATGATCGCCGGGTCCCGCGGCTCCTACGCCCTCGCCGGTGCCGTGACGGCGACGGGCCTCGCGGCGACCGCGCTGGTCGCCCCCTGGACCGCGCGTCTCGTCGACCGCCACGGCCAGGCCCGGATCGCCGTGCCCGCCACGGCCTTCGCCGTGCTGGGAAGTCTGGCGCTGCTGCTGTGCGTGCGCTTCGGGGCGCCCGACTGGACCCTGTTCGCCGCTTACGCCGCCACCGCCACCACGCCCAACACGGGCGGCATGTCGCGCGCCCGCTGGGCCCACCTCTTCCGGGCCGACCCCGACACCGCACACACCGCGAACTCCTTCGAACAGGCCGCCGACGAGCTGTGTTTCATGCTGGGCCCGGTGTGCGCGGCGTTCCTGTGCACCACGCTCTTCCCGGAAGCGGGGACGCTGGTGGCCGGCGTCCTGCTGATGACCGGCGTCCTGGTCTTCGCCGCCCAGCGCTCCACGGAACCGCCGCCCCGGCGGCACCCGCGGTCCAAGTCCCCCGTCCTGGCCCCCGGAATGCCTCCGCTCCTGCTCGGCTTCCTCGCCACCGGAGCGGTGTTCGGCTCGATGGAGGTCGTCACGATCGCGTTCGCGGACGCGCAGGGACACCGGTCGGCCGCGGGCGCGGTGCTCGCCCTGCAGGCCGCCGGCTCGTGCGCGGCGGGGCTGTTGTACGGAGCCCTGAAGCCGGCCGGCCCCGCCGAGCGGCGCCACCGGCTCGGCCTCGCCGCCATGACGGTCACGATGTCCCTGCCGCTGCTCGCGGCCTCGCTCACCGGCTCGCTCCCGGTACTGGCGGGCGCGCTGCTCCTCGCGGGGACCGCCACCGCGCCGACCATGGTCACCGGTATGGCGCTCGTCCAGCGGCGCACGCCCGAGGGACGCCTGAACGAGGGCATGACGCTCGCGGTGACCGGTCTGCTCGGCGGGATCGCCTGCGGCTCGGCGGTCGGCGGGTGGGTGGTGGAGCGCTTCTCCTCGACGGCCGGGTATGTCGTGCCGGTCGCGGCGGCGGCGACCGCGTTCACGCTCTCCGCCCTGATATCAGTGCGTTTTCGAGGGAGTTCACCGACATTTCGAGGGAGTGCGCCGTCCGGCGGGTCGAACCCGTGCGCCAATTCCGACGCACCCCATTGACGCACCCGGAGCCCCCACATACCTTCCCCCGTCGAAGCGCTTCGACGGGATGTGTCGAAAACGATTCGACGGCCGTCGCGTGACGGCTCCGATCCCATCCGACTCCCGGAGGCAATGGATGTCGACGACACGAAGGCATGTGGTGGCGACGGCGGCGGTGACCCTGACGGGCGCCCTGCTGCTGGCCTCCTGCGGCAGCTCGGACAGCGGTGCGCCGGACGGCAAGACGCTGAGACTGTGGCACTACGAAGGGCCGGACAGCGCGATGGGCGTGGCCTGGAACGAGGCCATCAAGGAGTTCGAGCGGACCCACCCGGGCGTCAAGGTGAAGTTCGAGGAGAAGGGCTTCGAACAGATCCAGAAGACCGCGCCGATGGTCCTGAACTCGAACGACGCGCCCGACCTCATGGAGTACAACAAGGGCAACGCGACCGCCGGGCTGCTCTCCAAGCAGGGGCTTCTCACCGACCTGACCGCCGAGGCGGCCAAGCGCGGCTGGGACAAGAAGCTCAGCGCGGGGGTGCGCACCACCAGCCGGTACGACGCCAACGGGGTCATGGGTTCCGGCAAGTGGTACGGGGTGCCCAACTACGCCGAGTACACGATGGTGTTCTACAACAAGGACCTCTTCAAGAAGTACGGCGTCGCGGAGCCCACCAGCCTCGACCAGCTCACCGCGGCCATGGACACGTTCGTGTCGAAGGGCATCACCCCGCTGGCCAACGCGGGCGCCGAGTACGTGGCCCAGCAGTACCTGTACCAGCTCGCCCTCTCCAAGGCCGACCGCTCGTGGGTCGACAAGTACGAGCTCTACAAGGGGAAGACGGACTTCCACGACGCCGCCTGGACGTACGCCGCCACCACCTTCGCCGACTGGGTGAAGAAGGGCTACATCGGCAAGAAGTCCACCTCGCTCAAGGCCGAGGACGCGGGCGTCTCCTTCATCCAGGGCAAGAGCCCGATCCTGTTCAGCGGCAGCTGGTGGTACGGGCGCTTCCAGACGGAGAACAAGTTCGACTGGGGCACCTTCCTCTGGCCGGGCAGCGACCTCACCCTCGGCTCCGGCGGCAACCTCTGGGTCGTCCCCAAGGGAGCCAGGAACAAGGACCTCGCCTACGACTTCATCGACATCACCATGTCGAAGAAGATCCAGAACCTGCTCGGCAACAAGGGCGGGGTCCCGGTGGGCGCCGACACCGCCGCCATCACCGACCCGAAGGCGAAGACCCTGATCGCCGACTTCAACACCCTCTCCGGCAAGGACGGTCTGGCCTTCTACCCGGACTGGCCGGTCGCCGGCTTCTACGACGTCCTCGTCTCCGAGACCCAGAAGCTGATCACGGGGAGCGAGAAACCGGACGCCTATCTGAGCGCGCTGCAGACGGCGTACGACAAGGGCGCGCCGAAGACATGACGGCCACCGCCGAACGGGGCGGCGAGGTGGTCCGGCGGCACCGCAGCCGTACGGGCCGCCCGCGCCGCCCCCGCTCCTCCTACGCCCTCTTCCTGCTCCCCGGCGTCCTCGCCTTCCTCGCGGTGATCGTCGTCCCGTTCCTGATGAACACCGGTGTGAGCTTCACCGACTGGCAGGGCGTCGGCTCGCCGAAGTGGTCGGGGCTCGCCAACTACCGCGAGCTGTTGGACGACTCCGAGTTCTGGGCGTCCTTCCGGCACAGCCTCTTCATGGTCGTCGCGATGGCCGCCGTACCGACGGTCCTCGGGCTCGTGCTGGCCGCCGCCCTCTTCGACTTCGTCGGCAAGCACTTCGGCACGAAGACCGCCGCCGTCCTGCGCGCCTGCTTCTACCTCCCCCAGGTCCTGCCCATCGCCGTCGCCGGCATCGTCTGGAGCTGGATCCTCGCCCCCGACAACGGCTCCCTGAACGCGCTTCTGAGGGCGGTGGGTCTCGGCTCGCTCCAGCGGGACTGGCTCGGTGACCCCGACCTCGCGCTCTACAGCGTCATGGGCGTGATGGTGTGGGTCCAGATCGGCTTCCCGCTGGTCGTCTTCATGGCGGGACTGCAACGCGTCGACCCGCAGCTGTACGAGGCGGCGGAGCTGGACGGCGCGGGCTGGTGGCGCCGGTTCGGGCACATCACGCTGCCGCAGATCCGCCCGGAGATCTACGTCGTCCTCCTCTGGTGCACGATCGCCGCGCTCAAGGTGTTCGGCGCGGTGTACGTCCTCACCAAGGGCGGCCCCGGCGGCGCGACCGACGTGCCGTCCTACTTCTCCTTCGCCACCTTCTTCGAGAAGACCCAGGTCGGCTACGGCGCCGCGATCTCCACCGTGCTGACCGTGATCATCCTCGTCCTCGCCGTGGTCGGCCTGAAGCTCCAGACCCGTGCCGAGGACGCCGAGGAAGGACTCCGCGCATGACCGCCCTACGCCGGTACCCCGTCCTCGTGGCCCTGGTCGTCGCGGCCCTCTTCATGGTGCTGCCGTTCGGCATCGTCGCGGTCAACGCGGTCAAGTCCCCCACCGAGTACTCGTCGAACGGACCCCTCAGCCTGCCCCACGGCCTCTACCTCGACGGCATCGAGGACTTCTGGCAGCGCGTCGACTACGGCCAGAAGCTGGTCAACTCGGTCCTGATCTCCGGCTCGGTGGCGATCGGCGCCGCCGTGCTGTCCGTCCTGAACGCGTACGCGATCGGCATCGGCCGCATCAGGGGCCGCACCTGGGTCCTCGCCTTCTTCGTGCTGGCGAACATGCTGCCGCAGGAGGCGCTGGTCTACCCGGTCTACTACCTGAGCAAGCAGGCGGGCCTCTACGACACCCGGCTCAGCGTGATCATCGTGTTCACCGTCGTCCAGGCGGCCTTCGGCACGTATCTCCTGTCCTCCGTCCTCGGGCAGTTCCCGCGCGAGATCATCGAGGCCGCCCGGATCGACGGGGCGAACAAGTGGCAGGTGCTGTGGCGGATCGTGGTCCCCGTCAGCCGTCCCACCATCGGCGTCCTCCTGGTCTTCTTCTTCATCTGGACCTGGAACGAGTTCCTGCTGCCGCTGGTCATGCTGATCTCCAACGACAACCAGACGGTGTCGGTGGCGCTCGGTGTCCTCCAGGGCCAGCGCCTGATGGACGCGACCATGACCAACGCGGCGGCCCTCCTCGGCGTGCTCCCCGCGATCGTCTTCTTCCTCGTCTTCCAGCGGACGCTGACCCGCGGCATCGCCGTGGGCGCGGTCAAGTAAGGGGTGTGGGCGTGAAGTTCACCGACGGCTACTGGCTGCTGCGCGAAGGCGTCAGCGCGGCCCATCCGGTCGAGGTCCTCGATGTGAGCGCGTCCGGCGGGACCCTGGAGATCCACGCGCCGACCCAGCCCATCCGCCACCGCGGCGACCTGCTGAAGGGACCGGTCGTGACGATCAGCGCGCACGCGCCGATGCCGGACGTCATCGGCGTCACGTTCACGCACTTCCAGGGGGAGGAACCGCGCGGTCCCCGCTTCGAACTCCACCGGAGCGGTTTCTCCCCCGTCGTGGAACACGACGACGAGCACGCGACGCTCACCGCGGGCGCCCTGTCCGTCCGGGTCTCCCGCACCACCCCCTGGCACGTGGACTTCCTCGCCGACGGCCGCGTCCTCACCACCAGCGGCCCCAAGGGCATGGGCATCATGCGGGACGCGGCCGGCGCCCACTACCTGCGCGAGCAGCTGAACCTCGGCGTCGGCACCCAGGTCTACGGCCTCGGCGAGCGCTTCGGCCCGCTCGTCAAGAACGGCCAGGTGGTGGACATGTGGAACGCCGACGGCGGCACCGCCACCGAACAGGCGTACAAGAACGTGCCGTTCTATCTGACGGACGCGGGCTACGGCGTCTTCGTCGACCACCCGGGCCGGGTCTCCTTCGAGGTCGGCTCGGAGGCGGTGTCGCGGGTCCAGTTCAGCGCCGAGACACAGCAGTTGACGTACTACGTGATCCACGGGCCGAGTCCGAAGGACATCCTGCGCAAGTACACGCGGCTCACCGGCCGTCCGGCCCTCCCGCCCGCCTGGTCCTTCGGCCTGTGGCTGTCGACGTCCTTCACCACCTCCTACGACGAGGCCACCGTCACCTCCTTCATCGACGGCATGCGCGACCGTGAACTCCCCTTCTCCGTCTTCCACTTCGACTGCTTCTGGATGCGCGAGTTCAACTGGTGCGACTTCGAGTGGGACCCGCGCGTGTTCCCCGACCCGGCGGCCATGCTGACCCGCCTGAAGGACAAGGGCCTGCACATCTGCGTGTGGATCAACCCCTACATCGCGCAGCGCTCCCCGCTCTTCGCCGAGGGAAAGTCCTTGGGCCATCTGCTCAGGAGGCCCGACGGCAGTGTGTGGCAATGGGACCTGTGGCAGCCGGGCATGGCGCTGGTCGACTTCACCAGCCCCGCCGCCCGCGACTGGTACGCCGCCAAACTGGAGGCACTGCTCGACCAGGGCGTCGACTGCTTCAAGACCGACTTCGGCGAGCGGGTCCCGGTCGACGTGGCGTACGCCGACGGCGCCGACCCGGAACGCATGCACAACTACTACACCTACCTCTACAACCGCACCGTCTTCGAGGTGCTGCGCAAGCACCGGGGCGAGGCGGAGGCCGTCGTCTTCGCCCGCTCGGCGACGGCCGGGAGCCAGCAGTTCCCGGTGCACTGGGGCGGCGACTGCGAGGCGACGTACGCGTCGATGGCCGAGTCGCTGCGCGGCGGGCTGAGCCTCGGCATGTCGGGGTTCGGTTTCTGGAGCCACGACATCGGCGGCTTCGAGGGAACGCCCCCACCGGCCCTCTTCAAACGGTGGATCGCCTTTGGTCTCCTCTCCTCCCACAGCCGGCTGCACGGCTCGTCCTCCTACCGGGTGCCGTGGCTGTTCGACGAGGAGGCCGTGGACGTGCTGCGGCTGTTCACCCGGCTGAAGCTCCGTCTCATGCCCTATCTGTACGAGGCCGCCCGCGCCGCGCAGGCCGAGGGGGTGCCGATGATGCGGGCGATGGTGCTGGAGTTCCCGGACGATCCGGCGTGCGCGCATCTGGAGCGGCAGTACATGCTCGGCCCCGACCTGCTGGTCGCGCCCGTCTTCAACGACGAGGGAGACGTCTCCTACTACGTTCCGGACGGCACCTGGACCCACCTCCTCACGGGGCGGACCGTGACCGGTCCGCGCTGGGTGCGCGAACACCACGGCTTCCTGAGCGTGCCCCTGCTGGTGCGGCCGGGCGCGGTGATCCCGGTGGGCGCCGTGGACGACCGGCCCGACTACGTCCACGCCGACGGGGTCACCCTGCGCGCGTACGGCCTGGAGCGCGGCGCCCGGGTGACGGTGCCGGTGGGCGGCGTGACGTTCACCGTGGTCCGCGAGGGGAACACCCTGCGGGCCGCGTCCAGTGATCCGGCGGCGCCGTGGGGGCTGGCGGCGGGCGGCCGCGAGGCGCGGGCGAAGGCGGGGACGGGCTTCCTGTCCCTGGACCTGGAACCCGACCCGCAGCCGGAGTCAGAGTCGGACCCGGAGTCGGAGTCGGAGTCGGAGTCGGAGTCGGAGTGATGGTGAAGATCACCGATGTGGCGCGGCACGCCGGGGTCTCCCCCAGCACCGTCTCCTACGCCCTCAGCGGCAAGCGCCCCATCTCCGAGGAGACCCGGCAGCGTGTCGAGGCCAGCATCCGCCGGCTGGGCTACCGTCCGCACGCCGGGGCGCGCGCCCTCGCGAGCAACCGGTCCAACGTCCTCGCGCTGGTGGTGCCGTTGAGGGCGGGCATCCACGTGCCGGTGGTGATGCAGTTCGCGGTGTCGGTGGTGACGGCGGCACGCCGGCACGATCACGACGTCCTGCTGCTGACACAGGAGGAGGGCGAGGAGGGGCTGCGGCGGGTCGCGGACACCGCGCTGGTGGACGCCCTGATCGTGATGGACGTGCAGTTGCACGACCCAAGGCTGCCGCTGCTGCGCGCCCTGGACCGGCCCTCCGTGCTCATCGGGTTCCCCTCCCGGCCCGCCGGGCTCACCTGCATCGACCTGGACTTCAAGGCGGCGGGTGAGCTCTGCGTCGAACGGCTGGCGGGGCTCGGGCACCGGGTCGTGGCGCTGGTCGGATCGCCCCCCGAGGTGTACGTGCGGGGGACGGCGTTCGCCCAGCGCGTGGTGGAGGGCTTCACCACCGCCGCCGACCGGGGCGGACTCGTGTCCTCCGTCCACCCCTGCGACTCCTCGCCCGCCGCCGCGCGCCGGGTCGCCGAACAGCTCCTGCGCGAACAGCCGGCGCTCACCGGCGTCGTCGTCCACAACGAACCGGTCCTGGAACCGCTGATCGACGCCTTCGAGCAGCTCGGTCTGCGCGTCCCCGCCGACCTCTCCGTCACCGCGATCTGCCCGGACGAGCTCGCCGGGAACGTCCGCGTCCCCGTCACCTCCGTCGCCCTCCCGTCCACCGAGGTGGGCACTCGGGCGGTGGAACTGCTGATGAGGAAACTGGGGGGCACCGACGTCCCCGAGGCCACGCTCCTGACGCCCCGGCTGACGGAACGCGCGAGCACCGCACCGCGCACGCCGGCCCCTTGAGGAACCGTGCCCCCGTCCACCGGGCACCGAGGCGCATCAGCGAGCCTCGATCAACCGGGCCGACGCCGCGACGCCGATTCTCCGCCGGACGGCGCGCGCCCGACGGTCACGCCGAGATGGCCTGCCCGCCGCCTTCCGCGTCCTCCCCGGCTTCCGCGCAGGCGACGGCCAGGTCATCGAGCGACAGGTGCAGGGCGTGGGCCAGGGCTGCCACCGTGAAGAAGGCCGGGGTCGGGGCCCGGCCGGTCTCGATCTTGCGGAGGGTCTCTGCGGACACGCCGGCCGCAGCCGCGACGTCGACCATGCTGCGGTCACCGCGGGCCTCGCGGAGCAGCGACCCGAACCGCTCTCCACGTTGCCGCTCTTGCGGGCTCAACGGAACTCTCACCATGCCCGTGATACTAATACCGGTATAAGTATTGGGCGACATCGCGTGGCAGGGAGCAGGACACATGGTGGAGATCAAGACCGACACGGCACTGGAGATGATGCGCGAGGCCGGACGCGTCGTGGCCCACGCGCTCGCGGCCGCACGTGCGGCGGCAGCCGTGGGAGTCCGCCCGCGCGAGCTCGACGAAGCCGCCCGCGCCGTTCTCACCGAGGCCGGGGCACGCTCGCCGTTCCTCGGCTACCAGCCCTCCTTCGCCCCTCTTCCCTTCCCCGCCGTGATCTGCGCGTCCGTCAACGACGCCGTCGCGCACGGCATCCCGGGCGACCACCGCCTGCGCGACGGCGATCTGGTCAGCGTCGACTGCGGAGCCGAACTCGACGGCTGGACCGGCGACGCCGCGATCAGCTTCACCGTCGGCACCCCCCGCCCCGCCGACCTCGAACTCATCGCCGCCACCCAGCAGGCCCTGGACGCCGGCATCGCCGCCGCCACCGTCGGCCATCGCATCGGAGACATCTCCCATGCCATCAGCACGGTCGCCCGCAAGGCCGCCTGCGGCATGCCGGCCGACTTCGGCGGCCACGGCATCGGCCGCCAGATGCACGAGGACCCCCACGTCCCCAACCACGGACGACCCGGCCGCGGCTTCCCCCTGCGCCACGGCCTCACCCTCGCCATCGAACCCATGCTCATGGCCGGAGGACACAACGCGTACCACACCGACCCCGACGGATGGACCCTGCGCACGATCGACGGCAGCCGAGCCGCCCACATCGAACACACCATCGCCATCACCGAGGATGGTCCCCGTATCCTCACCCTTCCCTGACCTCGAACCCGCTCCCACCCGGCTCCGGCGGAACCTCCAGAAGTCCCGCACTCGAACTCACCGGACCACTACCAGGAACCGGCCGCCGGTCATGACAAAGGCCCCGTCGCCCGAAAGCGACGGGGCCTTTGCCCACATGGGATGTGGAGGTCCAGGGGACCTCCTGATCGTGGAGATGGCGGGAATCGAACCCGCGTCCACCGGTGCAGAATCAGGGCTTCTCCGTGTGCAGTTCGCTGCGATTTTCTCGGCCCCGGTGATCACGCGAACAAGTCGCCGACGGGCCCAGTCACTGTTTGATTTCCCATCGAACCCCGTGACCGGGCTCGATGGTTTAGTTCCCTAGATTATGCCAGGGTCCGGGTCGGGAACACCCCCGGGCTGACACCCATTAAGGGTCCTTCACTCACTGCTTATTAGGCAGCGAGGGCGAAGGACTGGGAATCGCTCTTGGAATTGGCGATTATTGGTTGCGACATATGGTTAACGAGATCATTGTCGCTTCCTCGACACGCTTCCCCTGCTTCGACATCCGCTGTCGAAACCGATCATCCCCATGTTGTTTTTTCAAGCCCCTCCGAAGAGGGTCGCGCACCCGCTGTGGGATGCAGATGCCATCCTACGTGACCGACGCACGTCGGTGCCACCGTATTCCCCGTGGCTACCGCCTCGCGGCCGGCGCCTCGTGGCTACTCGCCACGCTGCTTCCGTTTCGCCGCCGCGATCGCGCGGTCGGACTCCCGGCGGTCCTGCTTCTCGCGCAGGGTCTGCCGCTTGTCGTACTCCTTCTTACCGCGGGCGAGCGCGATCTCGGCCTTGGCCCGGCCGTCCTTGAAGTACAGGGCGAGGGGCACGATCGTGTGACCCGTCTCCTCCGACTTCGACGCCAGCTTGTCGATCTCCTCGCGGTGCAGGAGCAGCTTCCGCTTGCGGCGCACCGTGTGGTTGGTCCACGTGCCCTGGCTGTACTCGGGAATGTGGGCGTTGTGCAGCCACGCCTCGTTCCCGTCGATCTGGACGAAGCCGTCGGTCAGCGAGGCGCGACCCTGACGCAGCGACTTCACCTCGGTGCCGGTGAGCACGAGGCCGGCCTCGTAGGTGTCGATGATCGCGTAGTCGTGCCGTGCCTTCTTGTTCTGCGCGACGATCTTGCGCTTGCCGTCCTTGGCCTTCGCGGCCCCTCCGCCCTGCTTGGGCTGGGACTCCTTCGGTACGTACATTCCCTTGCTCATAGTGCTGACCATTTTCGCACTACAGGGGGGCCCGGGGGAAAGCCGATTACAGGGGCGCCCGGCGGTGACGACTACGAAGGGTCGCCGAGACCGCCGAGCACGGTCTCGGCGCGCTCCAGGGCGCCCGCGTCGGCCTCCAGGTCGGGGGTGATGCCCCGTCCGTCGACGCCGTGCCCGGAGGGCGTGCGGTAGTGCCCGACGGTCAGCTCGGCGACGGAGCCGCCGGGGAGGGCGCTCGGCATCTGGACCGAGCCCTTGCCGAAGGTCCTGGTTCCCACCACGACCGCGCGGCCACGGTCCTGAAGGGCGCCGGTGAGCAGTTCGGCGGCGCTCATCGTGCCACCGTCGACGAGCGCGACCAGGGGTCTGGTGGTGTCGCCGCCGGGCGCGGCGTGCAGGGCGCGCTGGTCACCGTTGACGTCGTACGTGGCGACGAGGCCGCCGTCGAGGAAGGCGGAGGCCGTCGTGACGGCCTCGGTGACCAGTCCGCCGGAGTTGCCACGCAGGTCGAGGACGATCCCGGCCTGCCGGGGGGCCTGCTCGACGGCGGTGCGCACGGCGTCGCCCGCGCCCTTGGTGAAGGCGGCGACCTTGATCACGGTGGCACCGCCGGGGAGCTTGCGCACGGTCACGGAGTCCGTGGACAGCCTGGCCCGGCGCAGGGTCTCGCTCCACGCGCGCGTGCCGCGCTCCAGACCGAGGCGGACCTTCGTACCGGCGGCCGCGTCGTCCGCGTCCCCGCGCAGTAAGGAGACCACCTCGGTGACGGGCCTGCCGTCGACGTCCTCGCCGTCGACGCTGCGCAGCCGGTCGCCCACCCGGATCCCGGCGGCCGCCGCGGGTGATGCGCCCTGCACCCGGGTCACCTCGATCCGGCCGTCACGCTCGCGCCGGGCCCACAGCCCGACACCGGTGTACTGGCCGTCGAGGGCCTCCTCGAACTCCTCGTAGTCGCCCTGGGAGTAGACCGCGCCCCAGCGGTCGCCGCTGCGGCTGACGGCCCGCTCGGCCGCCTCCATGGGCGACTTGCCGTCGGCCATCGCCTCGGCCGCCGCCGCGGCGACGTCCTTGTGGTGGGCGGCCGGCGTCGAACGCGTCGACGGGAGCGGGGATTTCCGGTCGGGGTCGCCGAACGACCCGGTCGCCGCCCCGGCGACCAGAACGCTCGCGAAAACCAATGTCAGGGCAGCCCCGCGGCCGACGCGGCGGGGCTGGCAGAACAGGTCACGACCTGACATGGCGGTGAGTCTAGGACAACGCGAGGGGCCGTACCGCCGGTTGGCAGTACGGCCCCCTTGGCATGCGTCACACCTTCAGGTACTTGCGCAACGCGAAGAACGCGGCAAGCGCGGGCATCAGCAGGCTCGTCGCCAGGATGAGCGGCAGCTTGGTGAGCACCGCGTCCCAGCCGATGAAGTTGATCAGGTTCAGCTTCTCGGACAGGGCCAGACCGTGATCGATGATGAAGTACCGCGCGACCACCAGGAATCCGCAGGCGACACCGCCGCCAATGAGTCCGGCGACCGCGGCCTCCATGATGAACGGCGCCTGGATGTAGAACCCGGAAGCGCCGACCAGGCGCATGATCCCGGTCTCCCTGCGCCGGCTGAACGCCGAGACGCGCACCGTGTTGACGATCAGCATCAGGGCGACGACGAGCATCATCGCCATCACCGCGCGCGCGGCCCAGTTCATGCCGTTGAGCAGCCCGAAGAGGTTGTCCAGGATGCCCTTCTGGTCCTGCACGGACTGCACGCCGTCACGCCCGTCGAAGGCGGTCGCGATGACCTGGTACTTCTCCGGGTCCTTGAGCTTGATGCGGTACGACTCCTGCATCTGGTCCGGCGTCAGGGAACTGGCCAGTGGGGAGTCGCCGAACTGCTCCTTGTAGTGCTTGTAGGCGTCGTCCGCGGACTCGTACGTCACCTTCTGGACGACGGTCATCTTGCCGAGGTCGCTCTCGATCTGCTTCTTCTGCTCGGCGGTCACCGCCCCCTTGGCACAGTGGGGGTCGGACTCCGCGTCGCTCTTGTTGCAGAGGAAGACCGAGACGTTGACCTTGTCGTACCAGTAGCCCTTCATGGTGCTCACCTGGTCGCTCATCAGGAGCGAACCGCCGAACAGGGCGAGGGAGAGGGCGACCGAGACGACGACCGCGAAGGTCATCGTCAGATTGCGACGGAGACCGACACCGATCTCCGACAGAACGAACTGGGCGCGCATGGCGTCTGGTAAGCCTTTCCGTGGACCGTCGTCAGTGCTGGTAGCCGTAGACGCCGCGCGCCTGGTCGCGGACGAGACGACCCTTCTCCAGCTCGATGACGCGCTTGCGCATCTGGTCCACGATGTTCTGGTCGTGCGTCGCCATCACCACAGTCGTGCCCGTCCGGTTGATGCGGTCGAGCAGCTTCATGATGCCGACGGAGGTCTGCGGGTCGAGGTTGCCGGTCGGCTCGTCCGCGATGAGGAGCTTGGGCCGGTTCACGAAGGCTCTCGCGATGGCCACACGCTGCTGCTCACCACCGGACAGCTCACCGGGCCTGCGGTCCTCCTTGCCGCCGAGCCCGACGAGGTCGAGCACCTGGGGCACGGACTTGCGGATCTCGCCGCGGGACTTGCCGATGACCTCCTGGGCGAAGGCCACGTTCTCGGCGACCGTCTTGTTCGGCAGCAGCCGGAAGTCCTGGAAGACGGTCCCCAGCTGGCGCCGCATCTGCGGCACCTTCCAGTTGGAGATGCGCGCGAGGTCCTTGCCCAGGACGTGCACCTGACCGTGGCTGCACCGCTCCTCGCGGAGGATCAGCCGCAGGAAGGTGGACTTGCCGGAGCCGGAGGACCCCACGAGGAACACGAACTCACCACGCTCGACCTCCAGGGAGACGTCCCTGAGAGCGGGGTGGGTCTGCTTGGGGTAGACCTTGGAGACATTGTCGAATCGGATCACGGATGCACCACGGGTCGCCGGGGGTAGGTGTGCGTGACCATACGCGAACCGGGTGTGGGTCCGCAGTCGGCGTCCAGGGTTGCGCGACGCTTGCACGTTTTGTCACGGATCTGACGGGCTGGAAAGCGTCCGGACGGGGCAGGATAAGGCGAGCCGCGCCGAATTCCGCGGAACCTGGCACAGTGGAAGGGGAACGGTTGCGTTCCCCGCGGCGTTATGTTCGCGGAGGACGGCGCAAGGAGGGCAAGCGCATGACGTACGACCGATTGGTGTGCGCGAACTGCGCGGCGCCCGTCAGTGAGGGTCGCTGCCCGGTCTGCCGCGCGAACCGGGAGCGGCTGCAGCAGGAGAGCCCCTTCGCCGGGCTGAACCCGATGGCGCTGATAGCGCTGCTGGCCGTGCTCATCGCGGCGGTGGCGCTGCTGGCCCACCAGACGGTGTAGGACCCGCGAGAGGCCACCCAGGGCGTACGGACAGCTACCCAGGGCGTACGGGAAGAGCCCGGAGCAGCTCGCTCCGGGCCCTTTTCGCATCGTCACGCGAAGATGGTGTCGCGTATCACACCGGCCCGTGTCAGGCAGCGGCGCCGCGGCCGCTCATGAGGCGCGGCAGCAGGCGGAAGCCGATACCGCCGGCGATCATCGTGGCGGCGCCGACCAGCAGGAACGTGGTCTCGGCGGCACCCGTCTCGGCCAGCTCGCCGCTCTTGCCCTGGGCGGAGGTGTCCGAGCCGGTGTCGGTCAGACCGGAGGAGCCCTTGCCCTGCTCGACGGGCTTGGAGCCACCGTCGGGGTTGCTGTCGTTGCCGCCCGTACCGGCCCCGTCGGTCGGCTCGTCGGTCGGGTCGGTGGGCTCGGTCGGCTCCTCGGTCGGGTCCGTGGGCCCGTCGGTCGGCTCGGTGGTGGCCGGAGCGGACTCGGAGGGCGGCGGTGTGGTGGGCGGCTGGCTGGTCGGCGCCGAGTCACTGGGCGGCGGGCTGGTCGGGATGCCCGTGTCGCTCGCCGTCGGGGTCGGGCCGTCCAGCGTGACACCGACGTTGATGTCGAGGGCCGAAGCGGCACCCGCGGCGGTCAGCGAGGCACCGGCGGCGATCACCGCACAGGCGGCTATCCGCGCCGCGCGAATCCGCGTCTTCTTGGTCATCTGCTTGCTACCCCCAGTAGCTGATCGTCAATGGAGCAGCGCCCGGGGCCACGGCGTCACAGGGTGGCTTTGCTCGACCCCCCGGTTCACATGCGCCCCAGAGATACGCATGCCACTCGTCACCCTTCCCAGTTTTCAAAGCAGCGTCAAGGTCGTTGCGGCCGCGATGTCCGGATCGGCGCTATTTGACCGCCATGAAGACATGTGACTGTGACGTAAGCCCCAGAGGACCGCCATACAAAAGGCAACTGCCGCCCGAAGAGCGGCAGTTGCCATGTCGACAAAGAGCCCCTGGGGCCCCGTGCTACTTCTCCTGCTACTTCTCCTGCTGCTTGCGCCAGCGAATTCCGGCCTCGAGGAACCCGTCGATCTCACCGTTGAACACGGCCTCGGGGTTGCCCACTTCGAAGTCCGTCCGCAGGTCCTTGACCATCTGGTAGGGGTGCAGCACGTACGAACGCATCTGGTTGCCCCAGGAGTTGCCGCCGTCACCCTTGAGGGCGTCCATCTTGGCCTGCTCCTCCTGGCGGCGCCGCTCGAGGAGCTTGGCCTGCAGGACGTTCATCGCGCTCGCCTTGTTCTGGATCTGCGACCGCTCGTTCTGACACGACACGACGATGCCGGTCGGCAGGTGGGTCAGTCGCACCGCGGAGTCGGTGGTGTTGACGCCCTGGCCGCCGGGGCCCGAGGAACGGTAGACGTCCACCCGGAGCTCGGACTCGTCGATCTCGATGTGATCGGTCTGCTCGACCACGGGCAGGATCTCGACACCGGCGAACGACGTCTGCCGGCGTCCCTGGTTGTCGAAGGGCGAGATCCGCACGAGCCGGTGGGTGCCCTGCTCCACGGAGAGCGTTCCGTAGGCGTACGGCACGTGCACGGCGAAGGTGGTGGACTTGATGCCCGCCTCTTCCGCGTACGAGGTCTCGTAGAGCTCGGTCTTGTACCCGTGCCGCTCGGCCCAGCGCAGGTACATGCGCTGCAGCCGCTCGGTGAAGTCGGAGGCGTCGACGCCGCCGGCCTCGGCGCGGATGGTGACGACGGCCTCGCGGGAGTCGTACTCCCCCGACAGCAGCGTCCGCACCTCCATCTCGTCCAGCGCCTTCTTGACGGCGGTGAGCTCGGACTCGGCCTCGGCACGGGTGTCCGGGTCGTCCTCCTCCTCTGCCATCTCGAAGAGCACGCTCAGATCGTCGATACGCCCGCGCAGCGCCTCGGCCTTCCTGACCTCCGCCTGGAGGTGGCTCAGCTTGCTGGTGATCTTCTGCGCCTCGTCCGGGTCGTCCCACAGGGACGGCGCGGCCGCCTGCTCCTCGAGCACGGCGACATCTGCCCTCAGCTTGTCGAGGTCCAGGACGGCCTCGATCGACTCCATGGTCGAGGAGAGGGACTTGAGCTCTTCGGATACATCGACGACTGCCACGCCTCCAGCGTAACGGCTGCGGCAAGCGGGGCTCCCACCCCCGGGGACCGCGCCCCCGGCCCCCCGTCCCGGCGGCTGCCGCCCCCCGGACCCCCGCTTCGGCCCGGACGGCCTCGTCCTCGGACGCCGGACGGGCTGAGAGCCATGCCCCCGGCCGGAACCATCAGCCCACGCCCTCATCTCCGGCGCGGGCCCTCACCCGTCGGGCCCGTCCGCGACCCTCCGGCGCGGGCCCGCATCTCCGGCCCGTCCGCGACCCTCCGGCACAAGCCCGCACCTCCACCCCGTCCGCGTCCCTCCGGCGCGGGCCCACACCCCTCGGGCCCGTCCGCGATCCTCCGGCGCGGGCCCACACCCCTCCGGCCCGTCCACGACCCTCCAGCACAGGCCCGCATCTCCACCCGTCCGCGACCCTCCGGCGCGGGCCCGCATCTCCGGCCCGCCCGGAACGATCCAGCACAGGCCCGCACCTCCACCCCGTCCGCGACCCTCCGGCGCGGGCCCACACCCCTCGGGCCCGTCCGCGACCCTCCGGCGCAGGCCCGCATCTCCAGCCCGTCCGGCGTTTGAGGACGAGCCCTTCGGGCGATGCGGGGGTCCAGGGGGCGCAGCCCCTTGGCGGGGTCCGGGGCGGAGCCCCGGGGACGGGACCGGCCGGCGTCCGTGGCGGAGCCCCGGGTGCACGACCGGCCGGGGTCCGGGGCGGAGCCGACGCGTCAGGGAGAGGCCGGCGCCGAATTCTTCGTGTCGGACGGCTGCGCCCCCCCGTCGTCCCCCGAGGTGGCAAGCCACGTCCCCACCCCCACCGCGGCGACGAGCACCACTCCCGCCACCCCCAGCGTGATCCGGCGCCGCCGTGCGGAGGCCCGATGCCGCGCCGATCCGGGCCGGGGCGCCCCCGCGGCCCGCGGCACGCGTGCCGTGCCCCGCGCCCCGCCGGCCAGCTCGTCCGGCCCCGGCACCCGCATGGACGTGTGCGTGTCCCGGTTCGAGTCCGGCGCGGCGCCCGGCACCAGCGGCACGGCCCCTCGTCGTACCCGTGACGTCGGCTCGACCGGCTCCGCGGCCTCCTCGGACGTCTCCTCCGCCGGTTCCCCGTCCGGCTCGTCCACGTCCAGCGGCGGCATCCCCGCCAGCAGCGGCAGCTGCTCCCGCAGCCGCGCTCCCAGCTCGGACGCCCGCAGCCGCGACGCCGGGGCCTTCGCCAGACACTGCACGAGGAGCTGCCACAGCTCCTCGGGGATCCCCGGCAGCGGCACCACCGTCTCGGTCACGTGCCGCCGCAGCACCGCCCCCGGGTGTCCGCCCCCGAAGGGCGTGAACCCGGCCAGGAGCTCGTACAGGACGGTCGCCAGCGCGTAGATGTCGACGGCGGCCCGCGGCGGCAGTCCCTCGATGATCTCGGGCGCGAGATAGTCCGGCGTGCCGATGATCTTCGTGGCCCGGGTCCGCCGCGGCGAGTCGATGAGTTTGGCCACACCGAAGTCGGTCAGCAGCGCGGGGTGCGCGCCACCCGGACCGAGCGGCCCCTGCATGTCGAGGAGCACGTTCTCGGGCTTGACGTCCCGGTGGACCACCCCGGCCGCGTGCGCAGCCGCCAGGCCGTCCGCGACGTCGGCCACGATCGCGACCGCGGCTTCCGGCGCCAGCCGGCGTTCCCGGTCAAGCCGGGTGCGCAGGTCCGTACCCCGTACGAGATCCATGACGAGCGCGAGGTCGTTGCCGTCCACCACGAGGTCACGCACCGCGACCACATGGGGATGGTCGAGACCGAGCAGGGCCGTGCGCTCCTGTACGAAGCGGCCCACGAGCTCCTGGTCGGACGCGAGGTCCTCGCGCAGCAGCTTGATGGCGACGGGCCCCTCGGGTCCCTCGCCCAGCCACACCGTACCGGCGCTGCCCCGCCCCAGGATCTGGTGGGCGGTGTAGCGGCTCCCGATCTTCCGTGCCAAGACTGCTCCTACCGACGCGTGTTGCCGCTAAAAGTACGCGTCCGAGGAGCCAACCTTCACTCCGGAGGCGGAAATCACCCGCCAGATGTCGACAAGTCCCCAGAGTCGGCCGCGGACCGACCGTCGGTCAGGTGCGCGGGCGCGGCCCGTCAGTTGCCTGACGAGCCCGAGCCCAGATTCCCGACCCAGTCGCTGACGGCGTGGTATCCGTGCGTCAGCTCGCCCCAGAAGGACCTGGTGGAGCCGATCCAGCCCTGCAGGGGACTGAACTCCCAGACCAGCCATCCACCGACGAACAGGATGACGATCATGAACAGGCAGCCCTTGAGGCAGCCAAGACCCGGGATCCTCATCCGGTTGGCACTGCGCTGCCGCGGCTCGCGCGGCTGCCGCGGCGCGGGCGCCTCGGGCTGCTGCGGCGCGGGAGCGTACCGCTGCGGCTGTGGCTGCGGCTGTGGCTGCTGACGCTGCGCCCGCCGGGACTGCTGTTGCTGCTGCTGCCCGTACTGCTGCTGCTGTTGCTGCTGCCCGTACTGCTGCTGTTGCCCGTAGTGCTGAGGCTGCTGAGGCGCGTACCGCTGGGGCTGCTGCCCCTGCTGCGGATACCCGTATCCGGGCGGCGGCTGCTGGCCCTGCTGCTGCTCGGGCCGCTGCTGCGGTCGTGCGACCTGCCGCTGCGGACGCCGGCGCAGCGGGTCCTGCTCCGGGTCGACGTACTGCTGGAACTGCGTCTGCTCGTTGCGGTCGCGGGCGGCCCGCAGCTGGCTCTGCCAGGGATGCGGGTCCTCCGGCCGGCCGGGCCCCGCGCCGGGCTGGTTCTGCGGCACCGGCGGCATGACGGCGGTCGGGTCGGCGGCGCCCGTGTGCGGAAGGACGCTGGTCGCGCCGTTCGGGTCGTACGCCCCCGGAGCGCCGTGCGGCAGCACCTGGGTGGGGTCGGCCGCGCCCGGCGTGCCGGGCACCGGCGCCGGTGCCGGGTCGGGGGCGAGCAGCGCGCCGACCCCGTCCGCCGCGGCGATCTGCGCGGAGGTGGCGTGCACGCCGACGCCCTCGGCGACGGCGCGCAGCCCGCGCGCGAGGTTCTCGGCGCTGGGCCGCTGGTCCGGGTTCTTGCGCAGACAGCGTTCTATGACCGTCCACAGCGGATCGGGCACGGTGGAGGGCCGGCGCGGCTCGGCGCTCAGGTGCTGGTGCAGCACTTCGAGGGCGGAGCCGCCGGAGAACGGCGGACGTCCGGTGACCAGCTCGTACAGCAGGATGCCCGCGCCGTAGATGTCGACGGCGGACGTCTGCGGACGTCCCTCCGCGGACTCGGGCGCGACATACGCGGGCGTACCGACGAACTCGTGGGTCCGGGTCAGGCCCGGGGAGTCGGCGAGCCGGGCGATGCCGAAGTCGGTGAGCAGCGGGTGCATCTGGCCGCCGTCCTGCTTGAGCAGGACGTTCGCGGGCTTCAGGTCCCGGTGCACGACACCGTCGGCGTGGCTGGCGGCGAGCGCGTCGGCGATCTGGGCGGTGAGCAGGGCGGCGGCGACCGGCGAGAACGGGCCGTTCTCGCGCAGGTAGTGGTGCAGGTCGGGCCCCTCGACCAGGTCCATGACGAGCGCGAGCAGATCACCCTCGACGACCAGGTCGCGGACCCGCACGATGTTCGGGTGGGTGAGCCGCAGCAGGACGGACCGCTCCCGCAGGAAGCGCATCACGACGTCCGCGTCGTTGGCGAGCTCCTCCTTCAGGACCTTGATCGCCACGGTCTCGCCGGGCTGGCCGGCGACGGCCGCCTCGGCACCCGCGGTCTCCCGCTGGCGGGCTCGCCAGACGGTGCCTGTGGCGCCGCGCCCCAGCGGCTCCTCAAGGAGGTACTTGCTCCCTACCGGCCGCACGTCATGCGCTCCCTGTTGCTTGCTTGCCTGGTCCGTCCGCCGTTGTCGCTTCTGCGTGACTTCCGCTGCGGCGGTTCCGCCCAACTGTAATGCCGAGCTGCCCGGCACCGGACTGTCGTCCTGGTCTGCTTCCCGTGAGCGCCTGTGGTTCGTATAAACGCTTACGCAGGCGTTCCCGTACATGTTCGACGGAAAGACGCTCACTCGCGACGGTTGGTTGCCGTTCGGCCCCTTCGACGGGGTGTGACGGATACCGCGACCGATCCCAAGCGGGCACCGGTCGGGCACTGGTCAGGCACTTTTACGGGCAGAGCCGACCAATCAAGATCACTTCTGCCCGGGTGGCGGGCGTGTTGTCAGTGACAGGTGCGAGGATGCCTTCAGTACTGGCCGACGTGTCCGTGCGCGGTGGGGGGATCTGCGGTGGGGGGACCGCAGCACAGCCTCGTCCTCGTCGCGGGCGCCTGCGCGGAAGGGACCCCTGACGGCGATGCAGATCCGGCTGACCGTCGTAGACCCGCTGGGCCCGCCTTCGGAGCCGCGGGGGCGTGCCACGGCCTGCGATGTGCTGGTCACCGCCCCCGCCGGGACGGCGCTGGCGGCGGTGGCGTCGGGTCTGGCCTCGGCGGTCGGCGGGGAAGGGAGCGCCGGCCCGTCCGAGCGGAGCCGGGAGCCCGGCGGTGGTCCGGTCGTGCTGTACGCGGGCGCCGAGCGGCTCGACGGGCAGCGCTGCACGCTGGGCGAGCCGCCGCTGACCGACGGCGCGGTGCTGTCGCTGGGCGCCCCCACGGAACCCGGTCCGGACGTCGACGAGGACGCGGCCCAGCTCCACGTCGTCGCGGGCCCCGACGCGGGCGGCGTGCACCTGCTGCACGGCGGCCGGATCCACATCGGCCGTTCCGCCGAGGCGGACGTCCCGCTGGACGACCCCGACGTCTCCCGTCTGCACTGCGCGGTCACGGTCTCTCCCGAGGGCCGCGTCACGGTGGCCGACCTGGGATCGACGAACGGTACGACGCTGGACGGCGCCCGCGTCACCACCCGCCCGGTCGGCTTCCCGCCGGGCGCGCTGCTGCGCGTGGGCGAGTCCGCCCTGCGGCTGGCCCCACCCGGCGGACCGGGCTCCGTGGGGACGGCACCCGACGGGGAGGGACACGTCCGGGTCTCCACCACCGCCGGTACGGGCGCCCGCCCTGATCCGGTGTCCGCCCGCGTCGCGTCCGTGCCCCGGGCCCGTACCCCGGACGCCGCAGAGCCGCCCCGCGACGACACCCGTCACGCCTACGGATCGACGCGGTGGGAGGCCACCGAGGACGTCACCGGAACACGCACGCACGGCCGGGCCGTGCCGCACGCCGCCCCTTCCGCCTCGCACGCCGCCCCTTCCGCCTCGCCCGCCACCTCGCCCGCGCCCTCCGCCGTGCCCCCCGTCGTACCGGAACAGGGCAGGGCGCCCGGGATCGAGAGCAGGTGGCCGGAGCCGTCCGGTCCGGGCACCACGTCCGCCGGGGACCTCGCGCGGTCCCCGGCCGACCCTGATCAAAGCACCAGGAAAGGCACTCCCCCGCGGGGCACCGACCTGCCGCCGGGTGAGCGCAGGCGCGGCGGCCTCGGGGCCTGGGCGCGCCGCCTGACCGGAAGCCGGGGCGAGCCCACGGACACCGGACAGGACCCGTACGGGTACGGGGAGCACGCCGAGTACGGGGAACACGGTGCGTACGGGGAGCACGGCGAGAACCACGCCGCCGGGTCCACGGCGGACGGCGGCACGGCACAGGTGCCGGAGAGCTGGCCCGACCCCGCGACGCTGCTGCTCACCGCGCTCGGACCGGGATCGCGGCTGTGGGAACGCGGCCCGGGACACCCGGAGGCGCTGACGGTACGGCTCGGGACGGCCGACCGGGCGACGCCCCACGGTTCGGGGCTGCTGCCCGCGGTGCCGGTCACGGCCGGCCTGCGGGAGGCCGGCGCGCTGGGCCTGGCGGGACCGCGGGCGCGCCTCGCGGGGCTGGCCCGCTCGGTGGTCGCACAGCTCGCGGCGCTGCACTCGCCGGGCACCCTGGAGATCGTCCTGCTCAGCACGGACCGCTCCCGCCCGGTCGAGGAGCGCACCGCGCAATGGGCCTGGCTCGGCTGGCTCCCCCATCTGCGCCCGACCCACGGCCAGGACTGCCGCCTGCTCCTCGCCTACGACCGCGAACAGGCGACCGCCCGCACGGACGAACTGCTGCGCCGCCTCGAGGACCACCTGACGGAAGCGGACGGCGGTCACGCCACGCACTCCCGGGGCGCCGGCACCACCGACCCCGGCGCCCGCCCCCGGCCGTACGACGAGGCCGACCACATCCCGCTGGACACCCGGGCCGCCGGACGGCGCCCGTCCTGGGCGCGGGACGAGGACCCGGCGGACAAGGGCGGGACCCGGGGCCCGGAGCGGGACTTCGACGGGCCGTACACGCTGGTCGTCGTCGACGGGGACCCCGGAGGGGCCGACGTGCGGGAGGCCGTGCTGCGGCTGGCGCACGAGGGGCCCCGCGCGGGCATCCACGTGCTCTGCCTCGCCGAGACCGCGGCGGCGTCCCCCGCGTCCCCGGTGACGAAGACGTACGAGGCGGCCTGTTCGGCGTCACCGGCGTTCCGGGAGTGCGGGACCGTCGCGCTGCTCAGCGGGGACGTGGCCACGGCGCTGCGGCTCATGCGGGTCGCGTCCGGCGCCCCCGTCGGGCACGGCACGGTCGCCACCGTGGACGCGGTGTCCCGGGCCTGGGCCGAGCGCTTCGCCCGCGCCCTGGCGCCCCTGCGCACGGACGGCGCGCACGGCGACCGGCACCCGCGCGTGTCCGCTCCGCTCCCCCAGATCGCCCGTCTGCTGGACGAACTGGGACTGGCCCGCGCCACCCCCGCCTCACTGCTGGCGCGTTGGGCGGACGCGGCCGATGACACGGAGTCGCTCGGCGGGCGCGGACGGGCGGTCCTGGGCGCCGGCCCGCGCGGGCCGCTGGGTGTGGACCTCCCCGCCGAGGGCCCCCATCTGCTGATCGAGGGCCCGCCGGGCAGCGGGCGTACGGAGCTGCTCCGTTCGATCGCCGCGTCCCTGGCCGCCGCGGAGCGGCCCGACCGGCTCGGCATCGTGCTGGTGGACGGCCGGGACAGCACCGGCGGCCCCGGCGCGGCGCAGGGCGGCGAGGGGCTGCGGGTCTGTACGGACCTCCCTCACGTCACCACCCATCTCACCGCCAACGACCCTGTGCGGATGCGGGAGTTCGCCCAGTCGCTGAGCGCCGAGCTGAAGCGGCGGGCCGAGCTTCTCGGGCGGCTCGGCTTCGCGGAGTGGCACACCCACCGGGAGGTGTCGGGCCGGTTCGTCGGCCAGCGAGCGGCCCGGCCGTCCCCCGGGGCGCCGTCGGACGCGTCCTCCGGTGCCGCCGATCTGGACACCCCGCCCAGTTCGACGCTGCGGCTGCGGCCGGCGGCCACACGCGCGCGTGCCGAACCCGGGCCGCCGCTCGCCCGTCTCGTCGTCGTGGTCGACGACCTGGACGCGCTGCTCTCCCCCGCGCTGGGGTCGCCGGGCCGGCCGGCGGCCGGTTCGGTCGTACGCGCCCTGGAAGCCGTGGCACGTGAGGGCGACCGGCTCGGTGTCCATCTCGTGGCGGCCGCCTCGGACGACGGACGGGCGGCGGCCAGTGAGCCGGGGCGTTCCGCGGGGCTCCGTGTCGCCCTGGACCCGGTGTCACCCGGGGCCGACGAACCCGCCCCCGGACGTGGGCGGTTGTTCACCCCGGACGGCCGGGTCACGCCCTTCCAGGCCGGGCGGGTCACGGGGCGCATTCCGCGGACGGCGACGCTGCGGCCGACGGTCGTGCCCCTCGAGTGGCAGCGTATGGGGGATCCGCCGGCGCGGCGGCCCGTACGGGAGCTGGGTAACGGGCCGACGGATCTGGCGTTGTTGGCCAGTGCGTTGGAGCGGGCGGCGAGGTCGGTGGCGGCCGCCGAGGTTCCGTCCCTCCTCTGACCCCGTTTCCCTCGCCCTCGCCGCTCCTGCCCTCCCCCAAGCTCTCGGCGTCGCTCGAGCAGGGGGGACCGCCGTCGTCCCCGGGGCTCGCCCCGGACCCAGCCAAGGGGCTGCGCCCCCTGGACCCCCGCATCGCCCGAAGGGCTCGTCCTCGAACGCCGGGTGGACTGAGTAGGCGGGCCTGCGCCGAGCAGTGCCGTGCAGGCGCCCGGGGGCGGAGCCCCCAGGTACGGGCCGGGCCGGGACAGCGGCCGCCGGCCACCCCCAAGGGGCGCGGGGAACTGCGCGACCAGCCCCCACCCACCCGCATCCGGAGAACCACCCACCCGGGCCGGCCAGGCCGGCATGCCACGTCACGACCCAATCACGATCGCTCACTTGACACCGTAGGCGCTCTTGCCGCCCTTAAGGCCCCGGGCGTAGACCAGACCGCACGGGACAGCGCCGCACGTTCGACGACGAACGAGGAACGGGGCAGTAATGCGCAGATCGCTTCGTACAGACAGCTCGCCCACCCACTCGACGCACAGGGCCGCACAGGCCGCCGCAGCCGCCGTCATCGCCGGCGCACTCACCCTCACCGCATGCGGCGGTGGCGACGGCAAGAAGAGCGACGACGGCAAGAGCGGTGCCAGCACCGGTGACACGGCGGGCAGCGGCGGAAGTGTCAGTCTGCCCAAGCTCGACGGCGCGAGCCTGGAGGTCGCCGCCGTGTGGACGGGGCCCGAACAGGCCAACTTCAAGAAGGTGCTGGCGGAGTTCGAGAAGCGCACCGGAGCGAAGGTCACCTTCGTCCCCGCACAGGACCCGATCATCAACTTCCTCGGTTCGAAGATCGCGGGCGGCGCGCCGCCGGACGTCGCGCTGCTCCCCCAGGTCGGCGCCATCAAGCAGGCCGTCGAGAAGAAGTGGGCCAAGCCGGTCGGCGCCGAGGCCCAGGCCCAGCTCGCCAAGAACTACTCGCAGGGCTGGCAGGACCTCGGCAAGGTCGACGGCAAGCAGTACGCCGTGTACTACAAGGCGGCCAACAAGTCGCTGGTCTGGTACAACACGAAGGTCTTCGAGAACGCGGGGGCGAAGGAGCCCGCCACCTGGAAGGACTTCCTCTCCACCGCCCAGACCGTCTACGACTCCGGGGTCACCCCCGTCTCCGTGGGAGGCGCGGACGGCTGGACCCTCACCGACTGGTTCGAGAACGTCTATCTCTCCCAGGCCGGTCCGGAGAAGTACGACCAGCTCGCCCAGCACAAGATCAAGTGGACGGACCCGTCCGTGAAGGACGCCCTGACCACGCTCGCCCAGTTGTGGGGCAACAAGAACTACGTCGCGGGCGGCCCGGACGGCGCGCTGCAGACGGAGTTCCCGGCCTCGGTGACGCAGACGTTCACCGGCGGCGACCAGCCGAAGGCCGGCATGGTCTTCGAGGGCGACTTCGTGGGCGTCAACATCGCGGAGACGAAGGCGAAGATCGGCACGGACGCGAAGGTGTTCCCGTTCCCCGCGGTGGGCGACAAGGCGCCCGTGGTCAGCGGTGGTGACGCGGCCGTCGTCCTGAAGGACTCCAAGGCGGCCCAGGCACTGGTCACCTTCCTGGCCTCCCCGGACGCGGCGACCATCCAGGCGAAGCTCGGCGGCTATCTCTCCCCCAACAAGAGCGTGGCGAACTCCGCGTACCCGAACGCCGTGCAGCAGTCGATGGCGAAGGCCCTGATCGCCGCCGGTGACGACTTCCGCTTCGACATGTCCGACCAGGCCCCGCAGTCCTTCGGCGGTACGCCCGGCAAGGGCGAGTGGAAGGACCTGCAGGACTTCCTGAAGAACCCCAAGGACGTGGCGGGGACGCAGGCGAAACTGGAGGCCGACGCGGCCGCGGCGTACAAGGGCTGATCCGGCGATGACGTCGGCAACGGCGGGAGGGGTCGGCCCGACCCCTCCCGCGGCGACACGGCGCAAGAGCGTGACCGGTACGCGCAGGACCGTGGCAGTGCTGTTCCTGCTGCCCTGCCTCGTGCTGCTCGGCGCGCTCGTGGTCTACCCGATCGGGTACTCGCTGGTCCGCAGCTTCCTCAACCAGTCCGGTGACGGTTTCGCCGGATTCGACAACTACAAGGCGCTGTTCACGGACGACGGCATTCGCACGGCGCTCAAGAACAACGTCATCTGGGTCGTGTTCGCGCCCACCACCGCGACCGCGCTCGGTCTCGTCTTCGCGGTGCTCACCGAACGGGTGCGCTGGGGCACGGCGTTCAAGCTGGTCGTCTTCATGCCGATGGCGATCTCGATGCTCGCCGCGGGGATCATCTTCCGGCTGGTGTACGACCAGGACCCGGACAAGGGGGTGGCGAACGCGGTCTGGGTCGGGGTGCACGACACGTTCGCGGAGTCGTCCGCGTTCCCGAAGGCCCACCCGGGACGGCAGTCGCCACTCCGGCCGGAGAAGGGCGGGTTCGTCACCGGCCAGGCTGTACGGGCGGGGCAGTCCGTCGCACTGCCGCTCGTCGGTGTCGCCCCCGACCAGATGCCCGGCAGCGCGAAGAAGGCCGTACAGGCCGCCGTCGAGCCGGGCAAGGTCACCGGGACGGCCTGGCAGGACTTCACCCGCGGCGAGGGCGTCGGCAGGCTCGGGCAGGCCGATCCGAGCGAGCTGGGCTACGCCGGTATGAAGGTCGAGGCCGTCAAGGACGGCAAGGTGGTCGCCTCCACGAAGGTGCGCGACAACGGCACGTTCACGCTGCCGGCCCAGGCCGACGGGGCCCTGCTCCGGCTGCCCGCGAGCAACTTCAAGGAGCCGTACAACGGTCTCGACTGGCTCGGCCCGTCCCTGGTCACCCCGGCGATCATCGGCTCGTACATCTGGATGTGGGCCGGTTTCGCGATGGTGCTGATCGCGGCGGGGCTCGCGGGCCTGCCGCGGGAGCTGCTGGAGGCCGCCCGGGTCGACGGCGCGAACGAGTGGCAGGTCTTCAGAAGGGTCACGGTGCCGCTGCTCGCGCCGGTGCTCGCGGTCGTCGCCGTCACCCTGATGATCAACGTCCTGAAGGTCTTCGACCTGGTCTTCATCATCGCGCCGGGCTCCTCCCAGGACGACGCCAACGTGCTGGCCCTGGAGCTGTACCGCAAGGGCTTCTCCGAGGACCAGCCGGGCATAGCGAGCGCCATCGCGGTGTTCCTGCTGCTGCTCGTGATCCCGGTGATGCTGTTCAACATCCGACGGCTCCGGCGGGAGGTACGGCGATGACCACACACGCCGGCACGGTCACCGAGACCACGCCCGTCACCGCCCGGGAGAAGACCAGGACCTCGCTCGGCTCCCGCCTCGCGAGCGGCGTCAGCGGCGGGATCGTACGCGTCTTCCTGCTGCTCGTCGGCCTGTTCTGGCTGGTGCCGACCATCGGGCTGCTGCTGTCCTCGCTGCGCAGGCCGGAGGACATGAGCGCGTCCGGCTGGTGGAAGGTGTTCAGTGAGCCGTCGCAGCTCACCGTGGACAGCTACCAGAAGCTCCTGGAGAACGGCGACATCACCAACTCGCTGCTGAACACGGTGCTGATCACGGTTCCGGCGACCCTCCTGGTCGTGGTGATCGGCTCGCTCGCGGGCTACGCCTTCGCCTGGATGGAGTTCCCGGGCCGCGACTGGTGGTTCCTCGGCACGGTCGGCCTGCTGGTCGTCCCCGTGCAGGTGGCGCTGATCCCGATCGCCGAACTCTTCGGGAAGATCGGCATCTTCGGCACGATCTTCGGGGTGATCCTCTTCCACGTGGGCTTCGGCCTGCCCTTCGCGGTGTTCCTGCTGCGGAACTTCTTCGCGGAGATCCCGCGCGAGCTGCTGGAGGCGGCCCGACTGGACGGTGCGGGTGAACTGCGCCTGTTCGTACGGGTCGTGATGCCGCTCGGCGGTCCCGCGATCGCCTCGCTGGGCATCTTCCAGTTCCTGTGGGTGTGGAACGACATGCTGGTCGCGCTGGTGTTCTCCGACTCGGGCAGCCAGCCGATCACGGTCGCCCTGCAGACCCAGGTGCGCCAGTTCGGCAACAACATCGATGTGCTGGCACCGGGCGCCTTCATCTCGATGGTGATCCCGCTGGCCGTGTTCTTCGCGTTCCAGCGGCAGTTCGTGTCCGGCGTGATGGCGGGCGCCGTCAAGTAGCGGTACGACGGGCGGGTCGAGGGGCGGACCGGACACCGGTTCGCCCCTCTGCGTTCACCCGGGGTCCCCCATATGCCACATCTGGCGTAACCAAGTCACCCCTTCGGCCGTTGCCGGGCAGTATGCCCGCGCCGACCCATGGATGTCCGTTGCCCAGGTTCAGTGTCATCGTCCCCGCGTACAAGGTTCAGGCGTACCTGCACGAATGCCTCGAATCCGTGCTGGAGCAGTCTTTTCCGGACCTCGAACTGATCGCCGTCGACGACTGTTCGCCCGACGCCTGCGGCGCGATCATCGAAGAGTTCGCCGAGCGTGACGCCCGTGTCCGCCCGGTGCGCCTGCCGCGGAACGTGGGCCTGGGACACGCCCGCAACGCGGGGCTCGCACAGGCCACCGGCGACTATCTGGTCTTCCTGGACGGCGACGACACCCTCACACCGGACGCGCTGCACGCCATCGCCGACCGCCTGAAGGAGACCGGCGAACCGGACGTCCTGGTCTACGACTACGCGCGCACCTACTGGTCGGGCGAGGCGGTCCGCAACCAGTTCGCGGCGCACCTCACCGAGGAGGGCCCGGCGCCCTTCCGGCTCGACGACCGGCCGGGGCTGCTCAAGGTCCTGATGGTGGTGTGGAACAAGGCGTACCGGCGGGAGTTCGTCGAACGCGCGGGCTTCACCTTCCCGCCCGGGTACTACGAGGACACGCCGTGGACGTACCCGGTGCTGACCTCCGCCGAGACGATCGCGACCCTCGACCGGGTCTGTGTTCACTACCGCCAGCGCCGCCAGGGCAACATCCTCGGCACCAGCAGCCGCAAGCACTTCGACATCTTCGCCCAGTACGACCGGGTCTTCGCGCACCTCGACGCGCACTCGGAGCTGGAGCACTGGCGCCCGGTCCTGTTCCGCCGCATGGTCGACCACCTCTCGACGGTGTTCACCAAACGGGGCCGGCTGCCGCGCGGCACCCGCGCCGAGTTCCTGCGCGCGGCCCGCGCCCACTACCGCCGCCACCGCGCGCCGGGCGTCCCGGTCCCCCTGCGCACCCGTGTCCGGCACGCCCTGGTCCGGCTCGGCAACCACCGTACGTACCGGCTGCTGTCGCTGGCCTCACGCGTCCACAAGAAGACGCTGCGCCGCACCAAGGAGCTGCTCCGCGGGGCCCGCGGAGCGGCGCTCCAGTTCCACTACCGCGTGCAGCTCCGCCTCCCGCTGCGCGCCGACCGCGCCGTCTTCTCCAGCTACTGGGGGCGCGGTCACGGCTGCAACCCCGGCGCCCTGGAGTCCGCGTTCCGCGACCTCGCGCCGCACATCCGCACCGCGTGGATCGCGCACCCCGAGCACCACCACACGATCCCGCCGGCGACGCACCGGCTGCGGCCCGGCTCGGCCGGGTACTGGACCGCGCTGGCCCGCTCCAAGTACCTGGTCAACAACGTCAACTTCGACCGCAGGCTGGTCAAGCGGCGCGGCCAGATCATGATCCAGACCCAGCACGGGACCCCGCTCAAGCACATGGGTCTCGATCTGCAGGACCGTCCGGCCGCCGCCCGCGGCACGGACTTCGCCGAACTGCTGCGCAGCGCCGACAAGTGGGACTACTGCCTGTCCGGCAACCGCCACTCCACCCTGGTCTGGGAGCGCGTCTTCCCGGCCGCCTTCACCACGCTGGAGTACGGCCTGCCCCGCAACGACGTCTTCCAGCGGGCGACTCCGGCCGACGTGGCGCGGCTGCGCGAGTCCCTGGGCATCCCCGCGGGCACGGTCGCGGTCCTGTACGCGCCGACGTACCGCGACTACCGGCTCACCCAGCGCCTCACCCTCGACCTGGAGCGCGTCCTGCGCCGGCTCGGCCCGCGCTTCGTCGTGCTGACCCGCGCCCACCACGCGTACACGGGTCCCCTCACCGCCGTCCCCGGGAGCCGGCTCATCGACGTCTCCGACCACCCGAGCGTCGAGTCCCTCTGTCTCGCCTCGGACGCGCTGGTCACCGACTACTCGTCCCTGATGTTCGACTACGCGGTCCTCGACCGGCCGATCGTGATCCACGCGGACGACTGGGAGGCGTACGAGGCATCCCGCGGCACCTACTTCGACGTGCGCGCCTTCCCGCCGGGCGAGGTCGCGGGCAGCGAGGACGAGCTGATCGACATCTTCGCGGGCGGACACTGGAGCGGCTCCCGTTCGGCGCGGCTGCGGGCCACGTTCCGCGAGCGTTTCTGCCCGTACGAGGACGGGTCCGCCGCCGAGCGGGTGGTGCGCCATGTCGTGCTGGGCGAGAGCGGCGGGCTGCCGCGGGCCCTCCCGCTCGCCGAGCGCCACCCGGTCGCGTCGGCCGCCCGGACCCGGCCGGTGCCGCCCCTCGCCACGGTGCCCGCGCCCGGTTCTCCCTC
Organism: Streptomyces sp. NPDC057950; assembly: GCF_042887295.1. Lineage (NCBI taxonomy): Bacteria > Bacillati > Actinomycetota > Actinomycetes > Kitasatosporales > Streptomycetaceae > Streptomyces > Streptomyces sp. NPDC057950. The sequence continues at coordinate 366,715 of NZ_JBHVPP010000004.1, forward strand.
CCACGTCACCGAGATCCTCTGAACCGGAGCAGGCATGCCCTCCAGCCCCTCCCGGCCCACGCCGTCCCGGCCCGCCACCTGGCGTCCGGCCGGCCGGCCGAAGCGATGACAACCCGCCTCAGCACCCCCCGAGACCTCGGCTCCCTGTGAGAGAAAGAGCAGAATGCCCCGCTTCAGCATCATCGTCCCCACCCATGGAGTCGCCGGGCGGCTTGCCCTCGCACTGGACTCGGTCCTCGGCCAGTCCTTCGGCGACTTCGAGCTGATCACGGTCTGCGACACGCCGGACTCCCCGGCGGCCGAGGTGGTCGCCGGGTATGCCGCGCGCGACTCCCGGGTCGTCCCGGTGCACTCGCCGCCGTCGGACGGGCTGAGCGCGGCGCGCAACACCGGGATCGGGGCGGCGGCCGGCACGTATCTGCTCTTCCTGGACGGTGACGACGTCCTGGTGCCGGGCGCGCTGGGGACCCTGGAGGGCGGGCTGCGCGAGGAGCCCGACGTCCTGTACTTCGCGCACGAGCGGGTCCACTGGTGGGACGTCGAGACCAGCACGCCCCCGCTCCCGAGGACACCCGAGGGGGTCTTCACGCCCGGCCGGGCACCGCGGCTGACCGGTGTGCTGCTGCCGGCCTGGAGCGCGGCCTACCGGCGGGACTTCCTGCGCGAGCGGGATCTCTCCTTTCCCCAGGGGCACTTCACGGACCTGGGCTGGGGCGGTCTGGTGAATCTCGCCGCCGAACGGATGGCGGTGCTGCGCTCCGTCCTCGTACGCCATCTGCTGCGCCGGCAGGGCAGCCGGCTGAACGAGCCGGGCGAGCACCAGTTCCACCTGCTCGACCAGGTCGGCCTGGTGCTCGCGCGGGCCGCCGCACAGGGGCTGTCCGAGGAGCGGTCGAGGGCGCTGTTCGGCGACCTCTTCACGGCGGTGCTGAAATCGGCGGCGCATCCCAGGCGGCTTCCCCTGAGCCGGCGCCGGGCCTTCTTCCGCCGTGCGGGCAGGCTCTACCGTCTGCACCGCCCGGCCGGGTTCAGGCCCCCGGCGGGCCGGGTCGGGGTGCAGCACCGGCTGCTGGCGGCCGGTGCGTACAGCGCGTTCCGCGCGCTGCGCGGCGCCAGCCGGCGGCTGCCGAGGGTCTGGGGCAAAGTGCCGCGTCCCCGGCTGCTGCGCACCCGTACGCGGTACGCGGCGCAACTGCGCCGCCCGCTGGACGAGAACCTCGCGGTGTACTGCGCCTACTGGGGGCGCGGCTACGCCTGCAACCCGGCCGCGATCCACGCCAAGGCCCGTGAACTCGCCCCGCACATCCGGGGGGTGTTCCTCGTCGAGGCGGATGCGGTGGACGGGCTGCCCGCGGGCGTGGACCACGCGGTGATCGGCAGCGCCCGCTCCTGGGAGGTGCTGGCCCGCGCCAAGTACCTGATCAACAACGCCAATTTCGCGGACGGCGTCGTCAAGCGCCCCGGCAGTGTGCATCTGCAGACCCAGCACGGCACCCCGCTGAAGAAGATGGGCGTCGACCAGTCGACGTACCCGGTGGTGGCCGCGGCGACCGGCAGTTTCACCAAGCTGCTGACCCGGGTGGACCGCTGGGACTACAACCTCTCCTCCAACCGGCACTCCACGGAGATGTGGGAGCGGGCGTTCCCGGGCACGTACGAGGCCCTGGAGTACGGCTATCCGCGCAACGACGTCTACTGCACGGCGACCGCCGAGGACGTCGCCCGGGTGCGCGCGCGACTGGGCGTGCCCGAGGGCAGGACGGCCCTGCTGTACGCGCCGACGCACCGGGACCACAGCACGGGTTTCGAGTCCCGGCTGGACCTGGAGGCGTTCTGCGAGGAGATCGGCGACTCCTTCGTCGTGCTGCTGCGCGCCCACTACTTCTACGACGAGGGCGGCCGCGCGGGCAGCGGCCGGATCATCGACGTGACCCGGCACCGCTCCTCGGAGGACGTCTGTCTGGCCGCCGACGCGCTGATCACGGACTACTCGTCGATCATGTTCGACTACGCCAACCTCGACCGTCCCATCGTCGTGTACGCGGACGACTGGGAGGTGTACCAGGAGACGCGGGGCGTCTACTTCGACCTGCTCCAGGCGCCGCCGGGGCCGGTGGCCCGTACCCCCGGGGAACTCGCGCGGGTGTTCCGCGACGGCTCCTACGCGGACGACTCCTCGCGGGCCCTGCGGGCCGGATTCCGTGAGCGGTTCTGCTCGTTCGACGACGGGCAGGCCGCCGAACGGGTCGTCCGCAGAGTGCTGCTGGGCCAGCCGCCCGAGGCGATCCCCCCGGTGATCCCGCTCGCCGAGCGGCCTCCGGCCCCCGCCGCGTCCACCCTCGTAAGGAGCTGACGTGCCCCGCTTCAGCATCATCGTCCCCGTCTTCAGGGTGCAGGGCTTTCTGCGCGAGTGCCTCGACTCGGTCCTGGACCAGTCGTACACGGATCTCGAGGTGATCGCCGTCGACGACTGCTCGCCGGACGGCTGCGGCGCGATCCTCGACGAGTACGCGGCCCGCGACCCGCGCGTGCGGGTGCTGCACCTGCCGCGCAACGTGGGGCTCGGCCGCGCCCGCAACGCCGGAATGCCGTTCGCCGGCGGGGAGTTCCTCCTCTTCCTGGACAGCGACGACACGCTCACACCGGGCGCCCTGCGCGCCGTCGCCGACCGCCTCGACGAGACCGCCGCCCCTGACGGCCCCGACGGCCCCGACGGCCCCACCGGGCCCGATGTGCTCGTGTTCGACTACGCGCGCACCTACTGGTGGGGCGGGACCCGCCGCAACGTCCTCGCGCATCTGCTCTCCGAGGCCGGGGACGGCACCTTCCGCGCCGTCGAGCGCCCGGAGATCCTCGACCTGCTGATGGTGGTGTGGAACAAGGTCTACCGCCGCGAGTTCGTCGAGCGGGAGGGCTTCACCTTCCCACCCGGCTACTACGAGGACACGCCCTGGACCTTCCCGGTCATGCTCAGCGCCGACCGGATCGCCACGCTCGACCGGATCTGTCTGAACTACCGGCAGCGGCGCCAGGGCAACATCCTGTCCACCACCAGCCGCAAGCACTTCGACATCCACGACCAGTACGAGCGGGTCTTCGCGTTCGTGGACTCCCGTCCGGAACTGGCGCGCTGGCGCCCGTATCTGCACCGCAAGATGGGCGAGCACTGTCTCGACATCCTCGCCAAGCCGGACCGGCTGCCCGCCTCCGACAAGGGCGAGTTCTTCGCGCGGACGGCCGCGCTCTTCCGCGAGCACCGCAGCGGCCCCGTGCCACCCGAACTCCGTGTCCTGCTGGGCGGTTACACGCGATACCGGGCCCGTCGGCAGGCGGCCCGCGCCGGCGGGGAGCTGGTCCGGCGCGGGCAGCAGGTGCGCTCGGCCGCGGTCACCCGGAGCAAGCGCGGCTGGTCCGCGGCGCACGGACTCCGGCCGCTGGACCCCGGCCTGGCGGTGTACTCGGCGTTCTCGCACCGCGGGGTGCTCGGCGACCCGGGTGCCGTCTACCGCGCGGCCCGTGAACTCGCCCCGCACATCCGGGGGGTGTGGGTGGTACGGGCGGACCAGGTGGCGCTGCTGCCGCCCGGCGTCGAGCACGTCACACCGGACTCGCTCGACTACCGCCGGGTGACCGCGCGGGCGACGTACTTCGTCAACAACGTCAACTGGCCCGGCTCCCTGGTCAAGCGCGAGGGCAGCGTCCACATCCACACCCACCAGGGCACACCGCTGAAGTACATGGGCGCGGACCTGCTGGGCAAGCCCGGTGCACGGCACGGCTTCGACGTGCCGCAGATGCTGCGCCGCGCGGACCGCTGGGACTACAGCCTGGTCGCCAACCGCCACTCCGAGCTGGTCTGGGACCGCGCCTACCCCTGCCATTTCACCTCGCTGCGCACGGGCAGCCCCCGCAACGACCTTCTCGTGCGGGCGCGGCCCGAGGACGGACTGCGGGTCCGGGCGCGTCTCGGCATCCCGGCCGGCCACCGGGTGGTGCTGTACGCGCCGACGCGCCGCGACTACGTCAGGGGCGGCCACCTCGACCGTGTCGATCTCGCCCGGTTCGCCGACGACCTCGGCGAGGGCCACACCCTCGTCGTCCGTCTGCATCCCTCGCTCGTGGACGGTCCGGCGCGCGGGGCGGGCCTGTCCGAGCTGCACCGGCGCGGCGTCGTGGTCGACGCGACGGACGAGCCGCACGTCGAGGAGCTGATGCTCGCCTCCGACGTACTGGTCACGGACTACTCGGCCCTCCTGTTCGACTACGCCAACCTGGACCGGCCGATCGTGGTGCACGCCGACGACTGGGGCGCGTACGCGGCGAGCCGGGGCGCGTACTTCGACATCACGGCCGACGCACCGGGTCATGTGACCCGCTCCTACGAGGAGCTGGCGCGGCTGTTCGCGTCCGGGGCGTGGCGGGACGCGGAGTCGGCGCGGCTGCGTGCCGGATTCCGGGCCCGGTTCTGCGCGTTCGACGACGGGCGGGCCGCCGAGCGGGTGGTACGGACGCTGATGCTCGGTGAGCACGTCGAGGGACCGGCGCCCTCCGTCCAGGTGCCCGCGCAGGCGGAGCACGACGTCCTCACCTCGTCGTGAGCACCCCGGTGGCCATGCTTTCGGGCTCCGGGCCCGCTCGGTTCCGGGTGATCGTCCTGGCCGCCGTCTTCGCCGTCCTGCAACTCGCGAACATCACCGGCCGGGACACCCCCGACAGCAAGAACTACCTCTCGTACGCGCTGAGTCTGGGCGGCGCGGGCAAGCAGGAGGCCGCCTCGCTCACCATCGACTACGTCTGTGCCGGCAGGGCCTCCCTCGCCCGCCGTGACCAGAGCGTCGACGTGCTGCGCTTCCACGCGCCGAGCCCCACCCGGCGGGTCTTCGAGGAGTGCCGGCGCGAGCAGTGGGAGGGGGTGTCGAAGCGGCTGCGGGCCGGGCAGACCTCGGGACACACCGTGCCGTTCATGTCGGCGCGCTTCATGCGGATCTTCGAGGCGCGGCCCGGGTATCCGGCGCTGCTGGCCCCGTTCGTCACGGTCCTGGGGGTGAAGTGGGGCGTGTGGGTGTCGAGCGTCCTCGTCACCGTCGCCGGGGGCGTGCTCGCCTTCCTCGTACTGCGCACCCTGCGCGCCCCCACCGTCGCGGCCCTGACCGGACAGGCGCTCTTCTACGTCCTGCCGTGCGGCACGACCGCGATGCGCCCGATGACCGAGGGTCTGCTGCTGGACCTGACGCTGGCCGCGCTGTGGGGCTGCGCGCTGGCGCTGGAGGGCCGTGCGCGGGCCGGGAGCCTGCTGGTCGGGGGCTCGCTGGCGGCGCTCTTCACGGTGAAGCACTCGCAGGCGTTGTTCCTCGGGCTGTGCCTGACGGGCGCGTGCGCGCTGACCGGCGTGCGGCACGGGGGGCCGCGCCGGCCGCTGCGCGGGCTCACGCCGCCGCTCAGGGCGATCGGGGCGGTGGCGGCCGGGGCGGTCGTGGTCACGCTCCTCGCGGCGCGGGTGCTGCGCCACCCGTCCGAGTCGGAGAGCCTCCAGGACCTGCTCACGGGGCACTTCGCCGTCCCGGACCGTACCCGCCCGTGGCCGGAGTTCCTGCATCTCGAAGCCGACTTCTGGGTGGAGTGGCTGCGCCGGGAGCTGCGGGAGCCGTTCGTCCTCGCGGCACTGGCGGCCGGGGCGTGGGGGGTGGTGCGGCGGCGTCCGGCCTTCGCCGTCCTGCTGCTCGCGGCCGCGTTCACCGGCGTCCTCAACCAGGCCGGGCATCCCGACATCACCATCTACGGGGACCGGCTGATCGTGCTGGTGTGGGTGCTGCCGGTGGTGGGGCTCCCGCTGCTGCTGGAACAGGCCGTACGGCCACGGGCGCCGGGCCTGGACATGGTGCCGGGGCCGCTGCGCACGGACAGCAGTGTCATCCGATGAGGTGGGCCGGGCGTGCGGGTCCGGCCCGCCGCGGGGCGGCGGGGGCCGTACGCGAGGATCCCCGTGCCCCCCTCGCGGGCGCGAAGGGGGCACGGGGACGGCACGGCGCGGTACTACTCGACGACGAGCTCGACCGGGATGTTGCCGCGGGTCGCGTTGGAGTAGGGGCAGACCTGGTGGGCCTGCTCGACCAGCTTGCGGCCGGTGGCCTGGTCCACGGAGTCGGGGAGCTCGACCCGCAGCGTGACGGCGAGGCCGAAGCCCTCGCCCTGCTTGCCGATGCCGACCTCGCCGGTCACCGCGGCCTCGCTGACGTCGACCTTCGCCGCGCGGCCGACGAGGCCGAGGGCGCTGGCGAAACAGGCTGCGTAACCGGCGGCGAACAGCTGCTCGGGGTTGGTGCCCTGCCCGTTGCCGCCCATCTCCACCGGCATGGCCAGCTGGAGGTCGAGCTTGCCGTCGGAGCTGACGGCACGACCGTCACGGCCGTGGGTGGCGGTGGCGACAGCGGTGTAGAGCGCTTCCATGAAGACCATCCCTCTCAGATGAATGTCTGTCGGAGCGGCCGGTCCGGCCGTCTCACGGACTCGATTAGAGCACACAATTAAATTGCACACAACTTAGTGACGGACGAGAGCTATCCTGTGGGTATGACCGCCATGCCGACCCCGCACCCCCAGGCCCCGTCCGACGGGGACTACCTCCGTCTCGACCAGCAGATCTGCTTCTCCCTCAACGCGGCGTCGCGCGCCTTCGGCGGCGTCTACCGGGTGATCCTCAAGGACCTCGGGCTGACCTACCCGCAGTACCTCGTGATGCTGGTGCTGTGGGAGCACGGCGAACTGCCCGTGAAGAAGGTCGGCGAACATCTGCGGCTCGACTCCGGGACGCTGTCGCCGCTCCTCAAGCGCCTGGAGGCGACCGGTCTGGTACGGCGTGAGCGCAGCGCCCTCGACGAGCGCTCCGTGCACGTCCACCTCACCGACGAGGGCACAGCCCTGCGCGAGCGCGCCCTGCGGGTGCCGCGCCGGATCGCCGCCGCGACGGGTTTCGAACTCGACGAGATCATCGAACTGCAGTCCCGGCTGGACCGGCTGACGGTCGCACTGGACGACGCGGCCCGGAGGGAAGCGCCCGACCCGGCCTCAGGCCGGCACTAGGGCGGCTGCCGGGTCGTCCGCCGACGGGTGGCGTACATACAGGCGCAGGGTGACGCCCCGGCGCGCGAGTTGCTCGCGCAGGGTGAACTCCTCGCCGATCACGGCGAGTTTGGCCCGCTCGGTCGGAGTGTGCGGGCGCCAGCCCGACCGCAGCGCGAACGGCGCGGCGACCAGCCACACATGGTCGAGCCGGGCGAGCCGGCGGCGCAGTTCGGCGGGGCCCTCCTCCTCGCCGTACAACGTCCCGGAGGCCGTCGCGGAGGCCCGCAGCGCGATGTCCCGGGCCCCGCGGAAACCCTCCGGATAGGCCAGCGCGGACCGCCGTGCGAGTGAGGGCAGGAACAACACCGGGTCACCGGGGCGCAGTTCGCGTCCGACGGCGGCGGAGACGGCGGCGAGGTTGTCGGGGCGCCGGCTGGGGGTGCGATCCTGGCACAGCAGCGGGAACTGGGCGGTGAGCGCGAGCGCGACCGCGAGGACTCCGGCGAGGGCGGCCACCGGCAGCCGCATCCTCCTCCGCGCCGTCCACGGCGGCGTCGCCCCCCTCCACCGCTCCCACGACCGGGCCACCGCCCGCGCCACCCGGTCCGTCCCCCCGGCGGCCAGCAGCGGCGCCCCCGCCAGGGCGTAGAGGACGTACCGCTCGTCGTACAGCGGCCAGAAGCGGGAGACCGTGATCAGCACCGCGGGCGGCAGCACCATCAGCGGCGCGGCGACCGCCGCGAGGGTCACCTCCCCGCGCGGCACCTGCCACAGCACCCCCAGGGCGACCAGGAACAGGTAGGGCACGAAGACCGGTTGGGTCGGCCCGGCGAACGCCCGCAGCAGCCGGTCCACGCTCTCCCAGTCCGGCCGCGTCAGCCACGCGACCTGCCCGGACTGCCCGTGCGAGACCAGGACCAGCGGCGACAGCACCAGTACCGCCCCTCCGGCCGCGCGCCCCCAGCGCCGCCAGACCCGGCGCGGCAGCCGGGCCGCGGCCAGGGTCGCGGCGTGCGCGAGCAGCAGGAGCACCGCGAACTCGTGCAGCAGACAGGTGACGGCGACCGTCGCGCCGTACGCCCACCAGACCCCCGTCCCCGCCGACCGCACACCCCTGACCAGGAGCAGCGTCGCTCCCGCCGCGCCGGCCGCGACCAGCGCGTACGACCGGCCCTCCTGCGCGAAGTGCCCGGCCATGGGGGTGACGGCGTACAGCAGCCCCGCCCACAGGCCGACCCGCGGGCGGCAGAGGCGGACACCCAGGGCGGCGACGAGGCCCGCGGCGGCGGCCGCGCCGCAGACCGAGGGGAGCCGGAGCGCGACCTCGCCGGGGTCGGAGGCGAGGACGGCGTGCATGAAGAGGTAGTACAGGCCGTGCACCGCGTCCACGTGGTGGAGCAGATGCCAGATCTGCGGAACCGAGCGCCGCGCGACCTGGAAGGTGGCCGCCTCGTCGCGCCACATGCCGCCGCGGTCGAGCCCCCACAGCCCGAGCACGAGCATGACGAGTACGGGCAGCAGGACCGCCACGATCTCCGCGACGACCACCGGACGGCCGGCTCCGGACCGCTTCATCAACACCCTCACCCTGAGACCTATTTAGTACTATTAGCCAACCTTTGCAGGGTCATGACGGCGTATCGCCGCCCCTGAGGCATTCAGGAAGCTTACGATCCGGCATTGATGAGCGTTTACCTGAGCCCCCGACACCGCCTGTTCTCCCTCGCCGCGACCTGGGCCGTCACCCGCACCCTCATGCTGTGGCTGCTCGCGCACGACAACCTCGCCGTGCTCGGAGGCGGCGGGGTCTCGCGCGAGGTGAGCCATCTGTACTTCCGCTGGTACGGCGTCCTGTCGCACGGCGCCTGTCCGGCGGGCGACCGGCTGTGGCAGTACCCGCCGGGCGCGGGCGCGGTCCTGCTCTCGCCGGCGCTGCTCCCGGGCCTGACCTACCCGCATGCCTTCGTCACCCTCACGCTCCTCGCGGACGCCGTGATCGCGCTGGCACTCGTGCGCGCGGGATCCCGGGCGGGCCGCAGTCTGCGGGGCGCGGCGCTGTGGACGCTGGGCCTGCCGCTGCTGCTGCACGTGCCGCTCGCCCGTTACGACGTACAGGTCACGGCGTTCGCGGTGCTCTCCCTGCTGGCCCTGAAGCGCTCCCCGCGCGCCTGCGGCGTGTTCGCCGCGTGCGGCGCCCTGGTGAAGGTCTGGCCCGCGCTGGTGCTGCTGGGCACCCCGCGCGGCCGTACGACCCGGGAGGCATGGACGTCGGCGGCTCTCGCGGCGGCCGTCCTGCTCGCCGTCCTGACGGCGGCCTTCAGCGACCCCTTCGACTTCCTGCGCCAGCAGGGCGGCCGGGGCGTGCAGATCGAGTCGCTCGGCGGCACGGTCCTCGGTCTCGCGCGCCACGCGGGCTGGCGGGGCAGCGTGCGCTACCAGTACGGCGCGATGGAGTTCGTGGGCCCGCACGTCCCCACGGTCGCGGCGGCCTCGCTCGCCCTCACGCTCGTCTGCTTCGGGCTCCTGCTGCTGTGGCGGGTGCGCGCGCGCCGCTGGACGCTCGCCACCCCGAACGACGCGGCGCTCACCGCCGTGCTGCTGTTCACGGTGACCAGCCGGGTGATCAGCCCCCAGTACATGGTGTGGCTGCTCGGCCTGTCCGCCGTCTGCCTGACCTCGCGTCACACCACCCAGCGCCCGGTGGCCGCACTGATCGTGGCGGCGACCGCGGTCAGTTCCGTGGTCTACCCCGGCCTGTACGAGGAGGTCACCCGCAGCACCTGGACGGGCTGTGTGCTGATGCTCGTACGCAACGGTCTGCTGGCGACGGCCGCCGCGCTGTCCTTCACCCGGCTGTGGCGATCCGGCCTCCCCGCGACGAAACGCCCGGAGCCAGCCGCGCCCGTCCGGGACCCGCGACCGGCCCCCGCCGTCTCCCCGACCGGACACTGAACACCCCTTCAACGGAAAATTACTGACATGCCCTACGATTCCGTCCGGTGAATCCATGGAACCTCGAGCCGCGCAGGTCTGTGTCGTCGTCATCGGGTACAACGACGCCCCCCATGTGACGGACGCGGTGCGCTCGGCACTCGCGCAGGGGCCGGCCGTCCGGGAGGTGCTCGCGGTCGACGACCGGTCGACCGACGGGAGCGCCGACCTGCTCGACCGTCTCGCCGCCGGCGAGCCGCGTCTGCGGGTCGTCCGGCGCCGGGAGAACAGCGGCGGCTGCGGCAGCCCCCGCAACGACGGCATCGACGCGACGACCGCTCCGTACCTGATGTTCCTGGACAGCGACGACGTGCTGCCGCCGGGCGCGGTCGACGCGCTGCTCGGCGCGGCCCTGGAGCGGCGCGCCGAGGTCACGGCCGGCCTGTGCGTGCGCCGTGAACTGCCCTCCGGGCGCGAGACCCCGTGGCAGCGCGCGCTCTACGCCGAACCGGCCGTGTTCCCCCACCCTTCCCGGCGGCCGCGCTTGGTCCACGACACCCTCTGCGTCAACAAGCTGTACCGCACCGACTTCCTGCGTGCGCACCGCGTCCGCTTCCCCGAAGGCCGCCACCCCTACGAGGACTTCGTGTTCACCGCGCGTGTGCTGGCCGCCGGGCCGCGCGTCGCGCTGATCCCCGACACCGTGTACGTCTGGCACGTACGGCGCACCGCCGAGCGGCTGTCGATCTCGCTCGACCGCGCCGACATCGACAACTGGCGGGCCAGGACCGAGGCCGGCCGCACCGCCCACGCCATCCTCCTCGGCGCCGGCGAGAAACGCCTCGCGCGCGCCGCCCACGCCCGGTTCCTCGACCACGAACTGCGCATGTACACCCGCGAGCTGGGGCTGCGCACCCCCGCGTACCGGCGTGCGTGGTGGGACCTCACCCGCGCCCATCTGGAGTCGTTCGACGCGGCCGACCTCACCGTCGACCCGACCGCCCCCGGCCGTCTGATCGCCCGGGTCGTCCTGGCCGCCCCCGGCCCCCGCGATCTCCCCCGGCTCAGGGAGCTCGCCGCCCGCCCCGCACGACTGCGCCCGCCGTACGCGCGCGCCGCCGACGGCACGCCCGTCTGGTCGCACGACCTCCCCCAGGTGACGCTGGACCACCTCCTGCTGCGGCCCGCGCACGTGCTGCCGGCCGCCGTCGACGCCGAACTGCGTCCCCGCGCGCGTGCGGCCCTGCTGCGGCTGCGCCTGCACGACCTGTACGGGCGCATCGCGCAGGCCGGCCCGGCCGCGGCGGACGTCACGTTCGCGCACCGGGACGAGGAGCGGACGGGTCCGAGTCTGAGGGTGGCCCTCGCGCCGGACCCGGACCGGGGCAGCTGGTCGGCCGAGACGCCGGTGGACCTGTCGGCGCTGGGCCACGGCACCTGGGACCTGCGGTTGCGGCTCCACTTCCGCGACGGCACGCACCGGGACGTCAGCGCCCACGCGGTCGGCGGCCCGGGTCTGCTGCGCCGGCGCGCGGTCCCGGACACCCGGCACGGCGTGCTCCTGGTGCAGCCGTACCGCACCCACGCGGGGGCACTGGCGCTGCGGCTGGCGCCCGGATGGAGAGGAATGACCGAAGTGGTACGCCGTCGCCTCGGCCGCCTGCTTCACTGAGAGGCGGCCATGCCACCGGTCCACGCCGGGCCAGGGCCACCCCGCCTGTCCACGACCGGCGGCACCGTCATCGGTCCACCGACGAGAGGACGACCGTCCATGACCTGGCTGATCACCGGCGGCGCCGGTTACATCGGGGCGCACGTCGTGCGCGCGATGCGGGATGCGGGCGAACAGGCGGTGGTCTACGACGACTTGTCCACGGGCATCGCGGAACGGGTGCCCGAGGGCGTACCGCTGGTGGTCGGATCGACCCTGGACGCGGGGCTGCTGGCCCGGACGCTCACGGAGCACGTGGTCACCGGCGTGGTCCATCTGGCGGCGAAGAAGCAGGTCGGCGAGTCCGTGGACCTGCCTCTGCACTACTACCGGGAGAACGTCGAGGGGCTGCGTGTCCTGCTGGAGGCGGTGACGGCGGCCTCCGTCCGCTCCTTCGTGTTCTCGTCCTCGGCCGCGGTGTACGGGATGCCGGCGGCCGCGGCCGGGGAGCTGGTGACGGAGGAGGCCCCGTGCGTGCCGATGAGCCCGTACGGCGAGACGAAGCTGGCGGGCGAGTGGCTGGTCCGCGCGACGGGCCGGGCGACGGGTCTGTCCACCGCCTCGCTGCGCTACTTCAACGTGGCGGGCGCGGCCACTCCCGAACTGGCCGACGTCGGGGTCTTCAACCTCGTCCCCATGGTCTTCGACAGGCTCACACGGGGCGCGTCGCCGCGCGTCTTCGGGGACGACTACCCGACACCGGACGGAACGTGCGTCCGTGACTACATCCACGTGGTCGACCTCGCGGAGGCCCATGTGGCCGCGGCCCGCGCGCTGGACGCCTCGCCCGGCCGGGACCTGACCCTCAACATCGGCCGTGGCGAGGGGGTTTCGGTCCGCGAGATGATCGACCTGATCAACGCGGCCACCGGCTACGACCGCCCTCCGGTGACCGTGCCGCGCCGCCCGGGCGACCCGGCGCGGGTCGTCGCCTCGGCCGACCGTATCCGCGGGGAGCTGGGATGGAAGGCGAGGTACGACGTCCAGGACATGATCACTTCGGCCTGGGCGGGATGGCTGCGGCTGCACCCGGAGGCGGCACGCGTCTGACCCCGGCCGCACCCCGGGAAGGGCCGGCCCGGCGTCAGCCCCCCGCCGCGACCGCTCGTGCGGCCTCGTCCAGCCGGGGGAAGGTGACGCCGGTCAGTTCCTCCGAGGCCCGCCACAGACGGACGGCGGAGACCGGGTCGCTGGCCGCGGCGGAACGGCCGACCAGGGTCGGTCCGCCGCGCATCTCGCCGAACCCGTCCGGTCCGACGTAGCCGGCGCCCGGCAGGTCCTGGGTGGCCGCGTACAGCGTGGGCAGCGCGCCGGCCCTGTTGTCCTGGGCGATGAACCGGTTGCCCACCGCCATCAGGGCGCGGCGCACCACGCTGGCGTCGTGGCCCTGGAGGCCGGTGGCGGCCCAGCCGGGGTGCGCGGCCAGTGCGCGTACGGACGATCCCGCCGCCGCGAGCCGGCTCTGCAGCTCCAGGGTGAACAGCAGGTTGGCCAGCTTGGACTGGCCGTAGGCGGTGATGGGCGCGTACTCGCCCGTGAGGTTCAGGTTGTCGAAGTGGATGTGGGTGCCGCCCGGAATCCGGTGGGCCCCCGAGGACACGGTGACCACGCGGTCGGTGACGTGCGGCAGCAGCAGGTTGGTGAGGGCGAAGTGCCCCAGGTGGTTCGTCCCGAACTGCATCTCGAAGCCGTCCTTGGTGCTGGCCTCGGGGATGTTCATGACGCCCGCGTTGTTGATCAACAGGTCGAGGTCGCCCCGCCAGGACGCGGCGAACTCACGGACGGAGGCGAGGTCCGCCAGGTCCAGCCGGCGCACCTCGACACTGCCGTGGACGGTGCGGGCGGCAGCCTCGCCACGCCGCGGGTCCCGTACGGCGAGGACGACATGGGCACCGGCCCGCGCGAGGGCGTCGACGGTGGCGATACCGAGTCCGCTGTTGGCGCCGGTGACGACGGCGGTGCGGCCGGTCTGGTCACCGATGTCGCCCGCGCTCCACTTCTTCTTGCTCTGCTCGACAGCCGAGTCCTTGGTAGCCATGACCTCAATGTAGGCGGCGCCAACAATGCTGTCAACGACAACAATGATGGCGACGCCAACAATGTTGGCGTCGGTTACATACCGGATAGACTGCCGCCCATGCAGACCCGCCCTCGCCCCTACCACCACGGAGACCTCCGCGCCGCACTGCTGGCCCGCGCGGAGGACACCCTCAGGGAAAAGGGGCCGGCCGCGCTCTCCCTGCGCGAGCTCGCCCGCGACCTGGGCGTCAGCCACGCCGCGCCGAGCCGCCACTTCAAGGACAAACAGGCCCTCCTGGACGCGCTGGCCCTGACCGGCTTCGAACGCCTCAGCACCGCCCTGGCCGCCTCACAGGAGACAGCGGGCGACTCCTTCGCCGACCGGCTCGGCGCCCTGGCCCGCAGCTACGTCGGCTTCGCCACCGCCAACGCCGAACTCCTCGACCTCATGTTCTCCATCAAGCACGACCCCGCGGCATCCGAAGCCCTAGTCCGGGCCTCCCAGGGCATGTCCGTACTCGCCACCGACCTCATCGCCGAAGGCCGCCGCACCGGCGAGGTCCGCGACGCCCCACTGGACGCCATCGCCATCCCGATGTTCAGCACCCTCCACGGGTTCGCCAGCCTCGCCGTCAGCAGCACCCTGCCCCCCGGCACCCTCGACGCCAACCTGGACGACGTCATCGCCCACACCCTCCGCGGCTGCGCACCCGACCACCCCGCACCACACTGACCCGTCCCCCAGGACACCCCGTACGCTGCCCCGATGACCGGACCCCGTGAACCGCGAGTCCTCGGCTGCGTGCTCGGTTCCGCCGTGGGCGACGCGCTGGGCGCACCCTTCGAGTTCGGCCCCGAGGGCGCGTTCTCGGCGCGCTTCCCGCAGCCGGGGCACGGCGGGGAGATGTGCGGAGGCGGAGGGTGGGAGCCGGGCGAGGCGACCGACGACACCCAGATGGCCGTGCTGGTCGGGGAGTCGCTGCTGGACCGGGGCGGACTCGAACTCCCCGACGTCTTCCGGAGGTTCCGGCGGTGGGCGGCCGCGGAGCCCAAGGACATCGGGCTGCAGACGGAGGCCGTGCTGGGCAGCGGGGACCCCTGGGACCTCGCCGCCGGACTGCACTTCCAGGTCAGCCAACGGGCGGCGGGGAATGGGGCGTTGATGCGCGCCGCCACCTCCGCCGTGCACTTCGCGCGGCAGGGGCGGGACGCCACGATGGAGGCGGCGCGCCGCATCGCCGCGCTCACCCACGGCGACCGCGCGGCCTGGGAAGGCACCGCCGTGTTCCACGAGCTGGTCCGGGTCGCGCTGGACGGCGGCGACCCGCTCGCCGCCCTGCCCCTGACCCTGCGGGCCGTGCACCCGGACCACCGGGCCCGCTACGCCACCGTTCTCGCCGACGACTGGCATCCCGACCGGGCGACGGAGTTCAACGGCGCGGTGTGGCCCTGCCTCGGCTCCGCCGTCTGGGCGCTGCGGACCACGGACTCCTACGAGGGTGCCGTACGCGCCGCCGTCGACCTCGGCGGTGACACGGACACCGTCGCCGCGGTCACCGGCGGTCTCGCCGGGGCCGTGCACGGGGCGGACGCCATCCCCGGCCGGTGGCTCGAGCCGCTGCACGTGCCGCTGCCGGGGTTCGGCGGGCGGGTACTGCGGGCGGCGGAACTGCGCGGGCTCGCCCGGCGGCTGGCAGAGTGAGACGACCCCGGTGACGACACGGATCGGCACCATCACGGCCGCGCGGACCGCACGCCTCGGCGTCGGCGGCGCCGCACGGATCCGGACCGCTCCGTGGCCGGACCCGCTACAACGCCCGCAGCGCCGCCGCCGTCGACCGGGCCAGGCTCGCCAGGTACCCCTTCGGCAGCTTGGGGCCGCGGACCACGACCGAGCGCCAGTACAGCGGCCCCGACATGAGGTCGAGCGCGAGTTCCAGGTCGATCCCCTCGTCCAACTCGCCCCGCGCGGCCGCCGCCGCCACGATCCCGCTCGCCACTCCCTGCTGCCCCTCCCGCAGCGCCTCCTGGAGGGCCTGCGCGATGTCGGGGTTGCGCGCCGCCTCGGCCTGGAGGTCCGGGATGATCTGGCCGGCGACGGGGTGCCGCAGCGCCCGCGAGGTGACCTCGTACAGCAGACGCAGGTCGCCCTCCAGGGAACCGGTGTCCGGGGCGGGCAGCCCCTGCACCGCTATGGCGGAGACGAGGTCGAGGACCAGGTGCAGCTTGGAGCGCCAGCGCCGGTACACCGCCGTCTTGCCGACGCCCGCGCGACGCGCGATGCCCTCGATGGACATCCGGGCGAAGCCGACGGCCGCGAGTTCCTCGAAGACGGCTGCCCGGATCGCCTCGGTCACGTCCTCCCGCAGCACGGCCGCACCGGCGGGAGCCCTACGACGCGGGGCCTTCCCGGCAGCACTCTCCGCGCCCGCGGCGGCACTCGTGGTGTCGGCGTTCGTCGTCATACCGACCAGCATAGGCCGTAGCGACGAAACGGTTGCGTTCCGACGCTCCGAAGCTCTAGGCTCCCGTTGCGACGATACGGTCCCGTCCCGACGTAAGCTACTGGCAAAGACACAGTGGGCGAAACGTCAAGCACGGGACCCCGCATCCCACCCCCCTGAGCGAAAGCAGCGGATGTGAGCCAGGTCCTCCACACACCGCCCCCGACGCCGGTCCCCCCGGCCGACGATCCCGCGGCGCTCGCCGCCCGGTACGGCCTCAGCGTCAGCGGCGCGCGGCCGGCCCTGCGCGAGTACGTCCGGCAGCTGTGGGAGCGGCGCCACTTCATCACCGCCTTCGCCACCGCCAAGCTCACCGCCCAGTACAGCCAGGCGAAGCTCGGCCAGGTGTGGCAGGTGATGACCCCGCTCCTGAACGCGGCGGTCTACTACTTCATCTTCGGTGTGCTGCTCGGCACCAAGCGCGGTGTGCCGGACTACATCCCGTTCCTGGTCACCGGCGTCTTCATCTGGACCTTCACCCAGAGCTCGATCATGGCGGGCACCCGGGCCATCTCCGGGAACCTCGGCCTGGTGCGGGCCCTGCACTTCCCCCGGGCCGCACTCCCGGTCTCCTTCGCCCTCCAGCAGCTCCAGCAGCTGCTGTTCTCGATGGCCGCGCTGGTCGTCATCCTGCTCTGCTTCGGCGTTCCGTTGAGCGCGTCGTGGCTGCTCGCCGTGCCCGTCCTGGTGCTCCAGTTCACCTTCAACGCGGGCGTCGCGATGGTGATGGCGCGGATGGGCGCCAAGACGCCGGACATCGCGCAGCTCATGCCGTTCGTGCTGCGTACCTGGATGTACGTCTCCGGCGTCATGTGGAGCATCGACAAGGTGCTCAGCAAGGACGATCTGCCGCACTGGGCGATGGTCGCGCTGGAGAGCAACCCGGCCGCCGTCTACATCGACCTGATGCGCTACTCGCTGATCGACAGCTTCCACGCCGGCCAACTGCCACCGCACGTGTGGGCGGTGGCGGTCGGCTGGGCCGTGGTCGCCGGCGTAGGCGGCTTCATCTACTTCTGGAAGGCCGAGGAGACGTACGGACGTGGCTGACACCCTGACCAAGGAATCCGGCCTCCCGCGCGACGCCGGTCCCGCGAACGCCCTCGTCCCCACCGTCGTCGCCGACCGGGTCGACATCGTCTACCGGGTCAACGGCACCGGCGCCGGACGCGGCTCCGCCACCGCGGCGCTCAACCGCATCATGCGCCGCAAGCAGTCCGAGAAGGTCGCGGGCGTGCGCAAAGTGCACGCCGTCAAGAACGTGTCCTTCACCGCCTACCGCGGTGAGGCCATCGGTCTGATCGGCACCAACGGCTCGGGCAAGTCGACCCTGCTGAAGGCGGTCGCCGGCCTCCTCCCGGTGGAGAACGGCAGGATCTACACCGACGGCCAGCCCTCCCTGCTCGGCGTGAACGCGGCCCTGATGAGCGACCTGACGGGCGAGCGGAACGTCTACCTCGGCGGGCTCGCGATGGGCATGTCCCGCGAGCAGATCAAGGAGCGCTACCAGGAGATCGTCGACTTCTCGGGCATCAACGAGAAGGGCGACTTCATCACGCTGCCGATGCGGACGTACTCCTCGGGCATGGCGGCGCGGCTGCGCTTCTCCATCGCGGCCGCCAAGGACCACGACGTGCTGATGATCGACGAGGCCCTGGCCACCGGCGACCGCTCCTTCCAGAAGCGCTCCGAGCAGCGGATCCGCGAGCTGCGCAAGAGCGCGGGCTCCGTCTTCCTGGTCAGTCACAACAACAACTCGATCCGCGACACCTGCGACCGCGTGCTCTGGCTGGAACGCGGCGAGCTGCGGATGGACGGGCCGACCGAAGAGGTCCTCAAGGAGTACGAGAAGTTCACCGGGAAGTAGGAAGCAGGGGGAAGCTGCGCTGAGGACCGGGCCCAAAAGGCCCGGTCCTCAGCGCTCCAGGAACACGAAGAGGTCCTCCCACCTGCGCACGATCTCGTCCGTCGAGTAGCGCTGGATGTTGACGCGGGCCGCCTCGCCCATACGGTCGCGCAGCCGCTTGTCGGACATCAGCGTGTCGAGGCGGCGGGCGAGTTCCCCGGTGTTGCCGCGGGTGGCGAGGAGACCGTCCTCGCCGTCGCGGACGATCTCGTGGACGCCGGGCGCGCAGTCGAAGGCGGCGCACGGGAGGGCCGCCGCCATGGCCTCCATGACGGCGAGCGGGAAGCCTTCACCGCGCGAGGACAGGACGAAGACGGAGCCGCCCCGCAGCGCGTCCGGCACGTCCGTGGTCGCGCCCATCCACTCCACCGAGCCGTCCAGTCCCAGGGCCGTGCACTGCTTCCTGAGGACCTCCTCGTCCTCCCCCGAGCCGTAGATCCGCAGACGCCAATCGGGGTGGCGCGGCGCGACCTCGGCCCAGGTGTCGAGGAGCATGTCGATGCCCTTCTGGTCGGTCAGCCGGCCGACGCTGACGACCACCTTCGCGGTGCGGGGCGAGGGCACCTCGGGCATGAACGGGAGCGGGTTCGGCATGAACGACGCGTTGTCGAGACCCTGCCGGATCCACAGGTCGGCGTCCTCACGGGTGAGCGTCAGCATCCGGTCCACGTCCCGGTAGTGCCGCCGCACGCGCCCGAAGCGCGAGGTCACCCGCGAGTAGGCGAAGGACTCGTGGCTCATGCCGATCACGGTCCGACCGGCGGTGTCGGCCAGTTTCACCCACTCCATCGCCCACACCTGCGTGACGATCACCATCGCCCCTGGGCGCGCGGCCCGGAACAGCACGCTCAGCTTGGCGGCCTGCTCGCGCATCCCCGCCGCCCGTTCGGCGCGCAGCCTGCGCCCGGCCACGTCGAACCGTCCCCTGATGCCGCGCGCGGGGCCGACCCGCGGCGGGTGGACGTCGTACAACGTGAGGGTGGGGTACGGGAGTTCGCCGAGCTCCTGGGGGACCTCGGGATCGGTGATGCCGATGACCTTCACACGGTGGCCGCGCTCGGTGAACAGGCGGGCCATCTGGTGCGACCAACTGGTCACCCCGCCCAGCTCGTCGACGCTGTTGGAGACGAAGAAGATGTCCCGTCGGGGGTCCGCGGTCATGTGCGCCTCCAGTGGGCGAAGAACTGGTCGACGACGCTCTCCGCGGCGTTGCCCCGGTCGAACTCGCTGAAGTCGGCGACGAACCGCTCGCGCGAAGCCGCGTACTTCGTCCTCTGGTCCTCCAGCGAACCGAGGACGGCGTAGAGCTCGTCCTCGGTGCGGACGACCGGCCCCGGGGCCCGTTCGAGCAGGTCGAAGTAGGTACCGCGGTCCTCGTGCACGTACTCCTCGTAGTCGTACGCGAAGAAGAACATCGGTCGGTCGAGGAGGGAGTAGTCGAACATCACGGACGAGTAGTCGGTGATCAGGCCGTCGGCGAGGGCCAGCAGCGGGGTCACGTCGTGGTGGTCCGTGACGTCGATGACGCGGCCGCGCACGGACGGCGGGAGCACGACGTGGTTGAGGTAGTGCGAGCGGACGAGAAGGACGTACCGGTCACCGAAGGCGTCGGCGAAGCGCTCCACGTCGAAGGGCAGCTCGAACCGCTTCCGCTTGCCCCCGCGCTGGCGGAAGGTGGGCGCGTAGAGCAGCACCTCCTTGTCGGACGGAATGCCCAACTCGGCCGCCAGGAGAACCGGTTCGCGCCGGCCTCCGGATGCCTCCGCGCGCTTCCTGACCCGTACCAGCGCGTCGTTGCGCGGATACCCCACCCGCAACAGGGTCCGCTCCGGGAGCCTGAACGCCCGCGCGAGGGTGCGCACATCGTGTTCCGAGCGGATCAGGAACCGGTCGAAGCGGTCGAGGGTGCGCTGCTGTGCGGCCTGCGAGGCACGGGACCTCACCTTCCACCCCGGCTCGTCGAAGCCCATGCGCTTGAGCGCGGATCCGTGCCAGGTCTGCAGATACGTGGTCCCCGGCCGTTTGGTGAGCTTCAGCGGGTAGCTCTGGTTGTCGACCCAGAACTCGGCCTGGGCGAGCGCCTTGAGGTACGGGAGCGACCAGCGGCGCACCAGTGCGGCGTCGGCCGGGAAGCCTTCGGGGCTGCCCGCGTACGCCCACACGGCCTCGAACTCCAGCCCCTGTCTGCGCATCTCCTCGTAGATGGCCTTGGGGCTGTCGCTGTACTGCCTTCCCAGATGGCTCTCGAAGACGACGAGGCCCTTCCGGTGCGGGAGGCGGCTGAACACCTCGTGGTAGAGGCGGAGTTTGGAGCGCCCCGAGGCGAGGTCCCTGCGCCGCGCCCTGGCCTTTCGGTAGCCGGACTTGGCGCGGCGTGCGATCTTTCCCCGCATTCCGCGCCGGACCAGCTGCTCGGCCTTCTTGCCCGGGACGAGCCGGAAGGAGAGGTGGCCGCGCGCGGAGACCTCCGGCTCCATGCGGTCGGCGACCAGCCGGGTGAGGCGGGGCCGGACCGGCAGGCCGCCGGCCGGCGGTGCGGCCCCGACGGCGGTGAGCCGGGTCGTGGTCCGGGCGCCGTCGACGTCGAGATGGAGGCGAACGTCCCACACGGTGTCCACGACGCCGATGGGCCGCAGCCCCCTGGCCAGACCGGCCGACGCCTCCCAGGCGATGGTCTCGCCCTCGTGCCGCAGCTCGGCCACGGGGAAGCGGAAGGTCCGCAGGCGCACCCCCTTGCGGCGGGCGTAGAACTCCAGCTCGGCGGAGAGCCGGGCACCGGGCGGGATCACACCGAGCGGGTTGGTGACGCGGCCGGCCAGCCGCACGGTGCCGGCGTGCTCCTCGTACCGGGTCAGCGCGTTGCGCAGGAACATCTTCTCGACCGGCTTGGTGTGGTGGCCCAGGTCGGTGACGTCCAGGACGCGCCGGCCGAAGGCGTCGTCCTCGATGTGCTGCGCGCACCAGTACACGCGTCCGGCGCGCTCGACGAGCGGCGAGGAGATCTTGTCGCGGTTGGTGAGCGTGTCCACGGCGGGCAGCAGGTTGTCCCAGTCGCTCTCGTGGAGGAGGTAGGCGCAGATCGCCTGGATCGGCTCGGTCTCGTCGAAGGCGGCGCGGTCGATCGACGCCAGGTACGCGCGGGCGATCGCGGCGAACTCCCGCCGGTAGGCCGCGTCCCGGAACGGCAGCTCACGCAGATGCAGGACCAGATCGTGCTTGAGCCACTTGACGTCCTTGGCGAACTTCAGCTCCAGCAGGCCGTGTTGCGCGAGCAGCTGGTCCACGCGGCGGTGGATCTCCATGCGGTGCGCGAAGTTGGCGATCTCGTCACGCCGGTTACTGATGGACCTCGCCGCCGTCATCGCCGGCCGGTCCACGATCCGCCAGTCGTAGACCCGGTTGGGGATCAGGGTGATCCGGCGCGCGGCCACGTACGCCTGCGCGGAGAAGAGCAGGTCCTCGTAGTGGATGCCGACCGGGAACTCCAGGCCCTCGTCGAGCAGGAACCGTCTGCGGTAGCACTTGTTGGTCGACAGGGTGTCGAAGACCAGCAGGTCGGGCAGTTCGGAGACGGACTCCAGGGTGCGGGTGCGCTCGTACAGCCAGGGGTACCACTTGACCTCCTTGCGCGTGCGCGAGTCGACGTGCACCCGTACGCACAGTCCGGAGACGAGGTCGGCGCCGGTGTTCTCGGCGGCCTCCAGCATGTTGCGGCACGCGTTGCGCTCCAGGACGTCGTCACTGTCGAGGAAGAGGACGTAGTCGCCGCGGGCCTGCTGGACGCCGTGGTTGCGCGGGGCTCCGCAGCCGCCGCTGTTCTCGGGCAGCCGGAACGCGCGGACCCGGTCCGGGTGCGCGGCGGCCAGCCGCTGCGCCGCGGGGTACGAGCCATCGGTGCTCCGGTCGTCCACGATGACGACCTCGACGCTCCGCAGCGTCTGGTCGAGGACGGAGCGCACGGCCGTGGGCAGCCTGTTCTCGTCGTTGTAGACGATCACGACCACGGACACGGCGGGTACGGCTCCGGTTCCGGCGGGCCCGGTCCCGGACGCGTCGGGCGCGCAGCGCTGATCAACTTTCACCCTGTCAAGGGTAGACATTTCCTATGAAACTACACAGGTGGCTGCTCCATTGGCGTGTCACCCGGGCGACTGCGGGTCCTGGGCAAGCTCCTGGTGGTCGCGTTTCGTCTGCTCGAACACCCATGTCCGGTACACCAGGAAGCGGAAGGCCGAGGCCAGCACGATCGACAGCGCCTTGGCCAGGTTGGAGCCGATCGGACCACCCATGCCCAGCCCGTGGTACGCGACATAGAACAGCGCGCTCTCCATGACGACGCCGATGCCGCTGAAGACGAAGAAGAGGAAGATCTGCCGCCGGGTGCGCGAGGCGCGGTCGCGGTAGGCGAAGAAGCGGAAGCCGAGGTAGTTGGTGCCCATGGCGACACAGCTGGCGACGACCGTGGCGGCCATCGGTGCCCACTTCAGGCCGTGCAGCAGGAGATTGAAGACCAGGAAGTTGACCGCGACACCGCTGCCGCCGACGGCCGCGAACTTGACCACTTCGAGAGCGACGCGACGGGTCCACGCGAAGGGTCCGGGAGGGCCGGCGGGCGAGGGCTGGGCGGGCGCGGGGGCACGGCGCCCGATGCGGGCCCGCCCCTCGAAGAGATTCACGGTCACAATTGTCCCTTTTATCAGTAATAGGTAAAATCCAAGTCCGGTTTTTCCGTGAGGTCCTTGAGAGATCGGCAAGAAAGACGGAGGCGCCCCCGGCCTTGTCGGCCGGGGGCGCCCCAGGAACGCCGGGAACGTACGGACTACGAGTGCGTCCGCAGCAGGGTCCGCATCGTGCGCATCGCCACCGACAGGTTGGCGAGGTCGAACGAGTCGGAGCCCTGGATCTCCTCCAGAGTGGTGCGGGCGCGACCCAGGATCGGCGCGTTCTTCTCCTCCCACGCCTCGAAGCGCTGCTCGGGCGTCGAGGTGCCGTTGCCGACGGCGAGGACGTCGGCGGTCAGCGAGGCGTGGGCCGCGTACAGGTCCTCGCGGATCGAGGCGCGGGCCATGGACTGCCAGCGGTCGGCACGCGGGAGCTCGATGATGCGGTCCATGAGCTGGGTGATGCGCAGGCGGTCGGCGAGGTCGTAGTAGACCTCCGCGACGGCCATCGGGTCATTGCCCATGCGGTCGGCCACCGCGACGATGTCCAGCGTCGGGAAGGCCGAGGAGAACCCGGCCACCCGCGTGGCCAGCTCCTCCGGCACACCCGCGCCGGACAGCTCGTCGAAGATCTGCTGGTACCACTCCAGGTCCGCGCCGCGCAGCAGCTTGGGCAGCTCGCCCCAGACCTGCGCGACCCCCTCGCGGAAGAACGAGATGTTCTCGGCGAGCTGGAGCGGCTGCGGCCGGTTGTTGAGCAGCCAGCGCGTACCGCGCTCGACGAGCCGGCGGGAGTGCAGCCGGATCCGCGTCTGGACATCGGCGGCGACGACATTGTCGAGCGCCTCCACCGCGTCCCACACCGCGCTCGACCCGAAGATCGCGCGGGCCGCGGTCTGCGCCCGGACGATCTCGTCGAGGGAGGCGCCGGTCTCCTCCCGCAGGCGGTGCAGGAAGCTCGTACCGCCCGTGTTGACCGTGTCGTTGACCAGAAGGGTCGTCACGATCTCGCGGCTCAGCGCGTGTCCCTCGATCTGCTCGCGGAACCTCTCCCGCAGCGCCGTCGGGAAGTACTCGAACAGCAGACTCTGCAGATACGGGTCGTCGGGCAGCGAGGTGGCGAGCAGCTCGTCGGAGACCGTGATCTTCGTGTACGCGAGGAGGACGGCCGTCTCCGGACCGGTCAGGCCCTGCCCGGTGTTGAGCCGCTCGCGGATCTGCCGGTCGCTGGGCAGGAACTCCAGGGCGCGGTCGAGGTGCCCCTCCCTGACCAGGTGGCGCAGGAAGCGCTGCTGGGCGTGGAGCATGCTCCCGGACTGGGCGAGCGCGTTGGAGATCGCCACGTTCTGCGCGTAGTTGTTGCGCAGCACCAGGTGTCCGACCTCGTCGGTCATCTGGGCGAGCAGCTTGTTGCGCTGCTTGACGGTCAGATCCCCGTTGGCCACCACGGCGTTGAGCAGGATCTTGATGTTCACCTCGTGGTCGGAGGTGTCCACGCCCGCGCTGTTGTCGATGGCGTCCGTGTTCATCTTGCCGCCGTGCTGGGCGAACTCGATCCGGCCGAGCTGCGTCAGGCCCAGGTTGCCGCCCTCGCCGACGACCTTGACGCGCAGGTCCGCGCCGTCGACCCGGATCGCGTCGTTGGCCTTGTCGCCGACGTCCGCGTGCGACTCGGTGGACGCCTTGACGTAGGTGCCGATGCCGCCGTTCCACAGCAGGTCGACCGGTGCCTGGAGGATCGCCTTCATCAGGTCGGCCGGGGTCATCTTCACGACCCCGGACTCGATGCCGAGGGCCTCACGGACATGGGCGTTGACCGGGATCGCCTTGGCGGTCCGGGGGAAGACGCCGCCGCCGGCGGAGATCAGCTCGGTGTTGTAGTCGGCCCACGAGGAACGGGGCAGCTCGAAGAGACGGCGGCGCTCGGCGTACGAGCTCTCCGCGACCGGGGTCGGGTCGAGGAAGATGTGCCGGTGGTCGAAGGCCGCGACCAGCCTGATGTGCTCGCTGAGCAGCATGCCGTTGCCGAACACGTCACCGGACATGTCACCGACGCCGACGACGGTGAAGTCCTCGGTCTGGGTGTTCACGCCCAGCTCCCGGAAGTGCCGTTCGACGGACTCCCAGGCACCGCGGGCGGTGATGCCCATCTTCTTGTGGTCGTAACCGGCCGAACCGCCGGAGGCGAAGGCGTCCCCGAGCCAGAAGTCGTAGCTCTGGGCGACCTCGTTGGCGATGTCCGAGAAGGTGGCGGTGCCCTTGTCGGCGGCGACCACCAGATAGGTGTCGTCACCGTCGTGCCGGACCACGTCCGCGGGGGGCACGATCTCACCGGCGACCATGTTGTCGGTGATGTCGAGCAGCGCGGAGATGAAGGTCCGGTAGCTGCGGATGCCCTCCGCGAGCCAGGCGTCGCGGTCCACGGACGGGTCGGGCAGCTGCTTGGCGACGAAGCCGCCCTTGGCGCCGACGGGCACGATGACGGTGTTCTTCACCATCTGCGCCTTGACCAGTCCGAGGATCTCCGTCCGGAAGTCCTCCCTCCGGTCGGACCAGCGCAGCCCTCCGCGCGCGACCTTGCCGAACCGCAGGTGCACACCCTCCACCTTCGGCGAGTACACCCAGATCTCGTACGCCGGGCGCGGCGCCGGCAGGTCCGGGATGGCCTGCGGGTCGAACTTCATGGAGACGTACTCGTGCGGCCTGTCGCCCACCGCCTTCTGGAAGAAGTTGGTGCGCAGCGTCGCCTTGATGACCGTGAGGAAAGACCGCAGGATCCGGTCCTCGTCGAGCGAGGCGACCTGGTCCAGGGCTGCGTCCAGCTCCTCCATGAGGGCGTCCGTCAGCTCGACACCGGCGTGCTGGCGCTCCGGCGACATCCGTGCCTCGAAGAGCGAGACGAGCAGCCGGGTGGTGTGGACGTTGTTGCGGAGGGTGTCCTCCATGTAGTCCTGGCTGAAGGTCGAACCGGCCTGGCGCAGGTACTTGGCGTAGGCGCGCAGCACCATCGCCTGCCGCCAGGTCAGCCCGGCGCTCAGCACGAGGGCGTTGAAGCCGTCGTTCTCGGCCTCGCCCATCCAGGTGGCGGCGAAGGCCTCCTGGAAGCGCTCGCGGCCGTCGTCGCCGAGGTAGTCGCCGTTGCCGTTGAGGGACTTGGGCAGCCGCAGCCCGAAGTCGTAGATCCACGCCGTCGTACGGTCCGAGCAGCGCAGCTCGTAGGGACGCTCGTCGGTGACCTCGACGCCCAGGCGGTTGAGGGCCGGCAGGACCGCGGAGAGGGAGACCTGCTCGCCGGTGCGGTAGATCTTGAAGCGGCGCTCACCGGGACCGGCGCCCACCGGCTCGTACAAGCTGAGCGCGAAGTCCTTGGTGTCGTCGTCGGTGAGCTTCTCCAGGTGGACCAGGTCGGCGACGGCGGCCCGCGGGGTGTGGTCGGCCTTGTAGCCCTCGGGGAAGGCACCGCCGTAGCGGCGCAGCAGCTCGGCCGCGCGCTCCTCACCGCACTCGGCGTTCAGCGCCTCGGCGAAACCGTCGGCCCAGGAGCGGGCGGCCTCGACGAGCCGCACCTCGAGCCTGTCCTTGTCGGCGTCGCTGAGCTGTGCCAGCTCGGTGCCCTGCGGGACCCGGACCACGAAGTGCAGCCGGGAGAGGATCGACTCGGTGTTCCAAGCCGTGAAGTCGACGCTGCTGCCGCCGAGCTCCTCCTTCAGGATGTCGATGATCCGAAGGCGTACGCCGGTGGTGTAGCGGTCGCGCGGGAGGTAGACGAGCGCCGAGTAGTAGCGCCCGTACTCGTCCTGGCGCAGGTAGAGCCGCAGCCTCCGCCGCTCCTGGAGGTACAGCACGGAGGTGACGATGGCACGCAGCTCGTCCGGGGGCGTCTGGAAGAGCTCGTCGCGGGGGTACGTCTCCAGGATCTGCAGCAGGTCGCGGCCGTCGTGGCTGTCGGGCGAGAAGCCCGCGCCCCTGAGGACCTCCTCGACCTTGCGGCGGACGACGGGGACGCGCCGCACGGACTCGGTGTAGGCGGCCGAGGAGAACAGGCCGAGGAAGCGCCGCTCGCCGACGACGTTGCCGTCGGCGTCGAACTTCTTCACACCGATGTAGTCGAGGTAGGACGGCCGGTGCACGGTGGCGCGGCTGTTGGCCTTGGTGAGCACCAGGAGCTTGTGCTCACGGGCCTTGGCGCGGGCGTCGGCGGGCAGCCGCTCGAAGGAGGGGCTGACGGGGTGGCTGTCGTCGCCGCCGTGCTGCGGGTCGGAGCGCAGGATGCCGAGCCCGGTCCCGGGCACCGCCGCCAGCACATCGTCGTCACGCAGCTCGTATTCCCGGTACCCGAGGAAGGTGAAGTGGTCGTTCGAGAGCCAGCGCAGCAGCTCACGGGCCTCTTCGACCTCCCGGTCGCGCAGGTCTCCGGCGGTCGGCTCGGCCGGCAGTTCCTCGGCGATGCGCAGCGAGGCGTCGCGCATCTTCTCCCAGTCCTCGACGGACTCGCGGACGTCGGACAGGACCCGCAGCAGATCGGCGGTGATCTGCTTCAGGTCGGCCCTGTCGGTCTCGCGGTCGATCTCGACGTGGATCCAGGACTCGATGTGCGCGTCGTGCGACAGCTCGTCGGCGACGGGCCGGCCGGGCAGCACCTCGATGAGCTCGCCGGTCACGTCACGCCGTACGACGACCTGCGGGTGGATGACGAGGTGGATGCCGCGCCCCTGCCGGGACAGCTCGTTGGTGACCGAGTCGACGAGGAAGGGCATGTCGTCGGTCACGACCTCGACGACGGAGTGGCTGCAGGTCCAGCCGTTCTCCTCGACGGTGGGCGTGTGCACGCGGACGCTGGCCGTGCCCTGGGGGCGGTTCTCGGCCAGTCGGTAGTGCGAGAAGGCGGCTCCGAAGACGTCGACCGGGTCGCGGTCGGTCAGGTCCTCCGGGGCGGTGTGCAGGTAGTAGCGCTGGAGGAACGCGAGCACGGTCTCCCGGTCCGGGGTGCCCGCACCCGTCTTCACGGTCGGTAGGTGCCCCCCGACCGGACTGTTCTCAGCTACCCGGGCGGCCCGTTCGAGCAGCTCGGCCTTTGCTTCGTCCAGCTTGGTCTGCATTGTCCTCTGGCTCCTGTCGCGCGCCATTGCGTGACGTAGAAGGAAATACGGTCTCTTCTCCGACGTGACGCCGTGACGCGGGGTGTCCGGTCTGGTCCGACGCTATGCCGCATGGAGAGATGGGCGGGGGTATATCGGCCATGTTCGGCACCCCTGGGGACTGTGACGCTGCTCTCGGCGACGTCCGTCCACGGCGTGTCATCGGCATACGGAGTGCGCTTGCCGCTCCGTCCCGCCCGCGAAGGTCAGCGACTGACGCCCGGTCACGGATGTCGTCCGTGGTCTCCGGGCGCGGGGCAGGGGCGACGGCGCCCCCGCGAGATATCGCGCTGATCACGCCACCAGGCTATCGCTCCTCACCCCGGACTCGTCATGAGCCGTATGTGTACAAAACCGGGGGTCGAACTTTGACAGTCTGCACAGGGACGAATGGGACGGTAACGTGCAGTGCGGGCCACGGGGGCTGTCGGCGTGGGTCCCGCACGGGTCGCGGGGACGGCTTGCGCGCCGCCTGGAGGGGCACGGGGAACTGCGCGACCGGCGATCGGCCCGCGGCCGGCACACCCCCCGCGGTGCCCCGGCGAGCCGCCACTCCGTTCCCGAAACACCTGCGCGCCCCCTTGGCAGGACCCGTCCGCCGAGGCACGTTGCCCAGGACGGCCGACGAAGACGCACACGGCTCACAGAGCGGAGCGACATGGCAGCGAAGATCCTGATCGTCACCGGTGACGCGGCGGAGTCACTGGAGGTCCTGTACCCCTACCAGCGCCTGCGCGAGGAGGGGTACGAGGTCCACATCGCGGCCCCCAGCCGCAAGAAGCTCCAGTTCGTGGTCCACGACTTCGAACCCGGCTTCGACACGTACACCGAGAAGCCCGGCTACACCTGGCCCGCCGATCTCGCCTTCAGCGAGGTCGACCCCGGCCAGTACGTCGCCCTGGTGATCCCGGGCGGCCGCGCCCCCGAGTATCTGCGGGGCGACCCCGAACTCCGCAAGATCCTCAGGTCCTTCTTCGAGACGGACAAGCCCGTGGCCCAGATCTGCCACGGGCCGCTGCTCACCGCCTCCGTCGACGCCCTGCGCGGGCGCCGCGTCACCGCGTATCCGGCACTGGAGCCGGACATGCAGACCGCCGGCGCGACCTTCCAGGACACGGAGACGGTGGTCGACGGCACACTCGTCTCGGCACGCGCCTGGCCGGACCACTCCAGCTGGATGCGCGAGTTCCTCACGGTCCTGCGCGCGAAGGCGCCGGTGACCTGACCGGCGGTGAACTGCCCGGAGGTGAGCTGTCCGGCGGTGAACTGCCCGGAGGTGAACTGCCCGGCGTGCGGCCCGGCCCGTACGGAGCCCGGCTTCCCGGCGTACCGGCCGCCGGCGTCGCCGCCGTCAGGCCGCCGGCGTCCGCGGTCAGGCCGCCAGCCGCTCGGCCTCCTCGACCGCTTCGGCCAGGCTGTCCACCACGGGCACACCCACCACTTCGAGGCTGGCGCGGCCGTGCGATCCGCCGGTGTAGAGCACGGCCCGCGCCCCCACGTGCAGCGCGGCGACCGCGTCGTCGGCGGCGTCCCCGATCACGACCGTGCGTCGTGGATCCACCCCGGCGAGCGCGCCGATGTGCCGCACCATGTGCTCCGCCTTGCTGCCGCCGGACGGTCCCGTCCGCCCGTCCACCCGTACGAAGTGCGGCTCGATACCGAACCCTCTGACCAGCGGGACCAGCTCGTCATGGCCGTACATGCTCAGCAGTGACTGACTGTGCCCCGCCGACCGCCACCCGGCGAGCAGCGTCGCCGCCCCCTCGGTCAGCTCGCAGCCCGTGCGGTGCTGCGTGTAGTACCGGTGGAAGGTGTCGTCCATGATCTCCCACTCGGCGTCCGTCGGCAGCCTCCCCATCAGCCGCTCGTAGAACTTGGGCACCGGGACGCAGTACAGCGCCCGGTACCGGTCCAGCGTGATCGGCTCCAGCCCCAGTTCGGCGAACGCCGCGTTCGTCGCGCCGATGATCGCGGTGTTGTCGTGGAACAGAGTCCCGTTCCAGTCCCACACGATGTGCGCCGCTGCTCCGTGCTTCCCCATACCAAGAACGTACCCGGCTCCACCGACAACCGGACGGGGGCGTCTCAGTCCCCGAGTCCCACCAGGTTGGGGATCTCCTGCGTCGCGAACCACAACAGCTCGTGGTCCTCCGCCCCGTCCACGACGAACTGCGCGTCGTCGTCCCCGTGGTCGGCCGCCCCGAGCGCCCGCACGGCGGCCGACACGTCCTCCTCGGCGTCGTCGGCGTCGACGTGCACCGCGGCCGCCTTGGCCAGCGGCACCGCCCCGGACACCCGCACCTCGCCGAGCGCCACCGGATCGAGCCCCCGGTCGGGATCGGCTGCCGCGGCGCGGTCGGGGACGTCGACGGCGACGACCACCCGGCGCCGCGCGGTGTCCCGCTCCCCCGCGAGCAGCCGGAGAGAGGCCAGCGCGGCCCGGTTCAGCGCCGCGTACTCGAGCTCCTCGATGTCGTCGGAGAGATACCACTCGCGCAGGGCGGGCGTGACGGCGTACGCCACGAACGGTCCCGTTCCCAGTTCCCCCGTCTTGTGCGCCTCGGCGAGCCCGGAGAGGGTCAGGGGGACGTAGACGCGCATGGCTGGCCGCTTTCGTAGTCGGGGAGCTCCTGGATGGTCGGGGAGCTCCTGGGAGGGCTGTCCCGCGCCTCCCGGGAGGGCCTTCAGGATACGGGTGGGCGTCCTCTTTCGGGTCCCGGGCCCGACCGCCCGCGACGTCCACCCCCGGCCCGCGATTCACCCGGTACGCCCCTGTCGCGCCAAGGCTCCCGCACCCGTCGGTCACCCTGATAGGTGAATCCTCCGGCCGCCGCGACGCGCGCCGGACATCCTTGCGGGCCCCCGCTCCGGCCTCGTACAAGATCTCCGACACGAAAGTTACCGCCCGGTACCGACCGGGCCGCAGCGAGCGGGGACGACTCATGAACAAGGTGATGACCAGGACGGGGCGCCGCCCGGGCACCCGCCCTCCCGGCCGCCAGGACACCCGTCGCCCGGGAGGCGCCCCGCCCCGCGCCCCGGGCGGCGGCGCCCCTCGCACGGCCCCCGCGGGCAGCCCGCCGCCGTCACCCCCGTACACCACGCCGGTCCCGGCCCCCTGCCCGGACGGGACCCGGCAGCGGCCCGCTCCGCAGCCCCGGCCCACCGACCTCTTCGCCGACCGCCTGCTCGCCGTGCTGAGCGGTCAGCGCCCCGTCCACTGCATGCTGCGCCACACCGCGGGCCGCGCCTACGACGAGCTCGCCTGGCTCGCCGAACGTGGCCGGCTGCGCACCCGTGGCAGCCGGCCGGTCGTCCGCGACATCGGCTACTACGTCCCCCGCCCCGGTGCGATCGAGGCTTTCGCCCGCATCGGCGCCGGTGACCAGATCCGCGCCATGGCCTTCCGCCTGGAACAGGGACCCGACCTCCGCTGGCGGTGCACGGCTGTGGAGCTGGGCGGCCCCCGCATGCCCCGCGCCGCCGACGACGGCTGAACGACGCGAAGGGCCGGACACCCGAGGTGCCCGGCCCTTCGACCCATCAGCCCATCAGCCCGTCACGGCGCGGTCCCACCGGACCGGTCGGCCCTCCCGGGCCACTCGGCCCTCCGGGGCTCAGCCGTCACGGCCGTCACTTCTTGCGGCGGCGACCGATGCTCTTCTGCTGCTTGCGGCGCTCCGCACGCGTGAGTCCGTCCGCCTCGGAGCGCACGGGCTCGTCGTCGTTGGTGAAGTCACCCTCGACCACGCCGCCCTCACCGTCCACGGTGGGCGCGGAGAAGTGCAGCCGGTCGGGACGCTGCGGAGCGTCGAGCCCCTTGGCGCGGATCTCGGGACGCGCGCCCGCGGGGACGACGTCCTCCTTCTCCAGCGACGGCGCGGCGTCCTCGACCGGGACCTCCTCGACCTGCTGCTCGACCTGGACCTCCAGGTTGAACAGGTAGCCGACGGACTCCTCCTTGATGCCGTCCATCATGGCGCCGAACATGTCGAAGCCCTCGCGCTGGTACTCGACCAGAGGGTCCTTCTGCGCCATGGCGCGCAGGCCGATGCCCTCCTGGAGGTAGTCCATCTCGTAGAGGTGCTCACGCCACTTGCGGTCCAGCACCGAGAGCACGACCCGACGCTCCAGCTCGCGCATGATCTCGGAGCCGAGCTGCTCCTCGCGCGCCGCGTACTGCTCGTGGATGTCGTCCTTGACGGACTCGGAGATGAACTCGGCGGTCAGACCGGCGCGGTCGCCGGCCGCCTCCTCCAGCTCCTCGACGGTGGCCTTCACCGGGTAGAGCTGCCTGAAGGCGCCCCACAGGCGGTCCAGGTCCCACTCCTCGGCGAAGCCGTCGGCGGTCTCGGCCCCGATGTACGCGTCGATCGTGTCGTCCATGAAGTGCTGGATCTGCTCCTGCAGGTCCTCGCCCTCCAGGACGCGGCGGCGCTCGCCGTAGATGACCTCGCGCTGGCGGTTGAGCACCTCGTCGTACTTCAGGACGTTCTTGCGGGTCTCGAAGTTCTGCTGCTCGACCTGCGACTGTGCGGACGCGATCGCGCGCGTGACCATCTTGTTCTCGATCGGCACGTCGTCCGGCACGTTCGCCATCGACATCACGCGCTCGACCATCTGGGCCTTGAACAGGCGCATCAGGTCGTCACCGAGGGAGAGGTAGAAGCGGGACTCGCCCGGGTCGCCCTGACGGCCGGAGCGACCGCGCAGCTGGTTGTCGATGCGCCGCGACTCGTGGCGCTCGGTGCCCAGTACGTAGAGCCCGCCGAGGTCCTTGACCTCCTCGTTCTCCGCCTTGACGGCCTGCTCGGCCTTCTCCAGGGCGGCGGGGAGGGCGGCGGCCCACTCCTCGATGTGCTCCTCGGGGTCGAGGCCGCGCTGACGCAGCTCGGCCTCGGCGAGGTCCTCGGGGTTGCCGCCGAGCTTGATGTCGGTGCCTCGGCCGGCCATGTTCGTGGCGACGGTCACGGCACCCCGGCGGCCCGCCTGGGCGACGATCGTGGCCTCGCGGTCGTGCTGCTTGGCGTTCAGCACCTCGTGCTGGATGCCGCGCTTGGAGAGCTGCTGCGAGAGGTACTCGGACTTCTCGACCGACGTCGTGCCGACGAGGATCGGCTGGCCCTTCTCGTGCTTCTCCGCGATGTCGTCGACCACCGCGTCGAACTTGGCCACCTCGGTGCGGTAGATCAGGTCCGACTGGTCCTTGCGGACCATGGGCTTGTTGGTCGGGATCGGGACGACGCCGAGCTTGTAGATCTGGTGGAACTCGGCGGCCTCGGTCATCGCCGTACCGGTCATGCCGGAGAGCTTGCTGTAGAGGCGGAAGAAGTTCTGCAGGGTGATCGTGGCGAGGGTCTGGTTCTCGTCCTTGATGTCCACCCCTTCCTTCGCCTCGATCGCCTGGTGCATGCCCTCGTTGTAGCGGCGGCCGGCGAGGATACGGCCGGTGTGCTCGTCGACGATCATGACTTCGCCGTCGATGACGACGTAGTCCTTGTCCTTCTTGAAGAGTTCCTTGGCCTTGATGGCGTTGTTCAGGTAACCGACGAGCGGGGTGTTCACCGACTCGTACAGGTTGTCGATACCCAGCCAGTCCTCGACCTTGGCCACGCCGGGCTCGTGGATGGCGACGGTGCGCTTCTTCTCGTCGACCTCGTAGTCGCCGGTCTCCTCGATGCCCTTGAGGGGGTTGCCGGCCTCGCCCTTCTTGAGGCGGGTGACCAGCTTGGCGAAGTCGCCGTACCACTTGGTGGCCTGGTCGGCCGGGCCGGAGATGATCAGCGGCGTACGGGCCTCGTCGACGAGGATGGAGTCGACCTCGTCGACGATCGCGAAGTTGTGACCGCGCTGGACGAGTTCGTCCTGGGCCCACGCCATGTTGTCGCGCAGGTAGTCGAAGCCGAACTCGTTGTTCGTGCCGTAGGTGATGTCGCACGCGTACTGCTCGCGGCGCTGGGCCGGCGTCATGTTGGCCAGGATGCAGCCGACGTTCAGGCCCAGGAACTTGTGGACGCGGCCCATCATTTCGGAGTCGCGCTCGGCCAGGTAGTCGTTGACCGTGATGAGGTGGACGCCGTCTCCGGAGAGGGCGTTCAGGTACGCGGGCAGCGTGCCGACCAGGGTCTTGCCCTCACCGGTCTTCATCTCCGCGACGTAGCCGAGGTGGAGCGCGGCGCCACCCATCATCTGCACGTCGTAGTGACGTTGGCCGAGGACGCGCTTGGCGGCCTCACGGACCGTGGCGAACGCCTCGGGCAGCAGGTCGTCGAGGCTTTCGCCGTCGGCGTACCGCTGCTTGTACTCATCGGTGAGGGCCCGCAGCTCGGCGTCGGAGAGGTCGACGAAGTCCTCTTCGATGGAGTTGACCTGGTCCGCGATGCGGTGCAGCTTGCGCAGGATCTTGCCTTCGCCTGCACGCATGATCTTCGAGAGGACGGACACGGGGGTTTGTCTCCTTGCCGGTCGGGCCTGGGACGGTCGGTTTGAATGGCGGTGTCAAGAGCAGCTTGAGCAACGGCCATCGTAAGCGAGGACCCCACCGCGCCGGGAGGTCTGCCCACGACAGCCACTAGGACAACGGACAGGGGTTGCGTAAGGTGCCGCGTCCACGCAGCGAAAAGTAACCGAAGCATCACCCAGGGCAAAGGAATGGCGCCCTTACGGCAGCCCGAGCAGAATCGCCCGATGGACCCCGTCACGCTCGCCACCGACCGCCTGCTCCTGCGCACCGTGGGTTCGCACGACACCGACGCCGTGTTCGACGCCGTCCAGGATCCCGACATCCAGCGCTGGACCACCATCCCGTCGCCCTATCTGCACGAACACGCGACGGGGTTCACGGCCCAGCTGGTGCCCGACGGCTGGTCGGACGGCTCGATGTTCACCTTCGGCGTCTTCCTCCCTTCCGGGGAACTGGTGGGCATGCTCGGCATCACCATGCGCTCCCTGGGTGTCGGCGAGGTCGGCTTCTGGGCCACGAAGGAGCACCGGGGCAACGGCTACCTCACCGAAGCCACCGTCGCGGCCTCACGCTGGGCGTTCACCAGCCTCGCCGTCGACCGCGTCGAATGGCGCGCCGAGGTCGGCAACCATGCCTCCCGCGCGGTGGCCGAGCGGGCCGGCTTCACCATGGAGGGCACGCTCCGCTCCGCCATCAACAACAAGGGCGTCCGCCGCGACTGCTGGATCGGCTCCCTGATCCCCTCGGACCTGGGCCTGCCCTCGACGGCGCCCTACCTCCCGCCCCCTTCCGGGCCGCCGACCGTCTGAGACCC
Source organism: Streptomyces sp. NPDC057950 (assembly GCF_042887295.1). Taxonomy (NCBI): domain Bacteria; kingdom Bacillati; phylum Actinomycetota; class Actinomycetes; order Kitasatosporales; family Streptomycetaceae; genus Streptomyces; species Streptomyces sp. NPDC057950. Next base: position 401,924 of record NZ_JBHVPP010000004.1, read on the forward strand.
GGGCAGCCGAGACCCGGACACCGGGAACGGGGAGAGCCGGCGCGGCGCCGGGAACGGGGAGAGCCGGCCGCCGGCCGGGCGCGTCGGCGGTGGCCTCCCCGGCCCCGGACCACGGGCCCGGCCCCCGATGTCAGTGCCACCGCCTATCGTGCGGGCATGACGAGTCTCCCGCGTCCCGCCACCGACCTCTCCGCCGACGAGGCCCGCCGCATCGTCCTGCGCGCCCAGGGTTTCCTGGGGGCCCCGGACCGCAGGTCGGGCGTCCGCGGGGTCCTGCGACACCTGGGCGCGGTCCAGCTCGACACGATCTCCGTCCTCGCCCGCTCCCATGAACTCGTCCCGTACGCCCGGCTGGGCGCGGTGGGCCGCAGGACGGTGGACGACGCCTACTGGACACCGGGTGCCGGCGGCGCCCCTCACGCCTTCGAGTACTGGTCCCACGCGGCCTGCATCCTCCCCATCGAGGAGTGGCCCCACTTCGCCTTCCGCCGCCGCGCCTACCGCGCCCGCCCGCACTGGAACCACGCCCTGCCGGACGGCACCTACGACCAGGTCATCAAGCAGCTCCGCACCGAAGGCCCGCTCACGGCGACGGACTTGGGCGGCGCGAAGAAGACCAGCGAGTGGTGGGACTGGTCGGGCACGAAGGTCGCCGTGGAGCGCGCGCTGATGTACGGCGAGGTGGTGTGCACCGAGCGGCGCGGCTGGAAGCGGGTGTACGACCTCGCGGAGCGCGCCGTCCCCGACACCCTGCTCCATGACGAGCTGGACGACGCGGAGTGCCTGCGCCGCCTGGTCCGCCTCGCCGGCCAGTCCCTGGGCGTCGGCACCCGCGCGGACATCGCCGACTACCACCGGCTCAAGGGCGAGCAGGTCGACGCGGCGATCGCGGACTCGGGGCTGGTCCCGGTGGCCGTGGAGGGCTGGGGCAAGCCGGCGTGGGCCGATCCGGCCGCCCTGGAGACCGCGCCGCGCGGCCGTCACCGCACGACGCTGCTGTCCCCGTTCGACTCGCTCGTCTGGGAGCGGGCCCGGACGGAGCGAATCTTCGGCTTCACCCACCGCCTGGAGGCGTACACGCCCAAGCCGAAGCGGATCCACGGCTATTTCGCGATGCCGGTCCTCGCCGGCGGCCGACTGGTCGGCCGGGTGGATCCCGCCCGGGAGGGGAACACCCTGGTCGCCAAGCAGGTCACCCTGGACGGCGCCAAGGCCGTCCCCGCGGTGGCCCAGGCACTGGTGGAGGCCGCGAGCTGGGTGGACTGCACGAGCGTGCGCGTGGAGCGGGTGGACGCGCCCGAGCTGCGCGACCCGCTGACGAGGGAGCTGGCGCACGCCCTCGGGTGACGCACCCGGACCGGCCGGCTGATCCGGACGACAGCCCTCAGCGGATCTCGAGGATCTTCTCCCGCATCGCGTACACCACCGCTTCCATCCTGGAGTGCAGCTGGAGCTTCTCCAGGATGTTGCGCACGTGGTTCTTCACCGTGTTCTCGGAGATGAACAACTCCTTGGCGATATCCCGGTTGTTCATTCCGGTCGCGACGAGCTTGAGGACTTCCAGCTCGCGATCGGTGAGCCGCGGCGCCGGCACCAGCCGGCGCTCGTCGGTCCGCTGGATCATCGACTTGAACTCGGTGAGCAGTTTCGACGCCATCGAAGGGCTGATCTGCGACTGACCGTCCGCCACCGCGCGAATGGCCGTGGCCACCTCGTCCGTGGAGATCTCCTTGAGGAGATATCCGGTCGCGCCGGCCTTGATCGCGTCGTAGAGGTCGGCCTCCTCGTCGCTGATCGTCAGCATGATGATCTTCGCGCTGGGGGCCACCTCCTTGATGGAGGTGCATGCCTCGATGCCGCCCCGTTTCGGCATGCGTACATCCATCAGCACGATGTCCGGGAGCAGATCGGCCGCCTTGTCGACCGCCTCCGCCCCGTCCCCCGCCTCGCCGACGACCTGGATGTCCTCCTCGGCCGCGAGCACGATCTCCAGACCGCGGCGGAAGAGGGCGTGGTCGTCCACGACCAGGACACGGATGGGCTCCTTGCGTGAGGTGCCCGCGTCCGGGCTCGTACCGGCGCCCCCGCCGTCGGCATCCTCGACACGCATCGGTCCGAAGCTGTCCGCCATCGTTCCTCCCCCTGAAGGCCGTGGCCCGTGTTCCTGTGCCATCGCCAACCCAAGGCAACAGCCCCCCGGTTGGGGCCGGTGCGGCCATGATTTCATGCCCGGACGACAGTGGGGTGACAGAGCGGGTCGCGAAGTGGTCGCACACCGGTGCCCCTGGGGGCGCACGCGCGCACCAGGGGCACCGGCTCTGTCGTCGTCGGGGCGGGTCTAGCCGCCGAGCGCACCGCCCGGCGCGTCCGATCCGGCCTGGGTGACCATCGGGTCCGTGCTGAGGTGGATGACGCCGTAGTCGTACGCGTGCCGCCGATAGACGACACTCGGCTCCTTGGTCTCGGAGTCGACGAACAGATAGAAGTCGTGCCCGACCAGCTCCATCTCGTAGAGCGCCTGGTCGAGCGTCATCGGGGCGGCCACGTGGGTCTTCTCCCGGACGACGAGGGGCCCTTCCCCCATGACCTCGAGGGAGCCGATCTTCTTGGTCGGCACGCTGTCGGGCTCGTCCTCGTGGACAACACTCCCGTTCCCGTTCAGTGTCGCGGCACCCGGGACGTGGTCGGCGACCTCCGCGGCCGAGAGCCGGCCGTTGCCACGGCGGGTGTAGCGCTTGTCGTGCTGCTTGCGCAGCCGGGCTTCGAGCTTGTCCGCCGCCAGGTCGAGTGCTGCATACGGGTCGCTCGCCGCTGCCTCCGCCCGGATCACCGGACCGCGGGAGCGGAGCGTGATCTCCACTCGGTCACAACGGTCGGCCTGCCGGGGGTTGGGCTCCTTGGACACCTCGACGTCGAGGCTGATCACCTTGCCATCGAGCTTCTGGATCTTCTCCAGCTTCAGCTTCTCGGCCACGTGCTTGCGGAACCGCTCGGGCACCTCGGTCTTGCGGCCCTTGACGACGATGTCCACGCAGAACTCCGTTCCCGGATAGCCCCGCTCCACAGGCGGAGCATCTCCCTTTTGCACCAGATCCCGGTGAGCCCCGGAACCTCGGACTCGGTGACTTTCACCTCCTCCTCCCCCATGGGCAAGATCTACACCCCATGGCGGGCGGGTGATTCAGAAACCCGCAGCACGGCATTCGGATATACGAGGTGTGGCCAGCGCCAACGGCCTCACAACCGAACATATCTCGCCCGGACGGATGTCGTCACCCTCTACTGCGGCGTACCTCCGTTCAGGTGAATTGACCTGGTCATTACCAGCAACGATGGAAGTTCTCAGTCAGTTCCGGTTGATTTCGAAACCATCCGGCGTTGCCGCGACCACAGCGGCACAGATCATGGCGCCGGCTCGGCTCGTGTCCGTCATCCCGCGAGCCGCCGGATCACGTTCCTCCACCTCTCTCGTCGCCTCGGTCATCCGTTTCCCCACTCGTCTCCGCATCCGTTCCCCCGTTGCTTCCCCGGCTTCCCTTCCGTATGCATCGGCGCCCTCCACCGCCACCCGTACGGCGCGCGCCGCCTCCGCCAGGGAGGCTCCGGTCGTCATCAGGTCGTCCACCAGCACCACCCGGCCGGCGCCCGCCAGCAGCCGATCGCCTCCCGTGGCGACCTCCAGCGCGCCCGCGAGATTGCGCAGCCTCTGCCGGGAGTCGAGTCCCGCCTGGTCGGCCACGGCGCGCCGCTGCCGCAGCACGGCCAGCACCCGCACCGGCGCTCCCGTGCGCCGCAGTTCCCCGGCGGCCGCGAGGGCGATCCGGCGCGCCGGATCGTGACCGCGCGCCCGCACCGCCCGCCGCGAGGAGGGCACCGGAACGAGCAGCACGGGTCCCAGCCCGCCGGGGGACCCCAGCCACCCGCTCCCCACGCTCAGAGGCCCGTCCGAGGCCGCCGGAAGCCCGTGCGGGTCCGGGTGGAGCGGGAGTCCCGAAGCCGCCCTCACAGCCCCCGCCAGGGCTGTTCCCAGCGGTGTCGCCAGTGTCAGTGCCCCCCGTTCCTTGTGCGCGAGGAGTGCCGCGCGCACTTCGTCCTCGTACGAGGCCGCCGCGTGCACGACCGGCAGCCCGGGCGGCGCCGGATCCGGGCGCACCCGGCGCGGGGCGGCCCCGCTCAGGGCGGCACGGCACTCCGGGCAGAGCACCGTGCGAGGTCTCCCGCAGCCTCCGCACTCGGCCGGCAGCACCAGGTCGGTGAGGTCCTGCCACCACGCCCGCATGTCCACCACTGTGCCAACACCACGGCCGACCGGCCACCCCTGTGGACAACCGCCTGTGGACAACCGGACACCCGTCACCCGTGGGGGCCGGTCCTCGGCCGGGACGGCTGTCGGACCAGCCCGCACGGAGCCCCCATGGCCTCACGGAACGCGAAGAGGGCCGCCCCGGAACCACGGGACGACCCCACCTCGACACGCAACGGACACGCACAGGCACACGCACACGCACACGGCAGCGAACGAAAGAGAACGGCAGAGAACCGACCTACCCGGGGTACACCGGCGCCGTGCCGTTCTTGACGACCTTCTGCCACTGCTCCCCGGACGACAACCGCACGATCCCGTCCTCCTCCGAGTGCGCCACCAACGGCAGCCGCTCGTCCTCGGACGCGGCGATCTCCTTCACGCCCGTCAGCGCGGAGGGCGCCGCGCCCACCGGAGTGGAGCCGTCGACCTGGACGTACCGCATCTGCAGCACGCCCTCGGACTCCCGCCCGACGACCACGAGCCGACTGTCCCCGGCCCAGGACATGGCCGTGACCTCCTCCAGCTGCGGTGCGACCGGTTGCAGTTCGAGAACCGAGACGCTGGGCCGCTCACCGGTGTCCCGGTCGATGCGCCCGATCTGCAGCGAACTCTTGCCGTCCTTCTCGACGATCAGCGCGACCCGCACCCCGTCGGCGGCCACCCGTACCGCCTTGATCCGCCCGTCGAGTCCCGGCGTCGAGACCTGCCGCGGTGCGCCCGCGCCCTTCTCCAGCAGCAGCAACCGGGGGTTCGCGGGATCCCGGTCCGCCACCCACAGGTCGCCACGGCCGTCCCAACTGGGCGTCGTCAGGCGGTCCTGTGCCGTCTTGCCCTGGCTGTGCAGCACCGCGTCACCGAGCGAGGCGCCCGACACCAGCGAGCCCACGTACAGCGAACTCCCGTCGACCGACACGCCGGCGGCGCTGTCCTCGTCCCGGGACACCGCGGCGGCCCGCAGCTTCTTGCCGCCGTCGCCCAGCGGGCCGGGCACCGGCTCGGCCTCCTTGCCACCGTTGGTGCTGGACAACCGTACGAGGCGCTGCTTGCCGTCGATGAAGTACTCGAACCCGGGGTGCTCGGCCGCACGTTGCGAGGCGATGACCTCCGCGTGGTCCTCGCTGAGCACGCACAGCTGCGAACCGTTCGACCGCTGCAGCTCCACCTCGTCGACCCCCGTGGGCGTCAGGTCCCGGAAGGTGAGCAGGAGCTGGGCCGCCATCCTGTCGCACTGGGCCCTGCCGACCCGGTCGGCCTTGTGGTTCAGCGGGACCGTCACCCTGTTGCGGTCGTCGGGCGACAGCGAGGTGACGCCCGCCTTCAGATCCGTGCCGGACGGGAAGCTCGACGTGACCACCGGATCGAGCCAGCGCGTGGGCCCCTTCAGCAGCGCCCGGACCATCTCGGTCATCGGGTCCACCTTCTCGCGCACATAGACCGGATCGGCGACGGTCCCCAGCTGCCCGGCGGCCCCGGAGTGAGCGTTCGAGGCGAAGTAGTACTTGTTGACGGACACGTAGTTGCGCTGGAAGTCGGAGTTGCCCATCACCACGCCCTGCGGCAGCCCGTCGATGCGCCACTGCTTGGTGTCCTTCTGCCGGGTGAGGTGCACCGTCGCGTGGTACGCGGCCGAGTCCGGCGTGTACGCGTGCTGGTCGTTGACCGTGGCGACCTTGGTCCCGGCCAGTACGTACGAATAGCTGCCGTCGCTGTCCTGGGCCTTCACCGACTGCTGCGACCTGGCGTCGGGCCCGTCGGTGAGGACGGTCGTGGAGCTGAAGGGGTCCCAGGTCTTGCGCGCGGCCGTAGTCAGATATTTGAGCGCCGTCTTGTACTGCGCGTCGTCACTGGTCAGTGCCTCCAGGAACCCCTGCACGATCTCGGCCGGCCGGGCGTCCTCGCGCGGCGGCAGCGCGAAGACGCGGACCTGCGAGTCCTGCCTCGGCGTGGACTCGACCCCCCGCAGATCCCCGTTGTCCGGCATCGAGGCGCACCCCGTCAGCAGCAGCGCACCGCAGCCGAGGTACACCCCCACGCGTACGGGACGCAGCCGGCCGCTCCCCTCGCGGTCAGCGCCCACGGAATGTCTCCCCTTGTCCGAGCTCTTCGTGCTGCCCGAGCTCCTCCTGCTCGCCACGGTCTTCCGCGGTCCGCTCCCCACCCGCTGCGGGCGTGCCGTCCGGCCGTCGCACGGCCCCGGCGGGCCGCGGCACCACGCGGGCGCCGTTGCCCGGCAGCGCCGTCGGATCGGCCGTGGGCGACACCCCGGCCATACGTGACTCCATGGACGTGCGCGGCGGCATCGGGGGCGGCGCGTGAGCGCCCGTGGACTGCGCCGGCACCGTGGCGAGTTTGCCGCCACCGCCGGAGGGCAGTCCCGCCTCGCTGAGTCCGCGATTGCGCCGCGAGTCCTTGGGCTCCAGGGGTATCGGGGACCCCCGCAGCGGCTCGTCCGCCGTCCGCGGCAGCGTCAGCCGGAACTGCGAACCACCGCCCGGTTCGCCCCACGCCTGGAGCCAGCCGCCGTGCAGCCGGGCGTCCTCGAGGGCGATCGACAACCCGAGTCCGGTACCGCCGGTGGTGCGCGCGCGGGCCGGGTCCGCGCGCCAGAAGCGGCTGAAGACCCGGGTCGCCTCGCCGGGCTTGAGGCCCACGCCGTAGTCGCGCACCGCGATCGCGACCGCTCCGCCCGCCGCGGCCAGCTTGACCACGACCTCCTTGCCGTCGCCGTGCTCCACGGCGTTGACCACGAGATTGCGCAGCACCCGCTCCACCCGCCGGGCGTCCGCCTCGGCGATCACGGGCTGCGCGTCACCGACGATCCGTACCGGGGAGCCCTTGCGCTCGGCGAGCGGCTCGGCACCGCTGACCACCCTGCGTACGACCTCCCTGAGGTCGATCGCGTCGGCCTCCAGCGCCGCCGCGCCCGCGTCGAACCGGCTGATCTCCAGCAGGTCCGCGAGCAGCGTCTCGAAACGGTCCAACTGATCGGCGAGCAGCTCGGCCGAGCGGGCGGTCATCGGATCGAAGTCCACGCGCGCGTCGTGGATGACGTCGGCGGCCATCCGGACGGTAGTCAGCGGCGTACGCAGCTCGTGCGACACGTCCGACACGAAGCGGCGTTGCATCCGCGACAGCTCCTCCAGCTGCTGGATCTTCAGCTGGAGGTTCTGCGCCATCTTGTTGAAGGCCTCACCGAGCCGGGCGATGTCGTCCTCGCCGGTGACCTTCATCCGTTCCTGCAGGTGCCCGGCGGACAGTCGCTCGGCGATACCGGCCGCCATCCGCACCGGCGTGACGACCTGGCGCACCACGAGCCAGGCGATGGCTCCCAGCAGCACCACGACGAACAGGCCGGCCGTCGCGAGCGTCCCCTTGACCAGGCTCAGCGACTTCTCCTCCTGCGTCAGCGGGAAGAGGTAGTACAGCTGGTACGGGTCTCCGTTCGGGTCGTTGACCTGTTTGCCGACGACCAGCGCGGGCTGCGACTGCGTGCCGTCCTTGTAGACGACACGGGTGTAGCTCTGGGCCGCCAGCGTGCTGCTGTCGACGCGGGCCCGCAGGTTCTCCGGCACGCTCAGTGTCGGATCGACGTCACCCGAGGAGCGCGGCCCGAGCCCGGCACCACCGGAACCGACCGCGGTGGAACTGAGCGTCACCACGTCGAAAGCGCCCTGGCCACCACTGGACAGGGACACGACGAGGTCGGTCATCCACTGGCTGACGTTCTTGGAGAGGCGGTCGTCCGTGCCGGACCCCGCGTCACCGTTCGCCGTGGCGGTCGCGTCCGCCTTCTGCTTGGCCACCGAGAATCCGCCGGTCGCCTGGCTCTGTGACGCCTTCACCTTGGCGTCCAGCAGACCGTTGCGCACCTGCCCGATCACGACGAAGCCGAGCAGCAGCACGACGCCCAGGGACATCAGGAGCGTCGTGACGACGATCTTGAGCTGGATGTTGCGCCGCCACAGCCGCATCACCGGCAGCAGCGGACGGCGCACCCAGCGCACGAGCAGCCGGAGGACCGGACTGCCCTTGACTCCGCCCTGGAGCAGCCCGCCCGCCATGAGCCGCTCCCAGCCGGAGCCCGTCATGGTCCGGCCGACAGGCCGCTCCGCGCGGTTCCCCGGCTGTCCGGGCGCCGAAGCGGCACTGTCCCTGGACACGTCAGCTCGGTCCCGCCTTGTAACCGACTCCTCGGACGGTCACCACGATCTCCGGCCGCTCCGGGTCCTTCTCGACCTTGGAGCGCAGCCGCTGGACATGGACGTTCACCAGACGGGTGTCCGCCGCGTGCCGGTAGCCCCACACCTGCTCCAGGAGCACCTCACGCGTGAACACCTGCCAGGGCTTGCGCGCCAGCGCCACCAGGAGGTCGAACTCCAGCGGCGTCAGCGCGATCGACTGTCCGTCCCGCTTCACGGAGTGACCGGCGACGTCGATCACGAGGTCGCCGATGGCCAGCTGCTCCGGCGCCGGCTCCTCGGAACGACGCAGCCGCGCCCTGATCCTCGCCACCAGCTCCTTCGGCTTGAACGGCTTCACGATGTAGTCGTCGGCACCCGACTCGAGGCCCACCACGACATCGACGGTGTCGCTCTTCGCCGTGAGCATCACGATAGGTACCCCGGACTCCGCCCTGATCAGGCGGCACACCTCGATGCCGTCCCGGCCGGGAAGCATCAGGTCCAGAAGCACCAGATCGGGCTTGGTCTCACGGAAAGCGGCCAGCGCCTTGTCGCCGTCGGCTACGAACGACGGCTCAAAACCTTCACCACGCAACACGATGCCGAGCATCTCGGCCAGTGCGGTGTCGTCATCGACGACAAGGACTCGTCCCTTCATAAACGACATCATCCCATTAACTAAATCGTTACCTGGCGTGACCTGTCACACAGCTCGGCAAGCGCCTCAGCCGTCACGGGCGAAACAACGCCCTCTTCGGTCACGATCGCCGTCACCAACTCGGGCGGCGTCACATCGAATGCCGGGTTGTACGCCTGGGTTCCCAGGGGTGCCACCGGTATCCCGCCTCCCGCTTCCACTCCCACCACCGGCACCTGCGGCGCGGTGAGCTCGGTCACCTCATGACCGGGGCGCTGCTCGACCTCGATGGAGGCTCCGTCCGGGGTGTCCGGATCCACCGTCGTCACCGGCGCCACCACGATGAACGGCACGTGGTGATACCGGGCCAGCACCGCGAGCGGATAGCTCCCCACCTTGTTCGCCACCGAACCGTCGGCGGCTATCCGATCGGCCCCGACGAGCACCGCGTCCACCTCACCCGCCGCGAACAGGGATCCCGCCGCGTTGTCCGTGAGCAAGGTGTACGCCATTCCGTTGCGCGCCGCTTCGTAAGCCGTCAGGCGAGCACCTTGCAGCAACGGACGCGTTTCGTCCACCCAGAGCCGCCGCAGCTGCCCCACCCGATGCGCCGCGAGGGCCACCGCGAACGCCGTACCCTCGCCTCCGGACACCAGCGCCCCGGAGTTGCAGTGGGTCAGGATCCGGTGACCGCCGCCCGGCAGCAGCTCGTCCAGCAGCCCCAGCCCGTGCACCGCCATCCGGGCACTGGCCCGGGCGTCCTCCCGGTGCAGCGCCCGCGCCGCGGCCAGCGCCGCCTCCCCGGCCGCCCGCTGGTCACCGCCGCCGGAGAGCGCTCCTCGGTACGCCGCCTGCGCCCGGCGCACACCCACGGCGAGGTTCACCGCCGTCGGCCGGGCCCCGGCCAGCGCACGGGCGGCATCCTCGACGTCGAAGCCGCGCACCGCGGCGAGCGCGACACCGTACGCCCCGGCGATGCCGAGCAGCGGCGCACCGCGCACGGCCAGCGTGCGGATCGCCTCCACCAGCGCCGGGGCATCCGTGCACACCAGCTCGACTTCCTCGGCCGGCAGCCGTGTCTGGTCGAGAAGGACCACTACGGGCCCTTCAGGTGGTTCCTCCCAGCGGATCGCCGGTATCTCCATTGGCCCGTCGTGCTCGCGGGATTGCGCGTACTGATCAGCCATCCGCCCAGTCTGCCCCGTACCCGGCGGACAATTGAAGATGTGCAGCCCATACGGCGGCCGGTCCCCTCCCGGGCACACCGTGACACGATGGCTGCCAACCTGCCGCCGCGCCCGCGGACGCGCACCGTGAAGGAGCGACGATGAACGACACTCCGGGCTGGGCCTCGCCCGGATCCGCCCCCTCCGACGGGCACGAGCCGGACGGCTCCGGCACCGCGCAGCCCCCGGAGCGGCCCTCGGACCAGGGCGGCCCCGACCAGCCGGAGCCGCCCTCGAAGTGGTCCAAGGAACAGCCCCCGCCCGGCCAGTGGTCCGCCCCCAGCCCCCAGGGCCCCGGCCGGACCCCGCCCCCGCCTCCGCCCGGACCCGGCTGGGGCGGCGGCCGGCCTCCCGGCCCCGGCGGCCCGGCGGGTCGCGGCGGCGGCTACGGAGCCTGGGGCGGACCCGGCCGCGGACCAGGAGGTCCCACCGGCTGGGGCGGAAACTGGGGCGGCCCGCCCCCCGCCGCCAAGCCCGGCGTCATCCCGCTGCGCCCGCTCGGCGTCGGCGAGATCCTCGACGGCGCGGTCTCCACGATGCGCACGTACTGGCGCACGGTCCTGGGCATCTCGCTGACCGTCGCCGTCGTCACGCAGATCGCGGTCATCCTGCTCCAGGGCTTCTTCCTGAACGACAACGCCGACACCGACGCCCTCAACGACCCGAGCGCCACCGTCGGCGAACTGAGCCACGCCCTGGGCTCCGCCCTGCTCAGCTCGGGCATCGTCCTGCTCATCACCCTGCTCGGCACCATCGTCGCGACGGCGCTGCTCACCTCCGTCACCAGCCGCGCGGTGCTCGGCAAGCCCGTCACCGCCACCGAGGCATGGCGGGACGCCCGCCCCCAGCTGCTGAAACTGTTCGGTCTGACCTTCCTGCTGCCGCTCCTCGCCTGCGCGATCATCGGCGTCGGCGTCCTGCCGGGTGTGATCATCGCGTTCGCCGGCGCGAGCGGCCCCGGCGCGGCACTCGCCGCCCTGGGCGGACTCGGCGCGGCCGTCGTCGCCCTCTGGCTGATGATCCGCTTCTCCCTCGCCTCTCCGGCGCTCATGCTGGAGAAGCAGGGCGTCCTCAAGTCGATGAGCCGCTCCGCCAAGCTCGTCCGCGGCTCCTGGTGGCGGATCTTCGGCATTCAGCTGCTCGCCACGATCATCGCCAACATCGTCGCGTCGATCGTCGTCATCCCGTTCTCCATCCTCGCCGCCGCCCTCAGCGGCAACGGCATCAGCGGCTTCCTCAACAGCGGCGGCGGCAGCCTGGGCTGGACGTTCCTCGTCATCAGCGGGATCGGCTCGGTCATCGGGTCCATGCTCACCTTCCCGATCACCGCCGGCGTCACCGTGCTCCTCTACATCGACCAGCGCATCCGCCGCGAGGCCCTCGACCTCGACCTGGCCCGCGCCGCCGGCGTACGGGACTACGAGTCCCACGCCCCCGGCACCACCGCGGGAGGCTGACGGAGTGAGTCCGGCGGGGGGAGTTCTCACTACGCTGCGAGCGCTGCCGCACACCGGCGCCGCGGCCGTCCTCGCGCTGCCGCACGGCGGCGACGAACCACCGGTGACGATCCCGCGCGACCCCGCACGGGAGGCGGCCAGGCGCGAACTGTCCAAGCGGATGTACCACGAGAACGAACCCAGCCTGGTCCAACGCGCCCTGAACGCCTTCTGGGACTGGGTCGACAAGCTGTTCGGAGCCGCGTCCTCCGCGGCCCCCGGCGGCGCCCTCGGACTACTGGTGATCGTGGTGGCCGTACTCGCCGTCGTCGCCGCCCTCTGGTGGCGCCTGGGCACCCCGCAACGCGCACCCGCCTCGGCCGCCGCGCTCTTCGACGCCCGCCCCCGCAGCGCCGCCGAACACCGCTCGGCGGCCGAGGCCCACGCCGCCCAGGGCCACTGGAACCAGGCCGTCCAGGAACGCATGCGCGCCATCGTCCGCTCCCTGGAGGAACGCACCCTCCTCGACCCGCGCCCCGGCCGTACCGCGGACGAGGCGGCCGCCGAGGCGGGCCGCACCTTGCCCGGACACACGGAACGACTGCGCGCCGCCGCCCGCGACTTCGACGACGTCACGTACGGCGGCCGGCCCGCCGGCTCCAGCGCCTACGGCCGCCTCACCGAGCTCGACCGCGACCTGGAGCGCAGCAAACCCGTGCTCACGGGCAGCGCCCACCACACCGGCCGCGGAGCCGCCTCATGACCGAGGCCGCCCTCCCCTCCACCTCGGCGTCGCCCACCGCCCGCCAGGTGTGGACGCGCGCCCGAGGAGTCACCCTCGCGGTCGTGATCCTGCTGGCGGCCGCCGTGGCGATCGCCGCGATCCGCTCCGGCGCCCAGCACGGCCGCCTCGACCCGCGCTCCGCCGACCCCTACGGCAGCCGCGCCGTCGCCGAACTCCTGGGCGACCGCGGCGTCTCCACCCGCGTGGTCACCACCCTGGACGAGGCCCGCGCCGCGGCCGGCCCCGACACCACCCTGCTCGTCGCCGCCCCCGACCTGCTGACCGACAGCCAGCGGACCGGCCTCCACAGGGCGACCGCGAGCTCCGGCGGCCGCACGATCCTGATCGCCCCCGAAGCTCCCTCCCTCGGCACCCTCGCCCCCGGCGTCACCGCCGACCCCGCGATCAGCTTCGACTCGACGCTCGCGCCCGACTGCGACCTGCCGGCCGCCCGCCGCGCGGGCAGCGCCGACACCGGCGGCATCCGCTACACCACCACCGCCCTCGACGCCGACTCCTGCTACCCCAGCGACGGCCTGTCCACCCTGCTGCGGATCCCGGCAACCTCCGAGAACGGCGACACCGTCGTCGTCGGCGCCCCCGACATCCTCTACAACAACCGTCTCGACCAGCAGGGCAACGCCTCGCTCGCCCTCCAACTGCTCGGTTCCCGCCCCCATCTGGTCTGGTACCTCCCCTCCCTGTCCGACACCTCGGCGACCGACGCGGGCGGCAAGACCTTCTTCGACCTGCTGCCCTCGGGCTGGCTCTGGGGCACCCTGCAACTCCTCATCGCCGCGGGCCTGGCCGCCTTCTGGCGAGCACGCCGACTCGGTCCCCTCGTCCCCGAACGCCTGCCCGTCGCGATCCGCGCCTCGGAAACCGTCGAGGGCCGCGCCCGCCTCTACCGCAAGGCCGACGCCCGCGACCGCGCCGCCGACGCCCTGCGCTCCGCCACCCGCACCCGCCTCGCCCCCCTCGTCGGCGTGTCCCCCACCCAGGCTCACGCGCCCGAGGCCCTGCTCCCCGCCCTGTCCGCCCAGCTCCACGGCGACGGACAGTCCTCCCTGCACCCCCTCCTCTTCGGGCCGCCGCCCCGCGACGACGCGGCCCTCGTCTCCCTCGTCGACCGACTAGACGCCCTCGAAAGAGAGGTACGCCGTTCATGATGGCCCCGACCACTGACAACGCCGGGTACACCGGGGATCCGGGCGCCGCCCGCTCCTCCCTGGAAGCCCTGCGCGCCGAGATCGCCAAAGCCGTGGTCGGCCAGGACCCCGCCGTGACCGGCCTCGTCGTCGCCCTCCTGTGCCGCGGACACGTGCTCCTCGAGGGAGTCCCCGGGGTCGCCAAGACGCTGCTCGTCCGCGCCCTGGCCTCGGCACTGGAACTCGACACCAAGCGTGTCCAGTTCACTCCCGACCTGATGCCGAGCGACATCACCGGCTCGCTCGTCTACGACGCCCGCACCGCCGAGTTCTCCTTCCAGCCCGGCCCGGTCTTCACCAACCTGCTGCTCGCCGACGAGATCAACCGCACCCCGCCCAAGACGCAGTCGTCCCTCCTCGAGGCGATGGAGGAACGCCAGGTCACGGTCGACGGCACGCCCCGACTGCTCCCGGAGCCCTTCCTCGTCGCAGCCACCCAGAACCCGGTCGAGTACGAGGGGACGTACCCCCTGCCGGAGGCCCAACTCGACCGCTTCCTGCTCAAACTGACGATCCCTCTCCCCTCCCGCGAGGACGAGATCGACGTCCTCACCCGGCACGCCGAGGGATTCGACCCACGCGATCTGCGGGCCGCCGGCGTACGCCCCGTGGCGGGCCCTGCCGACCTGGAAGCCGCGCGCACCGCCGTCGCCAAGACCGCGGTGTCTCCCGAGATCACCGGCTATGTGGTGGACATCTGCCGCGCCACCCGGGAATCGCCGTCCCTCACCCTCGGTGTCTCCCCGCGCGGCGCGACGGCCCTCCTCGCGACGGCCCGCGCCTGGGCGTGGCTGACCGGCCGCGACTACGTCATCCCGGACGATGTGAAGGCCCTGGCCCTCCCCACTCTCCGCCATCGCATCCAGCTGCGCCCCGAGGCCGAGATGGAGGGCGTGACCAGCGACTCGGTCATCAACGCGATCCTCGCCCACGTCCCCGTCCCCCGCTGATGGCACTCACCGGGCGCGCCGCTCTCCTGGCGGCCATCGGCACCATCCCCATCGGCGTCTGGGAACCGAGCTGGACGGGCATCCTCGCCGTGAACGCCCCTCTGGCGCTGGCCTGCGCCTGCGACGCGGCCCTGGCCGCACCGGTACGCCGTCTCGGTCTGACCCGCTCCGGCGACACCTCGGTACGCCTGGGCGAGACCGCCGACGTCACTCTGAGCGTCACGAACCCCTCGGGCCGCCCCCTGCGTGCCCGCCTCCGCGACGCCTGGCCCCCGAGCAGCTGGGAAGCCGGCACCGAGGTGGCCGCGTCCCGTCACCGTCTGACGGTCCCGCCCGGCGAACGCCGCCGGCTGACGACCCGGCTGCGCCCCACTCGCCGCGGCGACCGGCACGCCGACCGCGTCACGATTCGCTCGTACGGTCCACTCGGTCTGTTCTCCCGCCAGGGCAGCCACAAGGTCCCGTGGACGGTGCGCGTCCTGCCCCCGTTCACCAGCCGCAAGCACCTCCCGTCCAAACTGGCCCGGCTCCGTGAACTCGACGGCCGCACCAGCGTCCTGACCCGCGGCGAGGGCACCGAGTTCGACAGTCTGCGCGAGTACGTCCCCGGCGACGACACCCGGTCCATCGACTGGCGTGCCACGGCTCGCCACTCCACGGTCGCCGTCCGCACCTGGCGCCCCGAACGCGACCGCCACATCCTCCTGGTCCTCGACACGGGCCGCACCTCGGCGGGCCGTGTGGGTGACGCCCCGCGCCTCGACGCCTCCCTGGACGCGGCCCTGCTCCTCGCCGCGCTGGCTTCCCGGGCCGGCGACCGCGTGGACCTCCTCGCGTACGACCGTCGGGTACGCGCCCTCGTCCAGGGCCGCGCGGCCGGCGACGTCCTGCCCTCCCTGGTCGCCGCGATGGCCACCCTGGAGCCGGAGCTCGTCGAGACCGACGCACGCGGCCTGACCGCCACGGCACTCCGTACGGCCCGGCGCCGCTCCCTGATCGTCCTGCTGACGACGCTCGACGCGGCCCCGGTCGAGGAGGGCCTGCTCCCCGTCCTCTCCCGTCTCACACAGCGTCATACGGTTCTGGTGGCTTCGGTCGCCGATCCGCATGTCGCCCGCATGGCGAGGGCCCGCGGCAACGCCGACGCCGTGTACGAGGCGGCGGCAGCGGCCCACGCCCAGGCGGAACGGCGTCGCACGGCAGAGCAGTTGATGCGCCATGGGGTGACGGTCGTGGACGCGACTCCGGACGATCTGCCCCCCGCTCTCGCGGACGCGTATCTGTCCCTCAAGGCGGCAGGACGCCTGTAAGCCGGCACAAAAAAAGGGGCCTCTTTCCCAAGAGGCCCCCAAATAAAAAAATCCCGAACGCAGAAAACCCCCGTACCGATTTCCCGGTACGGGGGTCTCCCACAATATTTGTTCGGCGGCGTCCTACTCTCCCACAGGGTCCCCCCTGCAGTACCATCGGCGCTGTGAGGCTTAGCTTCCGGGTTCGGAATGTAACCGGGC